>CAMZIX010000023.1 GCA_947307375.1 uncultured Clostridia bacterium | reverse complement strand
GGAAGCAGCCGGTGCCGTAGGTGTTCTTCATCTGGCCGGGCTCGAAGCAGCACTGTCCGAAGAGGGCGCACTGCTGGTCGCCCGCGGCGCCGGCGATCGGGATCTCGCCGCCCAGCAGCTCAAAGTCCGTCTTGCCGTACACACAGGAGGAGGGCTTTACCTCGGGCAGCATGTTCGCGGGCACGTCGAGCAGATTCAGCAGTTCCTCGTCCCACTTGAGCTCGCGGATGTTGTAGAGCATCGTGCGGCTGGCGTTGGTATAATCGGTCACGTGCACGCGCCCGCCGGTCAGCTTCCAGATCAGCCAGGTGTCGATCGTGCCGAACAGCAGCTTGCCCGCGGCGGCGCGGCGGCGCGCGCCGGGCGTGTTGTCCAGCAGCCACTTGATCTTCGAGCCGGAGAAATAGGCGTCGGGCACGAGGCCGGTCTTCTCGCGGATCTTGTCGCTCCAGCCGTCGTGCACAAGGCCGTCGATGATCTCCGAGGTGCGGCGGCACTGCCAGACGATGGCTCTGGCGATCGGCTCGCCGGTCTCCTTATCCCAGACCACGGTGGTCTCGCGCTGGTTGGTGATGCCGATGGCGGCGATATCCGAGGCTTTGACGTTCAGCTTCGCCATCGCGGCGCGGGCGACCTCCAGGGTCGTGTCCCAGATCTCCGTGGCGTCGTGCTCGACCCAGCCGGGCTTCGGATAATACTGCTTGAATTCCTTGTTGACGACGGCGCAGATATTGCCCGCGTGGTCGAAGAGGATGCAGCGGGAGCTTGTGGTGCCCTGGTCCAGAGCCATTATGTACTTCATGAGCTTTCTCCTTTTCTTTTTTTCTTGATACGCATACTTTCCTATTTTAAAAATACTTTAACATCAAGCGGCCGATAATTCAAGATGCGTCGGGGGAAAAGACCGGAAAAAGCACTTGGAAAATGCGGCGGGATGCGGTATGATAGACGCAGCACAGGGAAGGGGAGGTCTGCTCCTTGATTTTTCTGTATCTGTTGATCGTCAGCCTGGCGGCGACCGGTCTATGGGCTGCGCTGGCCGCCTCGGTGAGCGTGTGGAGCCTGCTCGGGGTCTTCGCCCTGAGCTACCTGGCTGCAAACGTCCTGCTGGTGCTGGTGTTTGCCGTCAACGCTCTGCTGCTGCCGAAGCTCGCGCCCGGCGAGGGCATCGAAAAACAGCACGCGCTCAGCCGCTGGTACTGCCGTATCGGCGCCCAGTGGCTCGACGGCTACGCGGGGGTGCGCGCGAAGATCAGCGGCCTGGAGAAGATGCCGGAGGGGCCCTTCCTCTTCGTCAGCAACCACCGCTCGATGTTCGACCCGCTGCTCGTCATGGGCGAGCTGGGGAAGTACAACATCGCCTTCGTCTCCAAACCCTCCAACCTGAGGATCCCCATCGCCGGCATCACGGCCCGGCACACGGGCTTCCTGGCCATCGACCGGGAAAACAACCGCGAGGCGCTGAAGACCATCCTGCAGGCGGCCGATTATCTCAAGCGCGGCGTCTGCAGCATCGGCATCTACCCGGAGGGCACCCGCAGCAAGACCCGCGAGCTGCTGCCCTTCCACGCCGGCTCCTTCAAGATCGCCCAGAAGGCGGGCGTGCCGGTGGTCGTGGCCTGCAGCTACGGCTCGGAGAAGGTCAAAAAGGGCCTGTTCCTGCGCCCGACGGCGGTGCATCTGGACATCCTGGAAGTGATCGGCGCCGAGCGCGCAAAAGCCATGAGCACGAACGAGCTGGCCGAGGAGGCCCGGAAGCTGATCCAGGCGCGGCTGGACGAGGTCGAGAAGAATGAGGGATGAGGAATGGGGAATAAGGTAGCGCTGGTCAGCGGCTCCTCCCGCGGCATCGGCGCGGCGACGGCCGCGCTGCTGGCCCGGAGGGGCTATGCGGTCTGCATCAACTATATCGAGCGTGAGGACGCGGCGGAGGCGCTGGCGGCGCAGCTGCGGGCCGAGGGCTGCCGCGTCATCACCCAGCAGGCGGACGTGGCCGACCGCGAAGCGGTCCTGGCGATGGTCGCGCGCATCGAGCGCGAGCTCGGGCCGGTGACGCTGCTGGTCTCCAACGCCGGCATCGCCGAGCAGCACCTGTTCCAGGACATCAGTCCAGCGTGGTGGAAGCGCATCTTCGACGTCAACCTCAACGGCGCCTTCCACTGCGCCCAGGCCGTGCTGCCGCACATGCTGCACGAGCACAGCGGCTGCATGATCTTTACGAGCTCTATCTGGGGCAGCCACGGCGCCTCCTGCGAGACGGCCTACGCCGCGACCAAGCACGCCATCATCGGCCTCGGCCGCTCGCTGGCGGCGGAGCTCGCGCCGAGCGGGATCCGCGTCAACTGCGTGGCGCCCGGCGTGATCGACACCGACATGGTGCAGGTGCTCGGCCGGGAGACCCTGGACGCGCTGGCGCGGGAGACGATCCCGCTGGGCCGCCTGGGGCAGCCGGAGGAGATCGCGCGCGCCGTGTGGTATCTGGCGGAGGAAGCGACCTATACCACCGGCCAGGTTCTGTCGTGCGACGGCGGATTTTTTATCGGATAATTTCCAAAAAACGGAACTTTTTTCACGCCGAAAATGAATATGCAAAAAATGTAATGAATATTCCGGCGGCAGATTCAGCGTTTTGCATAGATCAATGCGGGGATATTTAACAAGAATCCACAAAAATCTGCCCGGTTTATCCGGGCAGATTGCATAATATATGGATGAATATTATAAAACGGGGCAATTCTTGCTTGTAATTGTTTTGAGATTATGATAGAATCTTTTACAGAATTGTGAACATGGCGATCGTATATTTTTCCCTTCGCCGACGGGCTCTTCGCCGCTCTGAAAAGCGCAGACAGGGGCCCCTGTTTTTCTTCCGCATGCCATGCGGAAGAATGAGCCTTCCGGTCTCCCGCGCGGGAGATCCGCCGCGAGTTTATTATCCGTACATGACGTGCGTTTAATAAAATTAATTATAGGAGGAAATGAAAAAATGAGCAAAAATCTGTCCAAGCTTCTGGCCCTCGTGCTGGCTCTGGCTATGGTGTTCGCTCTGGCTGCCTGCGGCGGAAGCGCCCCGGCGACCGTGAACCCCCCTGCCGAGCAGCCCGCCGAGCAGCCTGCCGAGGCCCCTGCCGAGGCTCCTGCCGAGCAGCCGGAAACTCCCGCAGAGCCGCTGAGCTATACCTATAACACCTACAGCAGCTCTCTGGGCAACAACTGGAACCCCCACACCTGGGAGACCAACGCCGACGACGCGGTGAACGGCTACATCACCAGCCCCTTCGTCACCATGTCCATCGACGACTCCGAGAACGGCGTGTACCAGTGGGTCTATGAGATGGCCACCGAGGTCAACGACGTCACGGCCGAGCACCAGGACGACCTGACCAAGTACCCGGTCATCCTGCCCGAGGGCCAGACCGCCGAGGAGACCACCGACGGCTATGTCTTCGAGATCAAGCTGAACCCGAACGCCAAGTGGGCCAACGGGGAAGACATCACGGCCGACGACTACATCTACTCCATGGAGCAGCTGCTGGCGCCCGAGATGAAGAACTACCGTGCCAACCTGTACGTGGCCGGTGAGTCCGCCGTTGCCGGCGGCGCCGCCTACTACTATCAGGGCACCACGGCCTACCTGCCCATCGGTGTGGACACCAGCACCTACCTCGAGACCGGCGCTGAAGAAGATCTCTTCATCGATGTATGGAACTTCTGGGGCGCTGAGGGCTACATCGACGCCGAAGGCAACGAGGTCCCGCAGTATCTGTCTGTTCTGGACGAGGTCGCCTACAGCTCCGACGGCGCCGGCGACGACGAACTGAGTGGCGTTGGCCTTTATGCAGATTATTTTGAACCTGGCGCTGCTTACGAGAGCTATGCTCCCGACTACCTGTTCTACGCGCAGACCTATGAAGACGGCGTGTCCTTCGACACCGTCGGCTGCTACAAGGTCGACGACTACACCATCAACTACGTCAACCAGACCCACATCGACTTCAACTACTTCCTGACCTCCCTCACCAGCACCTGGCTGGTCTATGAGGATCTCTACGAGGCCGGCAAGGACACCTCCGGCGAGCTGGTGACCACCAACTACGGCACCTCTCCCGAGACCACCATGGCCTACGGCCCCTACATGCTCGAGTCCATGCAGGCCGACAAGCAGATGGTCTTCGTGCAGAACCCCAACTGGTACGGCTGGGAGGATGACGGCAACGGCAACCTCGTGTCCTACACCAACTTCCTCGTCGACGGCGAGAAGCGTCAGCAGTATCAGACCACCCGCATCGTCATCGACGTTATGGACGACAACGCCGCCAAGCAGGCCTTCCTGAAGGGCGAGCTGTCCACCTGGAGCCCGAACGCGGAAGAGCTCGTCACCTACGCTTCTTCCGACCAGCTCTACAAGGTCGACGAGACCTACACCATGTCCTTCTTCTTCAACACCGACGTTGACGCGCTGAAGGCGATGGACGAGTCCAAGGGCAACACCAACTCCGTGGTTCTGTCCAACATCAACTTCCGCAAGGCCTTCTCCCTGGGCATCGACCGCGCCAAGTGGGTCACCGCGACCTCCGGCTTCAAGCCCGCGTTCTCCCTGCTCAACAGCCTGTACTTCTACGACATCTACAACGATCCCACTTCCTCCTACCGCAACTCCGATCAGGCGATGCAGGCCATCGTCAACCTGTACGGCGTTGAGTACGGCGAGGGCAAGGCTTACACCACGCTGAAGGAAGCCCATGACTCCATCAACGGCTACAACCTCACCGAGGCGAAGGAACTGATGAAGACCGCCTGCGCTGAGCTGGTCGAGGCCGGCCTCTACACCGAGGGCGATCCGATCGTCATCCGCGTCGGCTACAAGAAGGGCGCTCTCGATTCTGCCGATAACAACCAGATGGCCCTGATGAACGAGTTCATCAACGCCGCGGTCGAGGGCTCCGGCTTCGGCACCGTCACGCTCGAGGCTGTCGGCAACATCGACAACCGTTACGCCGCCGTTCCCAACGGCGAGTTCGCCATCGGCTACGGCGCCTGGGGCGGCGCGGCCTTCTACCCGTTCCGCAACATGCAGGTCTACTGCGATCCCGACCAGTACGACATCAACGAGCTGGCTGACTGGGATCCGAAGACCGAGACCCTGACCATCGAGATCGACGGCGAGCCCGTCACCATGACCTGGCAGGCCTGGTCCGGCGCTCTGGTCGGCTCCGGCCCCTATGCCGGCGCGGACTTCGAGACCAAGCTGAACGTCCTGTCCACGATGGAAGAGCAGTACCTCGCCAAGTACTACCGCATCCCGCTGGCCGGCTCCACCGCCTGCGAGCTGCTGAGCTTCAAGAACAGCTACTACACCGAGGACTACAACATCATGTACGACTTCGGCGGCCTGCGTCTGATGAAGTACAACTACAGCGACGCCGAGTGGGCTGATTTCGTTGCCTCCCAGGGCGGCGAGCTCCACTACGAGTAATTCTCACCCAGTCTTCCCGGAAGACTGACCACTGACCATATGGCGGGGGAGGCCCACAAACTTCCCCCGCTGTATGCATCTGTACCCAGGATAAGCCTTGATGCAATCCGCTGTGCACCGGCGGATTGCATCAAGGCTTACGGCAAGGGACAGGCAGAAAACTTCGATTGAAAAAACAGTCTCGCAATCGAATCAAGCAAGAAGGAGACGAGGCCATGGCCAAGTACATACTCAAGAGACTCATCTTGATGCTCTTTACGTTCTTCGTGATCATGACGATGTGCTTCATACTCATCCGACTGCTCCCGAGGGAACTGCCGCAGGACAAAAACCTGCAGGCAGTCATCACTGCCCGTTTTGAAGCGCTGGGCTATAACAAGCCGATCCTGGTCCAGTACGGCATCTATCTGAGGAATATCATTACGGAATGGGACTTCGGCACGAGCTGGTACATCCAGTTCCGCGTGCCGGCCATGGAAGTGCTGACCAGCCGCCTGCTGCCCTCCGTATTGGTCAACCTGTATTCCTTTATCCTCTCCGTCCCCCTCGGCATCCTCTTCGGCATCTACGCCGCCATCAAGAAAAACAAATGGCAGGACCAGCTGATCAGCACGACGGTCATGGTGTTCGTGTCCGTGCCGAGCTATGTGTACGCCTTCCTGGTGCAGTACATCTTCTACTTCAAGCTGAGCTGGCTGCCTCTGACGATGTACTCGCTGGCGGACGCGGGCGGCAGCTACTGGACGAAGAAGATGTTCATCAGCATGATCATGCCGATCCTGGCGCTGTCCTTCGGTCAGATCGCCGACCTGACCCGCTTTACGCGCGCCGAGCTGACGGAGACCCTGACCTCGGACTACATGCTGCTGGCGCGCACCAAGGGCCTGACCCGCGCGCAGGCGACCTCCCGCCACGCGCTGAAAAACGCGATGGTGCCGATCCTGCCGCGTATCATCGGCAGCTTCATCGGCATCCTGGGCGGCTCCATCATCATCGAGCAGATCTTCGCCATCCCCGGCGTCGGTCAGCTCTACATGAAATCGATCAACCTGTTCGACTACGACGTGTTCATGTGCGACACGATCTTCTATACGTTTATCGGTCTGCTGGCCGGTATCATTGGGGATCTCAGCTACGGGTTCATTGATCCGCGGATCAGAATGGGGTCGAGGAAATGATGAATAATACGATTGATTTGAATAACATCCCCGCGGAAAAGTTTACGATGGTCAACGAGGGCCGGCGCCTGAGCGACAAGAAGTTCGATGACAAGCCCATCGGCTACCTCAAGGACGCTTGGATCCGCTTCCGGAAGAACAAAGGCTCCATCGTCGCCGCGATCATCATCCTGATCATCATCCTTTTCGCCATCTTTGCGCCGATCTTCATCTCCAACCACGCGAACACCTTCATGGACGTGTACTACGCCAAGAAGCCCTCCCGCGTGCTGGCGCTGCAGAAGATCG
The DNA here is from genome assembly GCA_947307375.1 of uncultured Clostridia bacterium. Next base: position 6,580 of record CAMZIX010000023.1, on the reverse strand, counting down.
GCATGTCCGAGGGCACGGTGACCCGTACCTTCTCCGGCCCGGGCCTCGTCCGCGCCATCGGCATCGGCGTCGGCGCGGAGGACCATGAGGGCAGCGGCAGCATCTCGATCGGCGAAGGCCTGCGCAGCTACTACCAGCCGATGAAGAAGATCGGCCCGCTGACGACGATCGCCGAGATCAAGGGCGCCAAGCCCAAGTCCATCTACTCCGACTGCGTGATCGAGACCTATCTCGAGGTCGGCTTCCTGTACAAGAGCATCGAGCAGGCCGAGTTCAAGCGCATCCAGGCCTGGGAGCAGGAGAACGGTCTGCAGATCCTCTATCCGCTGGTGGAGAACAACGAGTACAACCTCGATCCGCTGGACGCCAACTACTGGTACAAGACCAAGAAGGGTACGCCCGTCACCACGGCCTCCGGCAAGGCCAAGACCGTGGAGCTGACCGACGACCTGGTGCTGGAGGACAACTACAAGCGCGACGCCGAAGGCAATCCGGTCTACTTCGAATATACCGGCGGCGGCACGCATGAGACCGCCCAGTACAAGGTCCGCATCCTCTATTACAACTATTACCGCTACCTCAACGGCTTTGAGCCGGAGTACATCTTCGGTACCGACAGCCAGGGCTACGACATGGCGGTCCGCCTCGCGGGCGGCCTCCGGCTGAGCCTGCTGCTGGCCGTGGTCGTCTCCGCCATCAACCTGACGATCGGCGCCGTGTACGGCGCGGTCGAGGGCTACTACGGCGGCTGGGTCGACCTGATCCTCGAGCGTATCTCCGATATCCTGGTCGACGTGCCCTTCATCGTTGTGGCGACGCTGTTCCAGCTGCACCTGTCGGCCAAGGTGGGCGTCGTGCCAAGCCTGATCTTCGCCTTCGTACTGACCGGCTGGATCGGCATGGCCTCCCGTACGAGGACGCAGTTCTACCGCTTCAAGGGCCAGGAATACGTGCTGGCCGCCCGCACCCTGGGCGCGAAGGACTGGCGCATCATCTGGAAGCACATTTTCCCGAACGCCCTCGGCACGATCATCACCGGCAGCATCCTGATCATCCCCGGCACCATCGGCAGCGAAAGCATGCTGAGTTACCTCGGCATCGTCAAGCTCGGCAGCGCGGACCAGACCAGCCTCGGCACCCTGCTGTCCGACGCGGCGAATATCTGGACCAACTACCCGCACCTGCTGGGCTACCCCGCCATCGCGCTTTCCCTGCTGATGATCTGCTTCAACCTGTTCGGCAACGGCCTGAGAGACGCCTTTAACCCGTCTCTGCGCGGTGTGGAGGATTGAGTATGGATAAAATACTGGACGTAAAGCATTTGAAGGTCTCCTTCCGTACTTCCGGCGGCACCGTCAAGGCCGTGCGCGACATCTCCTTCGAGCTGGAGCGCGGCAAGACGCTGGCCATCGTCGGCGAGTCCGGCTCGGGCAAATCCGTTACCTCCAAGGCCATCCTCGGCATCCTCGCCGGCAACTCCATCATCGAGAGCGGCGAGATCCTCTACGACGGCAAGGACCTCCTGAAGATCACCGAGGAGGAAATGTGCGAGATCCGCGGCAACCGCATCTCCATGATCTTCCAGGATCCGCTGTCCTCCCTGAACCCGATCGTCAAGATCGGCCGCCAGATCACCGAGGCCATGCTGCTCAAGGACAAGGGCAACCGCAGCGAGGCCAAAAAGGAATTCAACAATGTCCTGGGCCTGGTCAGGACCAATTCCGCCGCCGCCCTCGGCGAGGGCAGCAAGGCCCAGGTCGAGGAGCGCATCAAGACCTTCGAGAAATTCAACGCCGAGGCGATCCGTATGGAGAACGCCTACAACACGGCGAAGACCGGCGCCGAGGATCTGATCTCCAAGACCGAGGACTTCCTGTTCCTGACCTCCAAAAAGCAGAAGGTCGACGTCAAAAGCTCGGTCAAGACGATCGCCGACAAGCTGAAGAGCGCGAAGAACGAGTTCTACAGCCACGGCTACGACGACAAGCTGGACGCCGCCGCCCAGGAGCTGAAGGATTCGCTGCGCGGCTTCAAGGCCTCCAAGGATCAGTCTGTTCCGGACAATATCACCGCGGCGGTGCAGCGTACCGAGGACCTGCTGCGCGAGCTGGACGGCCGCACCGCGCCGGACTTCTTCCGGATCGGCTTCTACAAGATGAAAAATCCCCAGGCCGACTTGCACGGCATGCCCGTCGAGGAGCTCAACAGCATGACCCGCAGCTACCTCGACCAGAACTTCATGATCGACTTCCTCGCGATGGAGGAGCAGGGGGTGCGCTACTCCTTCGAGACCGCGCTGGAGAAGAAGAAAGCCGTCGTGGAGACGCTCCGCGCCAATCAGGGCCGCTTTGCGGAATTCAAGAACAGCCGCGGCGCCGCCCACAAGTGGGCAAACGGCCTGGCCCAGCAGGTGGAGGATTCCATCGACCGCATGGAGATCGTCAAGGATTCGAGCGCCTACACCTTCCGCTATGCCATCAACGACGCGATCGACCGTTACTTCAACGCCGTCAAGCGCAACCCCAAGGAGGAGGCCCGCTTCGCCCGGCAGTCCCGCCGCCGCGACGCGCTGATCGCCAAGGGCCGCGACGTCGACTGGAAGGTCGTGCCGAAGGTCGTCTACGACCTGGACGAGCTTGAAGAGAACGTCGGCAAGTCCATCGGCAACCTGGTCGGCCACTATGAGGATTACATCGAAAAGGCGCCGACCGTGGACTGCGGCGCACGCAGCGTGCAGATCGTGGATTACCTGAAGGACCGCGGTTCGCAGATGGTGCACCACGTCACCCGCAGCATGGCGCGCGAGAAGGCGATCCAGCTGATGGAAGAGGTCGGCATCCCCGAGCCCCGTATCCGCTACAACCAGTACCCCTTCGAGTTCTCCGGCGGCATGCGCCAGCGTATCGTCATCGCGATCGCTCTGGCCGCCAACCCCGACATCCTGATCTGCGACGAGCCGACGACGGCTCTGGACGTGACCATCCAGGCCCAGATCCTGGAGCTGATCAACAAGCTGAAGGCCGAGCGCAATCTGTCGGTCATCTTCATCACGCACGACCTCGGCGTCGTGGCCAACATGGCCGACGACATCGCGGTCATGTACGCCGGCAAGATCGTCGAGTACGGCACGGCGGACGAGATCTTCTACGATCCGCGCCATCCCTACACCTGGGCGCTGCTGAGCTCCATGCCCGACCTGGACACTAAGGAGAAGCTGGACGCCATCCCCGGCACCCCGCCGAATATGATCTACCCGCCCGAGGGCGACGCTTTCGCGCAGCGCAACAAATACGCGATGCAGATCGACTTCGAGATGCAGCCGCCCGCATTTGAAGTCTCGCCCACGCACTGGGCGGCCACCTGGCTCCTGCATCCGGAGGCCCCGAAGGTCGAGCCGCCGAAGATCATCATCGACCGCATCGAGCGAATGAAGAAAAGGGCAGGAGGTGAGCTCGGATGAGCAACATCGACAATCGGGAACCCCTGCTGAGGGTCGAGCATCTCTGCCAGTACTTCAAGATGGGCAACGGCGAGCTCAAGGCTGTCAACGACGTCAGCTTTGATATCTACAAGGGCGAGGTCTTCGGCCTGGTCGGCGAATCCGGCTGCGGCAAGACCACGACCGGCCGTTCGATCATCCGCATCTATGACATCACCTCCGGCAGCATCTACTTCAAGGGCCAGCGCATCTGCGCCGGGTCGCGCAGCTACAGGGACGCCATCAAGGCCGCCCGCAAGGAGCTGAAGGAGCTCAAGGCCGACGATCCGACGAGCGAGCAGCGCCGCAAGGAGCTGGAAGAGAGCATTTCCGCCAACCGCGACGAGATCCGCAAGGCCAAGTTCGACCACAACAATTCCGACAAGGTCTATGCCGAGAAGCTGGTCAAAGAGGTCCAGGAGCGCTATGAGCCCCAGCTCAAGGCCGCCCAGAGCGATCCCGCCAGGCTGGCCGAGCTGAAAAAGCAGTACAAGGACGAGCTCCGCGTGGCGAAGAACACCAAGCTCATCACCCAGATCCAGATGATCTTCCAGGACCCGATCGCCTCGCTGAATCCCCGCATGACCGTCAAGGAGATCATCTCCGAGGGCCTGGTCATCAACGGCATCCGCGATCAGGACTACATCGACGAGAAGGTCTACGAGATCCTGGAGATGGTCGGCCTGGTGCGCGAGCACGCCGGCCGCTACCCGCACGAGTTCTCCGGCGGCCAGCGCCAGCGTATCGGCATCGCCCGCAGCGTCATCATGAAGCCCGACCTGCTGATCGCCGACGAGCCGATCTCCGCGCTCGACGTGTCGATCCAGGCCCAGGTCATCAACCTGCTCAACGACCTGCGCGACCAGCTGGGTCTGACGATCCTCTTCATCGCGCATGACCTGTCCGTCGTCAAGTATTTCTCCGACCGCATCGGCGTCATGTACTACGGCAACATGGTGGAGCTGGCGCCCTCGGATGAGCTCTTCGCCCACCCGATGCACCCCTACACCCGTTCGCTGCTGTCCGCGATCCCGCTGCCCGATCCGAGAGCTGAGAAGCGGCGCAAGAGGATCACCTACAACGCGCTCGCCGCGCATGACTACAGCGTGGATAAGCCGACGCTGCGCGAGATCATTCCCGGCCACTTCGTGCACTGCAACGACGCCGAGGAGCAGGCCTACCGGAAAGAGTTCAACCTGTGAGCAAAAAAACCGTTTCCAACCTGATCAAATATGGGATCACCGCGATCGCCGGCGCGCTGCTGGCGATCGCGGCGCTCCGCCTGCGCGGCTTCACCGGCTCGGAAGAGCCGGTGGAGAAATACCGCCTGCTCTGCGACGCGTTCACCTTTCCCGGCGTGCTGCTGATCCTGACGGCCGCGCTGGTGGCGCTGTCGAACGCGGGCGCCTTCACCGGCCTCGGCTACATGATGAGCTTTGCGGTCCGTGCGCTGATCCCGGGCATGGGCGGCGGCAAGCAGGAGACTTACGCCGAGTATCTAGAGCGGAAAGAGGAAAAGGGCCGTGCCAAGGGCTACGGCTTCCTCTTCCATGTGGGACTGTTTTATTTTCTGATCGCGCTGGTTTTCCTTGCGCTGTTCTACAAGAACTTCGAGGGATAAAAAATCAAAAAAAGGATGTGGACCTCGGTCCACATCCTTTTTTTCTTCTGTTCCTTCAGCGGACGATGCCCTTGATGAAGGGAGGCTTGTCCACCGGCTCCGCGCTGAAGCTGTAGCAGCGGCGCAGGAGCTCGGCCGCCTGCTCCGCTTTTTCCTGAGAGGAGGCGTGGATCGTGCCGAGGCTCTCGCCGAGCTCGACCCGGTCGCCGACCTTCTTGTGCAGGAACACGCCCACCGACAGGTCGATCTCGCTTTCCTTCGTCACGCGTCCGCCGCCGAGATGCATCGACACCAGGCCGACCTGCTCGGCCTGGATGTGGGAGACATAGCCCGCCTCCGTGCTCAGAGCCTCCAGCTTGACCTTCGCATCCGGCAGGAGCGAGGTGTCGTAGACCGCCGCGGCCTCGCCGAACTGGCCTTCGACCAGCTCGTAGAGCTTGCGCAGGGCGCTGCCGTCGTCGATGACAGCCTGCAGCTTCGCGCGCGCCTCCGCGTCGTCCGCGGAAAAGCCTGCCTCGGTGAGGATGCAGCTGCCGAGCGTCAGGCAGAGCTCCAGCAGCTCGCCCTTGGTCTCGCCGCGCAGCACCGAGATGGCCTCCTTGACCTCGATCGCGTTGCCGACGGCGTTGCCGAGCGGCTCATCCATGTCGGTGATGACCGCTGCGACCCTGCGCCCGGCCAGGCGGCCGACGCGCGTCAGGCCGCGGGCCAGCTCCTCCGCCTGCTCCGGGGTCTTCATGAAGGCGCCGCTGCCGCATTTGACGTCCAGCACGATCACGTCCGAGCCGGAGGCCAGCTTCTTGGACATGATGGAGCTGACGATCAGCGGGATGGAGGGCACGGTGCCGGTCACGTCGCGCAGGGCGTAGAGCTTCTTGTCCGCGGGCACCAGATCGGCGGTCTGGCCGGCGATCGCGATGCCGATGCGGTTGACGTTATCGAAAAAGGTCTGCTCGGAGATGCCGGTGACGAAGCCGCGGAAGCTCTCCAGCTTGTCGATGGTGCCGCCGGTGTGGCCGAGGCCGCGGCCGGACATCTTGGCGATCTTCACGCCGCAGGCCGCCACCATCGGGCAGAGGATCAGGCTCGTCTTGTCCCCGACGCCGCCGGTGGAGTGCTTATCGGCCTTGACGCCGCGGATCGGGCTCAGATCGAGCGTCTCGCCGGAGTGCATCATGGCCATCGTCAGATCCAGGGTCTCCCGGTCGTCCATGCCGCGGAAGAAGATGGCCATGCACAGGGCGGACATCTGGTAATCCGGGATGCTGCCCTCGGTATAGCCGCGAATGATGAACTGGATCTCCTCGGTGCTCAGCGCACCGCCGTCCCGCTTTTTGGCGATCAGATCGGTCATCTGCATCGAATTCGCCTCTTTCTGTGTAGAATATAACTATTATATCTCAACTACAGGCGAAAAACAAGATAATCCCGCCCGCCGATGCGCGTCAGATGCGGCGCGAGCGGCGAGCCGGGCGGCAGCG
>CAMZIX010000022.1 GCA_947307375.1 uncultured Clostridia bacterium | reverse complement strand
CCCTGGACCGCACCTACGAGTGCCGCAGCGAGATGTGCCTGGAGATCGAGAAGGCGGGCATCCCCGTCAAGTACCACCACCCCGAGGTGGGCGGCGCCGGCCAGTTCGAGATCGAGCCGCTGCTGGGCCCGATGTCCAAGATGGCCGACGGCACGATGAGCATCAAATACATCATCCACAATGTGGCCCGCAAGTACGGCCTGAGCGCCACGCTGATGCCCAAGCCGGTCTACGGCGAGGCGGGCAGCGGCATGCACGTGCACATGCTGCTCCTCAAGGACGGCGAGCCGGTCTTCTCCGACGACGAGGGCTATTCGCATTTGAGCCGCGAGGCCCATTGGTTCATGGGCGGCCTGCTCAAGCACATCGCTTCGCTCTGCGCGCTCACCAATCCCTCCACCAACTCCTTCAAGCGCCTGGTGCCCGGCTTTGAGGCGCCCGTGACCGTCGGGTACGCCACCTCGAACCGCAGCGCCGTCATCCGCATCCCGGCCTATGCCAAGAGCCCGAAGCTCCGCCGCTTCGAGCTGCGCAACCCGGACGCCACCTGCAATCCCTATTTCTGCTACGCCGCCATCCTGATGGCCGGCATCGACGGCATCAAAAATCAGATCGACCCGCACGCCAACGGCTGGGGCCCCTACGACATGAACCTCTTTGAGCTGCCCGCCGAGGAAAAGGCCAAGCTGCACCAGCTGCCCACCTCGCTGGAGCAGGCGCTGGACGCGCTGGAGCAGGATCACGACTACCTGACCGCCGGCGGCGTTTTCCCGGAGGAGCTTCTCAAGGGCTTCATCAAGCGCAAGCGCGCCGAGTGTCTGGAGCTCTCGCAGATCCCGCATCCGGCGGAGTTCGAGAAGTATTACAACCTGTAAAATCGCTTTTTCACGACAGAACACGCGCCATTTGGCGCGTGTTCTGCTTTTATGGCTTGCACCGCACAGCCGGAGGGGGTATAATGGGCAACACAGTCGGCCGCCCGCTCCGCGCGGCGGCGAAAGGATCAACAGGAACCGATGAGAGAAAAACGGAAAAACGCAAAAAAACAGAAGCCGCAGACCGGCAGATGGGTCCTCGGCTGCGCGGCGCTGCTGGCGCTGGCCGCGGTGCTGCTGCTGATCGGCAGATGGCGCATGGAAGGGCCGAAGCCGGAGGCCCATACGCCGGCGCCGGCGTCGGCCGGGACGGTCTTTCGCCCGGAGGTGACGAGCTCCGTGGAGGAGACGCGGGAGTACAGCGTGTCCTTCCGCCTGGGAGAGGAGACGCTGGCCAGCTTCACGCTGCAGGCCGGCGAGACGCTGCCCGCCTACGCGCCGGAGCTGCCGGGCCTGAAGCTGGAGGGCTGGCTGGATGAGGCGGGACAGCCCGCCGATCCCTGGGCCGAGCCCGTGAGCGGCGACCGCACGTATTTTGCCGGCGTCACGCCGACGCTGCTGAAGCATACGGCCTTTCTCTTCGCAGACGGGGAGAACTGGCTGCGCCCGGACGAGCCCCTGGACGAAGCCGCGCTGAACGCGGCGGCGGATGCGCTGCTGCCGGCGGGCTCCGAGGAGGAAACGGCGCTGCTCCGGCAGGAGCTGAACGAGATCGGAAAGGCCTCGTCCAGCCGCCGGGACTTTGCCCGGCGGATCGCCGCCGTCAACGAATGGACGGCGGAGGAGCGCCTGTTCCCGGCCGAGGGCGCGAAGACGCCGGTCGATCTGGATCCGGCGGATCCGGATTACGCGCTGCTGCTGGAGGCCTCTGTGCCGCATGCCGCGGCGGAGGACGGCGCCCATTGGACGGAGACCGCGCTGGCCACCGGCTGCGAGCCGGGGATGCTGCTGCGCGGCACCGCGCTCTACTGCGTCGGAGAAAACGGCTTCCTGCTGAGAAACACCGCGGTCGGGCCGCTGGACTTCGGGCCGGACGGACGCTTCAGCTCCGGGGACGAGGAGCTGGACGGCTATGTGACCGAGTGCCTCGCCGCCCTGCAGGAGCAGTTCCCGGAGGACGCGGCGGATCGCTTCGCGATGCTGCGGCACTGCTACGACTATGTGCGCGACAGCTACGTCTATCTGGGCCGCGGCCATAAGGAAGAGGAGGGCGTGGACTGGAGCATCGAGGACGCGAAGCTCATGTTTACGAGCGGCAAGGGCAACTGCTACAACTACGCCGCCGTGTTCCGTGCGCTGGCGCGGCGCCTGGGCTACCCGGCCAACACGATCCTCCGTTCGCTGGATACGCCGGACAACACCCACGCCTGGACGGACATCGTGATCAAGGGCATCCCCTACGTCTTTGACCCGCAGCTCGAGAAGCACTTCGGCAACGACCGCTGGATGCTGCGCTATGAGGACGCGAAGAAATACGGCTATTCCCGGCCCGATCCGGCGGTGTTCCTGGGCTACGAGCCCTATACCGAGATGAAGTACCATCAGCCGCCCGAACAGCAGGGCGAGGTGATCGAGGCGCAGGGTGAGGGCGGCGAGACCTATCTGATCTACCTGCCCTACGGCTATGACCCGGACAAACAGTACCGCGTGCTGATCTATCTCAACGGCGCAGACGGAGACCCCTACAAGATGCTGGGGAGCGACTACCGCTACAGCCACGGCAATCTCTGGTTCGGCTGCGCGGTGAACACCCGATATTTCATCGACTACCTGATCCAGGAGGGCTACTGCGATCCGCTGATCGTGGTCTCCACGAACGAGATGATCGCCGATTGGATCGGAGACCGCTATCTGCGGCTGATCCAGTACACGGTGGACCATTTCTCCACTTATGCCGCGAGCTCGGCGGTGGAGGACCTGGTGGCGGCGCGGGATTACTTTGCCATCGCAGGACCCTCCAACGCCTCGCAGTCCATCTGCCTGGCGATGCAGACGATGCCGGATATCTTTGCGTATTACGGGCTGTTCTCCGGCATGTACCGGCAGGAGGCAGCGCTGGCCGCTTTCAAGGAAAAAGGGCCGATCCGCTTCCTGATGATGGCCGCCGGCGAGAAGGATTATCAGTGGCCGGTGATGGAGGAGGTTTACGAGACCTGGTCCCAGCTCGACAACGTGCAGGATTCCTGCCTGATGATCGTGCCCGGCGCCGACCACGACTGGGTCGCCTTCGACGCGGCCATCCGCCACATGCTGTTCTATTTCTCGCCGAAAACATAAGAACAAAAAGACCGTCGGATCCATGGATCCGACGGTCTTTTTGTTTCGGATTATTCGCAGTCGTAGATCGTCTCGGTGCCGTCTTTTTCAACGAGCGTGTAGACGGTGAAGCCCTCGTAGACCAGCTGGCCGTCCTGGCCGCCGTCGATCAGGCAGCTGGAGGAATACTCGCGGCTGATCGGCTCGCCCAGCCACTCGATCAGATCCTCGACGGGCTGGCCCTTCATCTTCAGGATGCGGGCCACGGTCTCGGCCGTGTTCGACTCCGGCTCCTCCTCCGCCGCGACCTCTACCTCGGCGGGGGGCTCCGTCGGCTCGACGGCGGGCTCCTTCTGAGAGGCGCCGGGAAGCACGGCGGTCATAACGGGCACTTCTTCTTCCGGCTCCTCCGGGGCGGCGGGAGCGCCGCAGGCGGCCAGCGTCAGCAGCAGAGCCAGGAGCAGGATCAGGGCAAAAGCTTTTTTCATTGGATTACCTCCGGTTGGCCGGGATGGTCAGGGCGCCGGGACGCCCGCCAGGGACAGCAGCGCGCCGTCCTGACAGAAGAGCACCCGGATCGGCCCCGCGGCCGCTTCCTCCGGCAGACAGAGGGAGAAGCCCTCCGCCCCGGGCAGCGCCTCGAAAAGACCCAGCACAGTGTCGATATAGATCGGAGACTCGTCGTCCGGCGTGCAGCCGTCCAGATCCCCGCGCAAAACAGTATACCCCTCCGGGCCGCCTTTGGCAAGATGAAATTCGATTTGCGTCTCCCGTTCCTGCGCGCCGCCTGCCAGCGACGGATCGCGCGCGGCGGCCGGCAGCGTGGGCGCATAGTCGAGCAGATAGCGGAGGTTGCGCTCGACGAGCTCGATCACCAGCGCGCCGCCCGGCTGAAGCTCGCTCGGGTCGTAATCGTTTTTCCGGGAGAAGAAGGCTTCGGCGTAGGCCTCGGCCAGATAGGGGTAGAGGGAGCGGCCGAAGGAATCGCGGTACATCAGGAGCGTGCCCTCGCCGGACGCGGAGCTGGTGCGGATGCTGATGCTGTCCGGGTTGGAGCTGCTGGCTTCGAAGGTGAAGCCCGGCGCGTAGACCCGGTCGGGCTCCGCCTCGGCGCCGGTGGGATAGAGCATTTCATAGAGATCGCCCAGGTGAACGCCGGCGGCAAAGGGTCCGGCGGCATACGCGCCGTCACGCCCGAGGGCGTTCAGGATCGCATCGGCGGCGAGGGCCGCGCCCTGCGAGGTCCAATGACTGTCGGTTTTGAAATAGAGCCGCTCCGGATCGGCGGCGCGAAAGACCGCGTGCAGGTCAAGACAGGCGACGCCCTGCTCGTCCAGCTTCCAGTACAGCGCCTCGGTGTTCGTCGGCCCGTCTGCGACCGGCAGCGCGGGCATGCCCTCCGGATAGAGCTGGTTTTTGTTCGGCGCGACGGTGAAGAGGAACTGAGCGCCCTGCGCCTCGGCGTATTCCTGCAGCAGCCAGAGCCGCCGCGCGGCGCACCAGAGCTCGCGCTCGCTCATCGGATCGGTGCGGGTGTAATCGGGGAGCGTGGCCGAGAAATACAGCCAGCCGTCCTTCCCGAGAATTACCTGGTCGGTGACGGAGCTGTGGAACAGGCCGGCGTTCAGCCGCGCCCAGAGCGTGACGGCCTCCTGCCGGAGGGAAAAGCGGTCGTTGACATAGCGGGCGAGATCCTCGAGCCAGGCGGCGTTCAGGCTGCCGTCGCGCTTCTGGATCGAGGGCTTGAGCGCGAGCACCTGATTGGCCGCGGCTTCCGAGCCGCCGGTGAGCAGGAGCCCCAGGGAGGGGATCAGGCACAGGAGCAGAAAGAGGACGGAGAAGAGAAGGGAGAGAAATCGTTTCATGTCCGCACCTCCCTAAAACTGTTGGTAGATGAAGGGCGTGTAAGCCCCGCCGGCCATTGCCAGCACGCAGACGACAAGCCCGAGCAGCGCCAGCGCATCGCCGAGGCCTTCCAGGGCCGCAGAGCCCTCGCCCAGGCGCGCCGCGGCGGCCTGACGGAGGCGGGGAGCGACGGGCATCGCAAAGAGGACGCCCAGCAGCAGGAAGAGGCAGCGGGCCGGTGTGAGCAGCGTCATGACGGCCGCGAGCCCCGCGGTCGATGCGGCGCTGAAGCGGAACAGCTGTCCGATCAGCAGCAGCCCCTGCGAGACGGAGTCCGCGCGGAACATCATAAAGCCGGTCAGGAACACGAGCAGCGCATAGACGTGCAGCAGCACGCGCCTGACGGGGGACTTGCCCTCGGTCTTGAAAACAGAAGGGAAGAGCCCCTCCAGCACGACGAAAAGGCCGTTCCAGAGCCCCCAGAGGATGAAGGTCCAGCCCGCGCCGTGCCAGATGCCGGTGGCGAGGAAGACAAGGAGGCGGTTGCGCAGCGTGGTCCATTTGCCGCGGCGGCTGCCGCCCAGGGGGATGTACAGGTAATCGACGAACCAGCGGTTGAGCGAGATATGCCAGCGGCGCCAGAATTCGCTGACGCTGGCGGACACGTAGGGATGGTCGAAGTTTTCCGGAAAGCGGAAGCCGAAGAGCAGGCCGAGGCCGATGGCCATATCGCTGTAGCCGGAGAAGTCATAGTAGATCTGCAGGCAGTAGCACAGGCCGCCCAGCCAGGCCAGCGCCGTGCCGAGCTCGCCCGGCGCCCGCGCGTAGACCGTGTTGACGACCGCGGCGGCGCTCTCCGCGAGCAGCAGCTTTTTCAGCAGGCCGCGCACGAAGCGCCGCAGGCCGGCCGCAGTGTCGGCGGGGGAGGTCTCCCGCCGCGTCAGCTGCTCGCGGCTGTCCTTCCACTTGGCGATCGGCCCGGCGATCAGCCGGGGGAAGAAAGCAAGATAGAGCAGCAGCCGATCGGGCCGCTTCTCCGCCAGGGACGCGTCGCGGCAGGTGTCGACCAGATAGGAGATCGCGTGGAAGGTGAAAAAGGAGATGCCCAGCGGAAGCGGCAGCGGGGAAGAAAGCGCCGGCAGCCGGAAAAGCTCCAGGAAAAAGGCGAGGTATTTATAGGCGCACAGCAGCGCCAGATCGCCGGCGACGCCCAGCGCGAGCCAGAGCCTGCGCCGCGCGCACGGACGGGCCAGCAGCAGGCCGAAGGCATAGCTCCACACCGCCGCGGCCAGCAGCACCGGCAGCTGCGCCAGCCCGCCGAAGGCATAAAACAGCAGGCTCAGCAGGCAGAGCAGGGCGTTTTTCGCCTCCCGGCCCGGCACGATCCGGTAGAGGATCAGCGCGGCGGGAAGAAACAGGAATAGAAACGAGGCGCTGTTAAAGACCATCAGGACGACCATCCTTTTCCAAATAAACAACAGTATTATACGGGATACGAGCCGGCTTTGCAACAGAAAACCGCCGCGGACGGCGTCCGCGGCGGTTCGTTTTTCTTCGATTCAGGCTTCGGCGGCCGGTTCGGCGGCGTCCTTCTTCTTCAGGCGCATATTCTTCGGCAGCGCAAGGCCGGGGATAAAGCGGTCCCAGCCGGTGAAGGTCAGCAGCAGGAGCGTGCCGACGAAGAGGAAGCCGAGATAGTTCCGGCTGATGATCTGCATCGGGGTGATGGGCGAACCGAGCATCGGGTAGACGGCGTTGACCACGGTGGCGAAGAAAACGGGGAAGCAGTGCCAGGGGATCAGCTGCGAGCCGTAAATGCCCATCGAGGAGGTGAAGGTCGCGAGCCGGAGGCGGAGCCGATAGGCGTCCTCCTCGCTCTCGGTCTCGATGTTCTTCTCCACCAGGTTCCGGACGATCGGGCTGATCGTGGCCACCTGCGCGGCCTCGTCCGCGAGCGCGGCGTTGCCGATCAGACAGATGACGCCGCACCAGCCCATCAGACCGTGGGGCGTTTTCGACATCCGGACCACGCCGCGGGAGAGCGGGTCAAAGGCGTTCATCGCGTTCATCACGCCGCCGAAGGCCGCGACCCAGATCATCATGACGATGACCGACTCGCCGGCGCTCTGGAAGCTCGGCAGCAGCAGGACGGTCAGCCACTCGTGGAGGGTGATCGTCCCGGCAATGAGGCCGAGGGCCAGGGAGGAGACCATGCCCGCGCCCAAGCAGATCATCGTGTGCAGGCCGAAGAAGCTCAGCACGATGACCACCAGCATCGGGATGACCATGTAAAGAGGCACGCCGTGATTGACCTGCTCCAGCAGCTGCACGGCGGAGGCGCGCTCCTGCTCGAGCGCGGTGATCGCCTCGGGCGGGATGCGGTTGATCGCCTCCTGGAAATTGCCCTGCTCGTTCGGCAGGCTCCGACCGGCCAGCGAGAAGATCACCAGCGCGATCGCGAGACAGCCGATCGACCAGACGAGCTGGTGCTTGATGCGGTCGATGATCTTGACCTCCTGCAGGCCGCAGCTGAGCACGGTGACGTCGGAGATCATGCCGATGTTGTCGCCGAAGCAGGAGCCGCCGGCAATGGCGCAGATCGTCAGGATCGCGTCGCCGCCGACCAGGTGGTTCAGCCACAGGAAGATCGGCGCGCAGGCGGCGAAGGTGCCCCAGCTCGAGCCGGTGCCGATCGAAAGCACACAGGTCACGAGGATCGCGATCGGCGCGACCGTGCGGGCCGTTACGCCGAGCTTCAGGGCGATCAGGATCACCGCGGCGCCGACGCCGGTGGCCATGAAGCACTCGGCCACACCGTAGGCGAACATCAGGATGAAGAAGATCAGGACGATCTTGCGCGTCGCGTCGACGCCGCGTTCGAAGGCATGCTCGAAGTTCGTGCCGTAGAGCAGCATGTAGACGGCTACGGCCGAGAAGGTGGCGATCGGCGCCGCGATCAGCAGGTCGAGCTTGAAGCCGATGACCAGGACGGCGAAAATGATGAGCGGAACGAATTTCAGGATCGAAACAAGGACCTTATTGTTCTCTTTCTTCACGGCTGACTCCTCACAATGGAAGGATTAGGAACCCTTTAGAACTTTACAACAGATCCGGCGCAAAATCAAGTGCGCCGGCAGTTTTTCCGCAAAGGGGAGGGGTGCGAGGGATCATTTCCCGTCGGGGAAGCTGGTGAATGCCCCGCGCTCCTGCAGGGGCAGGCCCTGCGCGTCCCGGGCGGCGGCGATCGCTTTGATCAGAAAAGCCGTGTTGCGGGCGAGGTTTCGCATCGTCTGCAGGCCCTCCCGGTCTTTTTCCACGTCCGCGGCGGAGAAGCCGTGCACCTGGTTCCAGTAGGTGCTGGAGACCACAGGCATGCCGGAGATCGTGAAGTACTTGTTCAGCACGTCGAAGGAGGCGGTGCTGCCGCCGCGGCGGCAGCTGACGACGGCGGCGCCGACCTTCATGTGCTTGGAAAACCGGCTGCTGTAGAACAGGCGGTCCAGGAAGGACAGGACGCTGCCGTTGGGCGAGCCGTAATAGACGGGGCTGCCGACGATGAGCCCGTCCGCCTCTTCAAAGAGCCGGGCCGCCTCGTTGACCCTGTCGTCAAAGACGCAGCGGCCGTTTTTGTGACAGAAGCCGCAGGCGACGCAGCCGCGCACCGCTTCTTTGCCGATCTGCAGCAGGGTCGTCTCGACGCCCTCTTCGTTCAGCGTGCGGATGATCTCCTCCAGCGCCCGCGCGGTGCAGCCGTGTTCGCGGGGGCTGCCGTTGAGCAGCAGGACCTTGAGTGCCATGGGATCGTCTCCTTTTCTTTCTCTGGATAAGGGGTGTTTATTGCTGCGTGAAGCGTTCGATCTCCCGCTGCAGCAGGCGGAAGACCAGCGCGACGAGGTAGCCGTCGGCGATCGCGTGATTGAGGCGGACGCTGACCGGCATCAGTAGCCGGCCGTTTTCCTCGCGATAGGCGCCCCAGTTGACGATCGGGGAAAAGTACAGATAGCCGTCCGGCAGCTCGACGTGCAGCGAATCGTAGGAGAGCCAGGGGAGATAGGAGGCGTCGAACCAGTTCGGGTGACGGGCCGCGTCCAGTCCGTAATCCCGCGTCAGCTTTGCCCGCTCCAGATCCTGAAGAGCAAGGACGTAGAACTGTTCGTAATCCTCGCAGTATTCCGTGTAGACAGGCGTGCAGGTCTCGGTGTCCTCGTGAAAAACGTACTGCGTGGGATGGATCACGTCATAGCAGATCAGCTCCTCCGTCTGCCAGAGCCAGCCCATCCGGTAATCCTCCCGCGAATTCAGGACCCGGGAGAGGAGATACAGGAAGTTGAGGTAGAATTTCGTGTTCGTTCGTTTGGAATACGCGGCGAGCGCCGTCACGTCGAGGCGCGCCGTCATCGAGGTCGAGCATTTGCAGTCCTCGGTAAAATGGCGGAACACGCCCTTGCGGTAATAGTTCTCTTTGTCGATGACCTTGTAGTTCATTTCGTTCTCCTCCGATCCCGGACGGAAGGCTTTCAGCGGCCCTTGTGGGCTTTCGGCGTCTCCGGCAGGCAGAGACCGGTCTCGACGCGGAAGAAGGATTCCGGGGGGACCGGCCCGTTGAGGCTGACGCCGCAGAGCAGGATGCCCATGCGCCAGGCCTCGTATTATCAACTGTTTTCATTATACTATAATGCGAGGACGCAGGCAACAGAAAACCTCTCCCGTCACAAGGACAGGAGAGGTTTTTCATCAATCCGGCAGCGGCCGGAGCTCCCGCGCAAACAGGCCCTGCCTGCTGCAGAAGGCATGAGGAGGCGATCGTGCGGATCGTTTCCGCCCGCTCCGCATGATCGGAGGAAGAAAGACGCGGGCTCGCGCCGACCGGGTTCAAAGCGGCTGTACGGATGGTAATGCTTCCAGAAACCGGCGCAGTCGTTCCGGGTACTCCTCTCCGGGCTCGAGACCCGTATCGCCCAGCACGACCAGCTTGTTTTTTCCGTGATAATCGCTGCCGGCGGTGACGAACAGGTCGTATTGATCCGCAAAGCTCAACATGCTGCGGATCATGCGGCCGGTAAAGCCCGAGTAAAAGGCCTCCACGCCGCGGAGCCCGAAGTCCTTCAGGCGGCGGAGCCGACGGTCCATATCTTCGCCCAGGATCAGTTGGTCGCCGTTGCCGTAGAGCGGATGCGCCAGCACGGGGATCCCTCCGCCCGCGAGAATGCCCGCGATGGCTTCCTCCGGGCTCAGGTACCCGAACTGTACCCGCAGCTTGTTGAGATATTCCTTGATGGCCTCTTCTTTGGACCTGGCATAGTCGTATTTCACCATCAGGTTTGCGATATGCGGCTTCCCCGGGTTGTCCTGTGACAAAAGCTCCAGGACCTCCTCCTTCGGGAAGGTGAAGCCGAACATCGACTTCAAAAGCTCCAGCCGGGCGGTTACCTTGTTCATCCGGATGCTGTGCCCTTTTTCCACCAGATCCCGGACCGACGCCGCTTCGGGGTCATAGCCGTAACCGAGGATATGGTATTGCCCCTCTTTGTCCCGGCAGGAAAACTCCACGCCCGTCAAAAACTGCGGATCGCCCGGCTTCAGGATCTGACGAAGGAGCAGGCAGCCTTTGACCGCGTCGTGATCCGTCAGCGCAAAGAGCCCGATGCCGGCCTCCTTTACGCCGGCGAGGAGCTCTTCCGGAGTGTCGGTCCCGTCTGAAACCGTGGAGTGCATATGCAGGTCTATTTTTTTCAGTTCTTTCACGCTGTTATCCTCATGCTCTGCGTTGCGTTCCGTTCGAAAGGGAAGATGCTTATATTAATTTTATATCAAAAACGAGCGGATTTCTCAAGGCGAAGCCGCAGCTTTCCTCAGAAAAAATGCAAATCAGCGGCGCCGGGCGAAAAAAGTCCCGAAATCACAAGGATTTCGGGACGGATGTGCCGATGCGCCAACAGAGCGCTTGTTATCCCTGGCGGGCAATGACCGTGAAGCTGTCCATAAAATAATGGAAGCGACGCCCAAAGCCCTCGGAGCCTTCGATGGCATAGTGGGCCGTGGCAATGAGGCAGCCGTCGTCCGCGGGGATGATATACACCATCTGGAGATGATCGGGCATGGTTTTGCCGCCGACGTCCGCAGATGCGTCGATCCGGATGCACTTGCCCGCGCGTTCAAGCATGAATGCATCGTCCCGGCTGATCTCATACTTCTCGGAAAGCTCCGCGCTGATGGCCGCGGCGGCGGCTTCGGCGTCCTCAGAGCTGCGCGTCACCTCGAGATAGTTTTCTGGATTCGCGGCGTCGTCCCAGACGGAGACAAAGCGCTCGCGGTCCGACTCGCTGTGCCGAGCGAAGGATTCGTAGTCGTAGTCCATCTCAAAGCCGAGCGCATCGTTCCGAACATGCTCGTATTGAACGGTCTCCTCCATGCCCTCGAGGATGATGACCGCCTCGAAGCGTTCGCCGTCCTGCCTTCCGACTTCGGGCTCAGCAGCGGGCGGCTCGGTCTGACCGACGGATTCCGTCTCGTCGGCGGGAGCTTCGGCCGGTTCCTCCGGAGAGACGGAATCGACATTCGCAGCAGGCGCGGTCGGCTCCGGAGCGGCCGTGCTCCTGCTGCAGCCGCAGAGCACGGCCGTCAGCAGCAAAGCCAGCGCAAGGGCGGCGGATATCGCGGGAATCTGTTTTCTTTTTACCATTTTCATTTCCTCCATTCGCTTGATACGCCGAGAATTATATCCGCTGCCTGGCATAATTTCAAGAGAGCAGAACAAAAGATAAGAAAGATTAATCTTGACGAGGATATTTGCCGCAGGGCGGAGCCTGCCCTTTCTATGGGAAAGCAGCCCGGCATAAGGCCGGACTGCTTTCGTGTCGTCTGTAAAGATGCCTTGGACTTGTTCGGCGTACGATACGGCTTCCCGCGCTTAATCCGCTGTCGGGAACACGCCGAGCTCGATATCGCTCAGCGGGAAGCTGACGCAGGGATGGATCCAGTTGAATTTGATGTCGCCCAGGCGTCGGCCGTCCGCTTCCGCGGGAATGTACACCTCTCCCGATACCAGCCTCGAGTGGCACCAGCCGCACTCGCCGCTCCGGCAGTGCGCGGGGGCCTTGATCCCGGCGCGCTCCATCGCCCAGAGCAGGCTCTCCTCCGCCTTGCAGGGGATCACGGTCTTCTCGCCACGGATGTCGACGGTGAGGGAGTAGACCTTGCCGATCTGCTCCTTGGGATAATCCGGGTTGTTGACGGCCCCCATGTAGTCGCCGGACATCTCCATGCGGTAGAGCCGCTTGGGCAGACCCAGGCGCTTGCACTGCGCTTCGCCGAAGACATACATGGCCTTGGGGCCGCACATGAACACGGAATAGAGGCCCACCGGGGCGTATTTCTGGATCAGCTCCGCGGTGATGAAGCCGTGCTCGTAGCCGGGCTTTTCCTCGTCGGAGAGGACATGGACCACCCGGACCCGGCCGCTGCTCTGCGCCGCCAGGGTCTCGATCTCCTCCTTCAGCAGGATGCCGTCGGCCGTGCGGGAGCCGTAGAGGATGGTCATGTTGAAGTCCTCGATTCCGTCCACGATGGCCTGAGCCATGGAGTAGAAGGGCGTGATGCCGGAGCCGCCGGCGATGGCGATCACATGCTTCCGGTCCCGCAGGTCCTGATAGTAGAAATCGCCGAGCGGGCCGGAGATGTCGACGGCGTCGCCCTCCTTCCAGTTGTCCAGGATATAGGCCGAGGCATAGGCGGGAACGGTACGCTTGACCGTCAGCGTGTAGCTGTTGTTCTCCGTGCCGAGGGCGTCCTTCGGGCCGGAGCGGATGGTATAGGGCTTGTGTACCAGCGCTCCGTCGATGTTCAGAGCGACCGAGACATACTGGCTGGCGCGGAAGTAGGCCAGCTCCTTCGTCCCTTTCTCCGCATCCGGCACGAGGGTGAAGCTCTTGGCGTCCCCGTGGTCGACGACCTTTGCGATCCGGCAGTGCTGCACCGAAGGATGCAGGCGCCGGGCGAGGATGTTCGCATTGTAGATGGATTTCGGAGGCGTTGTCGGCGCGGCTTCGATCATTGCGTTGCGGGTCTTGACCTCGCCGAGGAAGGGGAAGGGCGTCAGGCCCTTGAGCGCCTTCTTGTCATAGTAATATTTCGCCATCTTATTTGCCCTCCTTCTTCATGTCCAGGAGCATGTAGCGCGCCTGCTCCGCACCGGACAGGTAGGCCTGGGAGTAACCGTCCATCTGGGTGCCGTGCCCGCCGACGAAGCGGAGACCCTCCACGGTGTAGTCGTCCTTGTGGCCGGTCTGCACGCGCGGGAACATGCCGTCCCAGGTCGCCGGCTCATAGCCGTAGACGTCGCCGCGCGGCGTGCCGAGATAGCGCGCCCAGGTCACGGGGGAGGCGACGACGATCTCCTCGATGTGCCCCTGCAGCCGACAGCCGGTGACGGCCTCGTAGCGCTCCACGCACTCGCGGGCGATGCGGTCCTTGACCTTGAAGTACTCCTCTTCAGACACCTCGGCGAAGGGATCGCCGGTGTAGAACTTGGAGAACTGGATGAAGGCCCGGCCTTTGCCGGCCGCGTCGGGAATCGCGTTGGTGAGCACAGTGCAGGAGAAGTCCTTGTGGGTCTCGATGCTGTCGCAGGCGAGGTACTGCTGGTGATTGTCCGGGTTGCTGCGCAGGAAGGTGTCGTAACCCTTGAGGCCCAGCTCTTCGGCGGAGGCGTCCAGACCGAGACAGACGATGAAGGCCGCCTGCGCGATCTTCTGGGCGTTCATCAGCTTGAGGTTGC
>CAMZIX010000021.1 GCA_947307375.1 uncultured Clostridia bacterium | reverse complement strand
CCGGGAAGATAGGTCAATGCCAACACAAACGGTTTGGCGCAAGTCAAACCGTTTGCCCTTTGCCTCCTTAGCTCAATAGGTAGAGCATGCGGCTGTTAACCGCAGGGTCGTAGGTTCGAGTCCTACAGGGGGCGCCAGAGAAACGGTATTGCCGTCACGATATCGTGGCGGCAATCCTTTCATGGATATGGACCGTTAGCTCAGTTGGTAGAGCAGCCGGCTCATAACCGGTCGGTCCGGGGTTCGAGTCCCTGACGGTCCACCAATTTCATATAGGGGAATAGCTCAGCTGGTAGAGCGGCGGTCTCCAAAACCGTAGGCCGAGGGTTCGAAGCCTTCTTCCCCTGCCATGAAAAAGTCCTGGAATCGAGAGGTTTCAGGGCTTTTTCATAACTTTTTTAAGGCATTAAACAATTGAGCGCAATTGAATATTTTGTCCTATTTGACTCTTTTTTACCCTATTTTACCCTTGTTTTGTTGCACGATGTTGCAGAAAATAATGAATAATGTATGCAGTCTTTTGATTCGCGTGTTAAAAACTCTTACAGTTCTGTTCTTGCGGCTATGACGGAGTTTGTCAGATCTTTCTTGGATCTTGGAACGAGCGTTGGGAAGACTACTTCGCTAGTAAAAGCATTGGCTGATCTTGTCATGCAAGATAGCACCATCGAAGACACAGAAGAATTCTTCATTGGATCAAAGGGCGAAAAAATAAAAAAGGCCGCATTCAGCGACCTTTCAATGTTTTTCAATGTGCTTGCTCAGATACGTTATTCACCGCTTGACCACATTGGTACACAGGCTATGATACAATAGCCTGTGTACTTTTTTGCGTTTCTCCCCGGGAAGGTTTTAGATACAGGGGCAAAGCGAGACAAGGTGGGTGCAAACTTGCATCTGCCTGCCTCGCTTTTTCGTTTTTGGGTCTCGTGTCGGGTGCTCCGGATCTGCACGCGTCCCTGTCCTTTTTGGCGTTTCTCAAGATTCGCCAAACGGTTTACGAATAAACTTCACTTCCGGCCGTGCAATCAATATCTCCTCGGCATCCGGCGGTCTGCGGGGCTCCAATACACAGGGAATCCGACCTTAGCCTCTGTCGGCTGCTATCCATTCGCATTCCTGCTCAACAGCAGGCGGAGGAAATCTTAACAGGCACAGGAAAAATGCCGGTTCCTCCCGGATATGACATGACCGGGCTCCCGCAGGCGGCAGCTCTCTCCACCGCAGGGCCTGCTTCGGGACTGCCGGAGCTGCAATATTTACAAAAAGTAAACGCAAAATGACAAAACTGTCATTTTCAACAGATACAACGTTAAATTTCAAAGAATAATATACATAATATATAATTTTTTATTGACAAGTTGTGCGCAACACTATAACATTAATTTGTATCAAAATATTTAGTTTACGTTTTTTTACATTTTGCATATTTATTCAAAGCCTGTTCGCTGCGTTTTTGCGCGGACGGGTGACGGAAGCGAGGAGGAACATACGATGAAGCGCGCAAAAATCTTGATTGCGATCATTCTCCTGGCCTCTCTGCTGCTTTCCAGCTGCGGCCAGGCTGCCGTGCAGCCGACCGAAGCGGAGAAAGCGGCCGGGACGGACACGGCTCCGCAGGAGGCGGCGCTGCTTGACACGTCTCCGGAAGCGAAAGCGCTCGGCGCGGGTTTCCTGCCCCTGTGGACTGTCAACAAAAGAATCAGGCAGAACGTCGTGAAGAGCGACCTGTTTTCCGCCAAATTCGAGGGCGATGCAGTTGCGGGCAGCGGCGAGGCCGTAGACGGCGTGTACCGCTTCGTCGCCACGGAAACGGACGGAGAGGCCTGGCACGTCAAGCTTGAGTGCAGCTATCCTACCGTTGCCGGGCGGGATTACCGCGTGACCTATCGTTTCCGCTCGGATGTGGCCGGCAAGGTCAAGTTCGGCGATTTCCAGGAGTTTGCGATCGAGAAGGGCGAGAACAGCGTCACCGGCATTCTGATCGCCTCCGGCGGCTCGAGTTATCTCGATTTGCAGCTCGGTATGCTCCCGCCCTTTACGATCGACTTTACGGAGATCGAGGTCGAGGAATATGCGGACGTGGTCGATTATGAAAACGTGTTGCCCGCACCCGTGAACTTTTCGCACGAGGCGGCCGTCTATGAAGCACACGACGAGGACTATGACTCTGTCCTCACGCGCGCCGCGGACGCGGTCAGCGTCAACTACCGTGCTGTTTCTTCGGAGCCCGGGGTGTGGAAATCCAGACTTTTCATCCGGACCGGCCTGATCCCCGAGCCCGGCGTGCGTTATCACATTGCGGCCGACATCAGCGGCGACCGGGATCTGCCCTTTGAAGTCCTGTTCAATAACGGCGGCGAGGAGAAAGGTTACGGCGCCCTGTACGGCCAGAGCCTGGCCGCAGGCGAAACGAAGAGCGTCGAGGCCGTGATCACCGGAGTCGACGGCGGCGGCGAACTTGTGCTGCAGTTCTCGCTCGGCGAGGCGCCCGCCGGCGCAACTGTCACGATTGGCAATCTCCGCGCAGAGACCTTCACCGACCGATATGCCAATGTGCTTCCGGCCGGCTTCGCCCTGGATTCCTCGGTCGCCACCGGCAGGATCCTGAGCGCCGCGATCCCCACGTCTTTCAAGAACGTCCCGCTGACGAATTTCTCCTACGCAGGCACCGATACGGTCTATGAAGGTCATGACGACGGCTACGTCGTCAGCCTCGAGGAAGGCGCATCCAGCGCGACGCTGAAGATCACGCAGGCGCCGGCCGACGCTGGCGAGCGCGGCGTGTGGAAGGCGAAGCTCTATGCCGCCACCGGCCTGACGCTGGATGCCGGCGCAACCTACCGCATCAAATTTGACCTGGCCTCCACCGGCGACCAGGCCGAGTACGAGGCCTGCTTCGACGGCGACTATGAAAACGCCTACGGCGCGCTCTATGGCCGCAGCCTGACGGCGGGCGGTACGGACAGCGTCGAGCTGATCGTCACGCCGGACGTGAGCCACGGGCCGCTGACGCTCCGCCTGCAGATGGGCAAAACGGATACGGCCGACGGCAACACGGTCACGCTGAGCAATCTCAGCGTGGAGAAGCTTGAGCCGCAGTACAAGACGATCGGCGAGGTCGCCCTCAGCACCGGCGGCAACGGCAATGTCAGTGAAGAGCACAGCGATGGGGTCGAGCAGACGCTCACGGCCTCCGGCAGCTCGGCGGCGCTGAACGTCACCCAGGCGCGCACGGACGGCGGCGTCTGGAGTTCGAAGATGATCATCCGCACCGGCGTGACGCCGGAAGCGGGCAAGAAATATCAGTTCAGCGCGAAAGTCGACGCCTCCGCCGATACGGGCGAATTCGAGATTCTGTATCAGAACGCGGCCGCCTCCGAGCTCTACGGCGGACAGTGGGGCCTGAACGGCTCGGGTGAATACAGCTCCGAGTTCGTCGCTCCCGACTCCGGCTGCGGCGAGCTGGTGCTGGTCTTCCAGCTCGGCAACAGCGCGGCGGGGAATACCGTCACCGTCAGCGAGCTGAAGCTGTGCGAGGTCAGCGAGGGAGAAGCCTCCTCCAACCTCTCCGGCCTCGCGTATCCGGAGTCCGTTCCGGGCAGCACGGTGAACAATTCCTTCTCGCTGACCGTTCCCGAAGGGACTGACGCAGCGCTGACCGGCAACGGTACGAGCGCCACCGTGACCGTCAACACGGCGGGCAGCGGCATCGTACTCTGCGCCGCGACGGGCGTGCAGCTCGAGGCGGGCAAGACCTACCAGATCGATATGAACGTGGAAGGCGGCGACTGGGACGTCTGCTATGCGCGCGAGGGCGGCGGAGACTACGAGTACAGTGATTCCGGCACCCTGGTCTGGGACAGCCCGTTTACGGTCAGAAATATCTGCAAACCGACCACGACCGGCAAACTGAACATCCTGCTCAAGTTTGACCGCGTGGCGGCAGGCAGCAGCATCACCGTCAAGGACATCACGGTTTCCGAAGAAACGGATACCGTTCTGAGTTACAACCTGGGCGCATGGGTCGAGAACAATATTGCCGACTCCGGAACGGAGGCGACGATCGCCCCGGGCGCTACCGGCGCGACGGCCACGATCGTGAACCGCGGCGCCGGCGTGGACTGGCAGCTCAAGATGTATACCAAGCCCGAAGTGACGCTGGAACCGGGCAGCACCTACCGGATCGTCGCGAACATTGAGGGCGCGAAAGACTGCTTCGTCCACTTCAAGGACGGCAGCGGCGTGGCCGGATGGGATGAAACGTTCTACGGCGACACCGGCCGCATCGAAACGGACGACAAGCAGGAGATCAGAAGCAAGGATTTTGAAGGTCAGAACGGCATGGTGGAGATCGTGTCGCTGATCGGCGCCCGCCAGGTCGGCGACCAGGTGACGATCAGTGATATCCGCGTGATAAAACTCGGCGGCTCCTTCACTCCGGTCAGCATGTCCGGCTTCGGTTACCCGCAGACGTCTGCGGAGAGCACGAAATACAACTCCTTCTCCCTGACTCCCGAAGATACGGACGCTGCCCTGACGGGCAACGGAACGAGCGCCACCGTTACGATCAACACGCCTGCGTCCGGCATCGTGCTCTGCGCCGCAACGGGCGTCGCGCTGGAAGCCGGCAATACCTATCAGGTCGACATGAATGTTGACGGCGGCGATTGGGACGTCTGCTACGCGCGCGAGGGCGGCGGAGACTACGAATACAGCGACCAGGGTACCCTGGTCTGGGACGGCCCGGTCACAGTCAGAAATATCATCAATGCGACGACAAGCGGCAATTTGAACATCCTGCTCAAGTTCGACCGTGTGGCGGCGGGCAAGAGCATCACAGTCAGTGACATTTCCGTCGTCAAGCTCGGCGCGAAGACTCTGGGCGAAAATCTGCTGACCGATCCGCTGACCGCCGGCGACAGCGGCAACGTCAACTTCTGGGCGCATGAGGACTATGCGGCCGCGCTTTCCGGCGACGGCAGCTCCGCGAGCCTTGCCATTTCCAAGACGCCCGACAACGGGGAAGCCTGGAAGGTCAAGCTCTTCGTGGAGACCGGCATCGCCCTGGAGGCCGGCAAGCACTACCGCGTCAGCGCCGATGTGAGCGCGAGCGCGGAGACCGATTACGAGGTCTGCTACAATAACGGCGCCGTGGAGAAGGGCGTTGGCGCGCTCTACGGCCTGCACGCCTCGTCTGCGGCCCAAACGGCGGTCTTTGAGGGCACGCCGGAGGAAGCCGCGACCCTGACCCTGCAGTTCAACCTCGGCTGGGCGACCGCTCCCTGCACCGTGACGGTCAGCAACGTAAAGGTCGAGGAGATGGCCGAAGGCGAAGGCGAGAGCGTCCTGCCCTCCTTCAGCTATGACAGCGTGGGCAGCTTCAGCTACAATGCCGATGACGGATACATCGCCGCGCTCAACAAGGCGGCAAGCTCCGCCGAGCTCCAGATCATCCAGGCCCCGGCCGAAAACCGCAATCCCTGGAACGTCAAGCTCAACGTCAAAACCGGCTTCACGCCTAAGAAGGACAAGGGCTACCGCGTCAGCTTCGATCTCGATGCCGCCAAGCCGCAGAGCACCTTTGAGCTCTTCTTCGACGGTTCCTCCGAGGGCGCTTACGGCCAGTTCTTCGGCCCGGCGCTGGCGGGCGGCAAGACGAGCTTCTCGCAGATCATCTATCCCGGTCCGAGCAAGGGCGAGCTTGTCTTACAGCTGCGCTTCGGCAAGACCGACGGTACCGACGGCAACACCTACACCGTCAGCAACGTGAAGATCGAAGAAGTCAGCTTCAACTACGTCCAGACGTCGGAAAAGAAGGAAGTCACCACGCTTGACAAGCAGCCCGACTATACCGAGCGTCTGGAAAAGTCGCCCGACCATGCGACGGTCCGCATCGAAAAAACACCGGCGGCAGGAAGGGAGCCTTGGAAATCCAAGCTCTTTGTCGAGACCGGTGTGACGCTCAAGGCCGGACAGAAATACCGCATCCGCATGGATGTCACGGCCGACAGTCCCGCGCCCTTCGAAGTTTGCTTCAACAACGGGAACGAGGAGAAGGGCCTCGGCGCGATCTATGGTCTGACTGCCGGTCCCGACGGAGAGACCGTCGAGTACCTCGTCTACCCGAGGCAGGATACCCGGCTCGTTATCCAGATCTCCCACGGCAACTGCGAGGCACCGAACAGCCTTACGCTCAGCGGCCTATCCGTTGAAAAGGCCGGACCCGTCGAGCTGATTTCGGATACGATCTACACCTTCTGACGCCGAACGGACGCCGCGGGTCACATTCCCCCGCATCATAAAGTAAACAGCGAGAACGGGCGGGCTCCCTCCGGAACCTGTCCGTTCTCGCTGTTTATCTTAACATTGTTTGTTGTGCGGGTTGGGGCGACGATGAATGTGAAACCATCCAGGATCCTTTTTGGCGTTTCCCGAGATACGCCGAAAGGGATGTCTGTCCTGAAATTGTTCGCATCATAGCAACATTAGTTTGGACACCTTTTGGTGCAAATACCCTTCTCTGGACACCGTTGGTGCAACACAGACAGGCAACAGCCCGACTTTGTCAACCGGACAAAGTCGGGCTGTTGTTTTTTAATGGATTTTGCTTTCTGTTTGTGGTATCATCATAACAATATGATTTGATAAATCGCAGTTTGAAGAAAAGAGAAGAAACCTTTGGGGGACGCATGATGAAAAAGACCTTTATCGAGATGAAGCTCTTTCAGGTAAAGCCTGACAGACTCGAACAATTTGAAGCAAAGATCGGGGAAATGTCCGCAAATCAGCTCAAATGCGAAGGCTGCCTGTCTCTTAAGTATTTCAAGAGGTTTTATACCATAGACGGGATCGAACTCGGCGAGCCTCCGAGAGAGCTGACCAGGATCGTAAAGTGCGTAAAGTACTGCTCATTCTGGGAGTTTGATACAAAAGAAAACTATGGCAAGGCCATAAAAATCTTTTTCGATAACTACAATAAAGATTTGCAAAAACTGCTGATCGCACCTTTTGATATTCATTTGGGATACTCTGTTTAAGAGATTTGCAAATTCGAGTTTCCAGGGCAGCGACGAATCGGGATTTGCGGAACATCACTGGTGATACGGAGAACGACATGAAGCTTAGGATCGCATTTTTGCAGCTCCTTCCGGCGGGGAGCCTGAACGAAAACCTGGAAAAGGGGATCAAAGCCTGCCTTCAGGCGAAAGAAAACGGCGCGGATATTGCGCTTTTCCCGGAAATGTGGAGCTGCGGATACAGCTTTCCGCGGGAAAAGGAAGCTCTGCGGGAGCGCGCCGCCCCTAGCGACGGCTTTTTTGTGCAGCGCTTTTCGGAGCTGGCGGCAGACCTGAATATGGCCATAGCCGTCACCTTTTTGGAACGGCACGAGCCGAAGCCGAGAAACACGGTCTGCCTCTTCGACCGGCACGGAAAACTGCAGTACCGCTATGCCAAAGTCCATATCTGCGATTTCGGAGAAGCGGACGACGAAAGCGTCCTGGACGCCGGCGACAGCTTCTTTGTCGCAGACCTGGACACGAAGGACGGGATCGTAAAGGTCGGCTCGATGATCTGTTATGACCGGGAGTTTCCGGAAAGCGCCCGGATCCTGATGCTCAAAGGCGCGGAGCTCCTTCTGGTCCCCAACGCCTGCCCGATGGAGCTCAACCGCCTCGCGCAGCTGCGGGGCAGAGCCTATGAAAACATGCTGGCCATCGCCACCTGCAATTACCCGTCACCGCATCCGGACTGCAACGGCCGTTCCACCCTGTTCGACGGCGTGGTCTATCTCCCGGAGCTTCCCGCTTCGCGGGACACCTGCGTGTTCGAGGCGGGGGAGGGAGAAGGCGTGTACACGGCCGAGCTGGACGTGGACATGCTGCGGGAGTACCGCCGCCGTGAAGTCTGGGGCATGAAAAACCGCCGTCCGGAGCTGTACGGCGAAATATCACGTCAAGTTGATAGCTGAGGAGAAACCATGATGATTGATATTGAAGACTATTTGCAAAAACAGATCGGGGCGTGTAAAAACACCTTCCGTGAACGATTGCTGTATGTCGGACTTCAAGGCAGCTATATGCGCGATGAAGCAACCGATCAAAGCGACGTTGACGTCATGATCATCCTGGAAGACTTTTCGGTTGCGGATATGGACGCGTATCGGGAGATTCTGAAAAAGATCGGAGCGTATGAGAAGTCCTGCGGGTTCATTTGCGGCAGGAACGAGATGCTGCTGTGGAATCCCCTTGAGGTTTGCCAGCTGCGCCATACGACGAAAGATTTGTTCGGCGAATTAAAAGACTATCTTCCGTCCGCGACGCGCCAGGACGAGATCAACTATGTCAAACTGAGTCTGGGAAATCTGTATCACGAACTCTGCCACCGCTATATTCATGCCGACAGGGAGAAGAATTTAGCGGCATTTCGCCGCACATGCAAAAGCGCATTTTTCCTGATTCAGAATTTGCATTTTCTGGAGAGCGGATCCTTCGCGGTGACAAAGCGGGAGCTCAAAGAACAGGTGTCCGAAGAAGACCGCACCATCCTTGATATGGCAGAATACCCGGATGAATATAATTTTGACACGGCTTTTCGACTCCTTTTCCGCTGGTGTCAGCGCGCATTCGTCCGCATCGGTTTGATTTGACGGGGATTTGCACATTCCCGTGCAGCAGGGAGGGAAACCATGATCTGCAATCTCGGCAGTCGGGTCGTCAACAATTATCTGATCTCCTCCGACCTCGGCTATATCCTCATCGACACCGGGTACGACGGGAGCTTCCCGCGCTTTTTGAAGATGCTCGGGAAGAACGGCGTCGATCCCAAGGAGATCAAATTCGTTTTTCTCACCCACGCCCATGACGATCACGCGGGCTTTCTCAACGAGGTCCTGGCCGCGACGGACGCGCAGGTGCTCCTGCACCCCGGGGCCGTCGCGGGCCTGAAGCGCGGGCAGAACTCCTTTGAGGGCGGCTGCTCCTCGTATCCGGCCTGGCTCTTCTGCCAGATCCTGGCCCTGTTCGGTCACGGCGAGCACCGCTACCCGCCCATCCGGGACGAGTTTCTGAACAGGCTGATCCCTATCGGCTCCGAGCGCTTTCGCTCGCTCGGCTTCCCCTATGAGATCCTCGAGACGCCTGGGCACACGGCGGACCATATCTCTCTGCTCGCGGGCGATAAGCTCTTCTGCGGCGACGCGGCCATGAACGGCTTCCCCAGCCGGCGACGGACGATCATCTGGATCGAAAACCCGGAGCAGTATAAGCAGTCCTGGGACGCGATCCTGCAGAAAGCGCCCGCCGTGCTTTATCCCGGCCACGGCAAGCCCTTCAAGGCCTCGGACCTCCGGAAATACCGGAGCAGCCTCGAGCGGATCAGGCTGTACCCGCTGAAATAACGGCACGGAAAGCTTACAAAAGAAAGACGGAGCCTTTTTCGATCGGAGCGAGGAAGAATGAAGTACAAGCACACAAACAGGCCCGGGTTCCTGCTGGGTTTTATCGACTTCTTTACCGCCGGGCTCTTTTTCCTGCTGTATATGCCGCTCGGCGGGCTGCAGGACGAGCTGGAAGAGATCCTGGGGCACAAGGTGCAGCCCTACTGGAAGGCCTATCTTCTGGGCGTCCCGACCCTGTTCATCTACACGCTGGTCTGGATGGCGAGGATCGCCGAGGAACTGAAGGCAAAGGCGATCGAGCTCGGAATACCGGGACCCTATACCTCGTGGAAGCACATGTTCTGGTGGAACATGCTCGGCTGCCCGTGCTGCGGCCCGATGATCGCGACAAAGCGCTTTTTCGATACGCTGAACAGGGTCGAGATCGAGCTGAACAGGCGGAACGCCTCGGGCACGGGCAGGCCTTGACAGGACGGGCTTTGATCGACTATAGTATCCTCGACCATGCGAAAGAAGGAGGTTTACCCGATGGAAAAGTTTATCCCGTACGAAAAGCTCTCGAAAAAGAAAAAGCGGGAGCTGGACGCGCTCGGGCGGACGCTCTGGGCGATCAGCCCGGTGACGCGCAGGCCCGATAATCCGAAAGCCTATAACAGAAAGAAGGCACAGAAACGGAGGGATGATCCCGGTTCTGTGCTTTCGCTTTTCTTTATATCGTCGTTTCCCGCTCCGCTCCCGCAGGAGAATACAGCAGGTATATAAAATGCTCTTTATCCGGAAAAGGCCAAGGAGCTTTTTGTTGTTATCACCGGGGACCTATGATATACTCATCTCAACGAAGCGGCGTTCCCCGATCCGGGTTGAGCGTCGTCTCCTTCGTGCGAGGAGTCTTTACTCCTGTTTTAGGATCATCCGCACGAAACAAGTGCGTGCCCTATACAGATTTTTGATCGATCATCGAGGTGTTCACATGAAAACTGCTTTCCGGATCCGGGCCCTTTGTCTGATTCTGGCCCTGTTTGCCGTTTGCTTTTGCTCCGGCTGCGGGCAGAAGCAGGAAAAAAGAGACCGCCGGGAGATCATCGAGGAGCTGGTGGTCGACTACGGCAGCTATGGCGGCGAAGCGGATGAGCGAGTCCAGTCGCTGCTGAAAGAGCTGCGGGCGGCGGACGCTGATGCGGCGGATCGCTGGGAGCGCATCATGACGCTGTGGAAATCGGCGAACACGGAGCTGACGATCCACGAGGGCGTGCTGCCGGACGGTCTGCCGGATACGGACGAGCTGTGCATCGTCGCGCTCGGATTCCAGCTCAATCCCGACGGAACGATGCGCGACGAACTGATCGAACGCCTGAAGGTCGTCGCCGCCAGCGCCGAGAAGTATCCGAACGCGCTGATCGTCTGTACCGGAGGCGGGACGGCCGCGGAGAACGAGACCGCCACAGAGGCGGGAAAAATGGCGGAATGGCTGCTGGAAAACGGGGTCGCGGCGGAGCGTATCATCGTGGAGGACCGCTCTCTCACGACGGCGCAGAATGCCGTTTACACCTTTAATATTCTGGCGGGGCGCTGTCCGCAGGTCACAGAGCTCGCGATCGTGTCCAGCGACTATCACATCGCGACCGGCACGCTTCTGTTCGAGGCGGAGGCCATCCTGCGGGCTCCGACGGCAGGAGCGGAGAGCGTGCACGTCGTCTCCAACGCCGCATGGAAGGCTCCTGCGGGCAGCCTGTCGACCATGTTCCAGGCGGGCGCGCTGATCGAACTGTCCGGCGATATGGATACGGCGTATGCTATCTATTACGACACCTATGACATCCACGAGCTGCCCCCGCTGCATTGACCCGCGAAAGACAATGGTTTTCAGGAGGAATCCCCATGACGATCGACGAAAGAGTGGAACAGACAAACGTAACGACGCCGCCCCGGGGGCTGTACTGGCTCCTGATGCAGGTGACGAAGCTCCTTAACAAATCCAGCAATACGCATTTCACCTACCGGGCGCGGCCTTCTGAGGAGCCCGGCTCCATAGTCATGATCGCAAATCACGCCTCGCGCGTGGATTACCAGTTCACCGCGCCGCCCTGCTATCCCAAACGCCTCAATTACGTGGTCGGGTACAACGAATTTTTCCGTTTCCCGACCAGCTGGCTCCTGCCGACCATGCAGGTCATTCCCAAGAAAAACTTTACGCCGGATACCCATGCGATGCGGCAGATCCTTCGTGTGATCCATCAGGGCGGCAATATCTGTCTGATGCCGGAGGGCATGAGCTCCATCACCGGCATGGCGCAGCCGGTGATCCCCGGCGGGGCCAAGCTTCTGAAAAAGCTGGGCGTCCCCGTCTACTATTCCAAGATCTCCGGCGGCTATCTGACCTATACCAAGCATTGCCTGGATCAGAGGAAGGGACGCATCGAGGTCGTGGTGGACCGGATGTTTACGGCCGAGCAGCTGAAGGAGCTGTCTGCGGAAGAGATCGAAGACACGATGAACCGGCTGCTGGCGCATGACGATTATATGTGGAACCAAAAGGCCCGGGTCCGTTTCGACGGCAGGGGACAGATGGCGAAAAAGCTGGATACGCTGCTGTATCTCTGCCCGAAGTGCGGAGCCGTCTATGAGATGGACTGCCGGGGCAATACCATGAGCTGCCGCCGCTGCGGCAACCGTGTGGAGCTGGACGAGACCTACCGGCTCCATGCCGGAGAGGGCAGCGTTTGCCCGGAACTGGTGACGGACTGGACGATCCTGGAACGGCAGAGAGCGGCGGAGGAAGTGCGGAAGCCGGACTTCTGCCATCGCGGGCATGTCCGGGTCGGCGTCCTTCCCGAGCACAAGCCGCTGACCGGGGACGCGACCTCGCTGATCCGCGGCGAAGGCATGCTGACGCTGGATCACGGGGGCCTCCGCTTTGAAGGCACGCTGGAAGAGAAACCGTTCCGCTTTTCGATCCCCAGCGCCCAGCTGCCCACCTACGGCATGTGTACGGACATCAGCCGCTTCTACACATTTGTCGACGGGCGTTTTCTGGAATTCTACCCCGACGCGGGCGATGTGCTCCTGTGGGACCACCTGACCGAAGAGCTGCACCGTTATCAGGGCGGCAAGTGGCAGAATACGCCCTACCGGCATCGGGATGACATGGAATAGAGGAGGCCTGTTCCGAGGCCTTTCCTGTCAGACGGCGGCCCCGACTTTGCCTGTCCGGCAAAGTCGGGGCTTCTGTGCGGTTTTTCCGCCGTTTCTCCCATTTTTCTTGCCATAAAAGCGGCAGTCTGCTATAGTATTCTCATCGGGAACACTTTGAACAGAGGAGTGATCATCTTGGGGAAACTGCAATGTGAGATCTGCGGAGGAAAGCTGATATGCAAGCCGGGCGGGATCTTTGAATGTGATTCCTGCGGCGTGGGATACTCCATCGAATGGGCCAGGGCCAAGGTCCGGGAAAACAGCGGCCAGCTCCGTCATGAGGAGACGGCCGAAATCCCGGGCGGCGTCCGGGATGCAGGCGCCGCCAACAAGGACAGTCTGCTGAGACGGGCAAAGATCAGCCTCAGCGACATGGATTGGGATAAGACCAACGAATTGTGCGAACGGGTTTTGAACCTCGACCCGGAATGCGCCGAGGCCTATCTGCTCCTCTCGCTGGCCGACGTCAAGCTGCCCGGGCTGGACCGGGTGACGCGGACGGATCTTCGCTTCCTGGAACGCCGTTCGAGCTGGAAGAATGCAAAACGCTTCGGCGATGAAGAGATGAACCGGCGGCTGGATCAGACGGCGGAGAAGGCCGAAGAGCGCTGGAGGGCTGCGGAAAGGCGCGCGCAGGAGCTCGCTTCCGTGAAAGGCATGCTGCATCATTTGGGCGATGCGATCCTTGCGCTCGACGCGGCCGGGAAAGTCCACGTGTATGCGGAGGATCCGGAGCACTGGGCCTTCGCCATGGAAAACTGGCCTCCTCTCTGCCAACTGGAGACCGACAGCGCCAAGGCGATCGGCGTGAGCTGCGGCGGGGCCGTTTATTTCGCCTCCAAAAGCAGCAGCGAGAAGTGGGATGTCGCCGGATGGTCGGACGTCAGAAGGATCGCGTGGAAGGACGGGGTCCTGGTCGGACTGAAGAAGGACGGAACGCTCTGCTCCGCCGTCGATAAGGGCAACGGGAACGACTCCTACAAGCTCGGCGCAAGCGGCTGGGACGATGTGGAGAAGATCGCGCTTATGTCCGCGTACAACACCTTCTCCCTCAACTCCACGTACTATGTGCTCGGCCTCACCGCGAACGGAACGGTGAAGACGACGGATCCGTCAAAGGAAAACACGTATTTCCCGAGTGATGAGAAAAGGAAAGTGCCTTTCTGTGAAGAAGGCTGGGAGGCGGTGGCGCTCGGAAAAGATGAGAGCAGCTATGCGCCCGGGACCTTCCGCGTGGGCCTGGACGGGAATGTATGGGAACAGATCAGCCCTTACCGCGGCAACCTGTACTATGCGAGCGTTCCCGTTCCGGCCGGTGAAAAGGTGATCGCCGTTCTGGGGAACGACTGGAGCAGATCTGTCGCGAGGATCGCGTGCCTCACGGAGGACGGGAAGGTCATGATCCAGAAGCCGGCGGGGGACAGCTACCAGGATCTCGGCTGGAAGCTCTTTGACAGTCTGGCAGTCCTTGAAGAGGAACGCGCCAAAGCCGCGGAGCAGCAGGCGAAGGAGCGGGAGGAGGCCGAGGCTGAGCGCCGCGCCGCCGAAGCGGAGGAAGCCGAGGCCGAGCGCAGAGCTGCAGAGGAAAAAGCGGCTGCGCTTGCCGAAGACGAGCGCAGGATAAAGCGCAGCGCTTTGGAAAATGAGGAAACTGAGCTCCGGGATGAGCTGGCCAGGCTCAAGGGTCTGTTCTCCGCCAAGCGGCGCAGAGAGATCGAGGCCCGCCTGGCCGAGATCGAGGCAGGGCTGAAAAGTCTGGAATAAGGGAAAAGGCATCCCGGCACGAAAAAACCATACGGCTGACGAGGAGCCGGCGGCGGTTCGCGGAAAGACTGCCAGCGAAAGGAAAAGCAATGAGCGATTGGAAAGAAGAAGACGATCCGGTCTTCGAACTGTTCGAAAAGCAGTGGGCCCTGGTCACGGCCGGGACTCCGGAGCATTTCAACGGCT
>CAMZIX010000020.1 GCA_947307375.1 uncultured Clostridia bacterium | reverse complement strand
GGCCCGGCTTCCGCCTGGGCGACAGCCCGGCGGCCGTCCTGCGCCAGTGCCCCGAGGGTATGGAGCCGGAGCGTTTCTGCCTGTGCCTGGCGGTCTTCCGCGAGGCGGGCCTGCTGCGGACGCAGGGCGATACGCTCTGCGGCGCGGCCGCCGAGACGAAAGAGGACAAGGCGGACCTGGAGGCCACCGAGCTCCTCCGCCTGCTGCACAGCTGCTGAACGACGACATCTCCCGCGGCGCACAGTCTGACGAGAAATCGAGGATCGAACGATGGAAGACAAACTGGAAAACGAAATCCCGGAGCGTCAGCACCCGGATCCGGATGCGATGTACGCGAGCCTCGAGGAGAGGCTGCGCGGCCTCGGTCATACGCTGGATCTCGAGCGCATCCGCGCGGCCTACGAGCTGGCCAAGCGCGGCCATGAGGGGCAGAAGCGCAAGGACGGCTCGCCCTATATCACGCACTGCGTCGCCACGGCGGAGATCGCCGTGGACTTTGGGCTGGATGAGGATTCGATCGTCGCGGCGCTGCTGCACGACGCCATTGAGGATACCGCCATCACCCACGACGAGATCGAACGTCAGTTCGGCACCGCCGTGGCCGACATTGTGGACGGCGTCACCAAGCTGACGCGCGTGCAGTACACCAGCAAGGAAGACGAGCAGATGGAAAACCTGCGCAAGATGCTCATGGCCATGGCCAAGGACATCCGCGTCATCCTGATCAAGATCGCCGACCGCCTGCACAACATGCGCACGATGGCCTATCAGTCTCCGGAGAAGCAGCGCAGCAAGTCGCTGGAGACGATGGAGATCTACGCGCCGCTGGCCCACCGTCTGGGCATGCAGCGCGCCAAATGGGAGCTGGAGGACCTGGCCCTGCAGTATCTGGATCCCGACGGCTATCGGGAGATCACCGCTTCGCTGGAACAGAAAATGCCCCAGTTGGAGGCCTTTATGGACGCCGTCACCCGCAAGATCCAGCAGCGGCTGGACGAGGAGGGCATCCGCGCCTCCATCTTCAGCCGCATCAAGCACGTCTACAGCATCTACCGCAAAATGTACGCGCAGAAGCTGAATCTGGACGGCATCTTCGACCTCTGCGCCTTCCGCGTGATCGTCGACACGATCCCCGACTGCTATAACGTCCTGGGCATCATCCACGACATGTTCAAGCCCGTGCCCGGGCGCTTCAAGGACTATATCTCCACCCCCAAGCCCAACATGTACCAGAGCGTGCACACCACGGTCATCGGCAGCGAGGGCATCCCCTTCGAGGTGCAGATCCGCACCTGGGACATGCACCACACCGCCGAATACGGCATCGCCGCCCACTGGAAATACAAAATGGGCGACAGCGGCGCCTCCCTGCGTCTGGGCGACGAGGACAAGTTTGCCTGGGTGCGCCGTCTGCTGGAGAGCCAGCAGGAATCCGACGCGCAGGACTTCTTCCACAATCTGAAGATCGATATGTTCGCCGACGAGGTCTTCGTCTTCTCCCCCAAAGGGGACGTCATCAACCTCCCGGCCGGCGCCACGCCCATCGACTTTGCCTACATGATCCACTCGGACGTCGGCAACCACATGGTCGGCGCCAGCGTCAACGGCCGCATCGTCACCTTTGACTATGTGCTGCAGAACGGCGACATCGTGGAGATCCGCACCTCCAAATCCGCGCCCGGTCCCAGCCGCGACTGGCTGAACGTGGCGCAGAGCGGTTCGGCCCGCACCAAGATCAAGCAGTGGTTCAAAAAAGAGCGGCGCGAGGAGAATATCCAGCGCGGCCGCGATATGCTCGCCGACGAGCTGCGGCGCAACGGCATCGCGCTGGAGGACGCGCTGGACGAGGAGATCATCACGCCGGTTCTCAAGCGCCTTTGCTTCAACAGCCCCGAGGACCTCTTCGCCGCCGTCGGCTACGGCGGTCTCACCGCGGCGCGCGCCGCCAACCGTTTGAAGGACGAAGTGGCCCGCAGCGCCAAGGACGAAAAAAAGACCGCCCTCGACAAGGTATCGCAGGCGGCGGAGCGGCGCGAGCAGCAGGCGGTCAAGCGCGACAGCAAGCCCATCCAGGGCATCCTGGTGCAGGGGCTGGACAACTGCCTGGTCAAATTCTCCCGCTGCTGCACTCCGGTCCCCGGCGACCCGGTCGTCGGCTTCATCACCCGCGGCCAGGGCGTATCCATCCACCGGCTGGACTGCGACAACTTCCTCAACCGCAGCCGCGACCCGTCCGAAGAAGGCCGCTGGATCAAGGTCTCCTGGGCCGACGAGATCACCGAGCGCTACAATACCTCGCTGATGATCTACGCCAAGGACCGCACCGGCCTCGTCATGGATATCGCCACCGTGCTCAACACGCTCAACGCCAAGGTACGCACGCTCAATGCGCGCGATAATGCCGGCCTCGCTCAGATCTACGTGACGCTTGAGGTCAAGGACGTGCAGGAGCTGCATTATATCATCAACCGCCTCAGCCAGGTCAGGGGCATCACCGACATTACCCGAAACGGGAAATAGAGCGCAGTATTTCGTTTATAGTCAGGAGGGATCGGCTTGCGAGCCGTTGTTACCAGAGTCAATCAGGCCTCGGTCGTCATCGGCGGCGAGGAGGTCAGCCGCATCGGCAAGGGCTTTCTGATCCTGCTCGGCGTTCATAAGGACGACACCGAGCGCGAGGCGGAAAAGATCGCCGACAAGATCTGCGGCCTGCGGATCTTTGAGGACGAGGCCGGAAAAATGAACGTCAACCCCGCCGACGCGGGCGCGGAGCTGCTGATCGTCAGCCAGTTCACCCTCTTCGCCGACTGCCGCTCCCGCCGCCCCGGCTTTTCGCTGGCCGCCCGGCCGGAGACCGCGATCCCGCTCTATGAGAAGGTCATCGAGCTCTGCCGCGCGCGGGGCTTTACCGTCGGCACCGGCCGCTTTGCGGCGGAAATGCAGGTCTTTTCACAGAACGACGGACCTGTCACCATCCTTTTGGACACCAAGGAGCTGTAATTATGCTGATCAAAACCATCCCCGTCGGCCAGCTGGAGACCAACTGCTATGTGGTCACGGACGAGAAAAGCTTCCTCTGCGCCGTGATCGATCCCGGCGACGAGAGCAACACGATCCTGGACTACCTGGAGGAAAACCATCTGCACTGCCGGGCCATCCTGCTGACGCACAGCCATTTTGACCACGTCGGCGCGGTGGAGGCCGTCGCGGAGGAGACCGGCGCGACCGTCTATATGAACCGCCGGGACGACACCGGCGGCGAGGATCTGCACCGTCCCTTTACGCTGCCCGAAAACGGCGAATACCTCGACGAGGGCGACGCCGTGGAGATCGGCGCGCTGCGCTTTGAGGTGCTCGCCACGCCCGGCCACACACCCGGCGGGCTCTGCTTCCGCTGCGGCGAGGCGCTTTTCACCGGCGACACGCTCTTCCGCGGCAGCTGCGGGCGCACCGACCTGCCCGGCGGCGACATGGACGAGGAGCTGCGCAGCCTGAAAAAGCTCTGCGAGCTGCCCGGGGACTACGAGGTCTATCCGGGACACATGGACCCCAGCAGCCTCGACCGCGAGCGCGCGCTCAACTATTACTGCCGTCAGGCCATGCGGATGTGAAAAAACAGGGAGAAGACCGTTCGTCTTCTCCCTGTTTTTTTGTTCCGCCCTTCTCACCCCAGCGGCTCAAGACGCCAGCCGTATTCCTCGCAGGCGCTGAAGATCCCGCTGTTGACGCAGACCGTCTGCGCGCCGTCGTTGAGGATGACGGCGATCTCTTCCCCGCTTTCCGCGACCGCGGCGAGGAGCTCTTCCGCGGTCGTATACTCCTGGAGCTCCAGGAGCCGGCAGCAGGCCGTCACCGGATCTTCCGCCACGACGAGGGCTGCCAGCAGCAGATCGCTATATGCGCCGGAGGCCGGCAGCCAGGGATGGCGCAAATGCCCATCCATCTCATAGTAACCCGGCTCGCCCTCCGTCTGCGCGAAGGCGCGCATCACACAGGAGCCGCGGCCGCTCTCGGCAGGGGCCGAAGCCGCCTCCGTCACGCCCTCCGCCGTTTTGCCGTAGAGCTGAAGCTCGCCGGCGGGGTTGCCGGAAAGCAGGATCGTCGCGCCGCTTTTCATGCTGAGGAAGCCGTTCTGATAGCCCTTCTCCTCCAGTGCCTCCGCCGTCAGCTGCAGCTCGTAGGCGTCGTGCAGCGCGCCGAGATCCAGGATCGGGCCCTCCGCCTCCAGTTCCTCGAACAGCGCGAGGCAGCTCTCGGAGACCTCGAAGCGAACGAGGTGACGCTCGGCGTCCACGACCGTCAGCTTGAAGTTTTCCCGATCCCGGCAGGCCTCGCCCAGGCGATCCAGGCGCTGGCGCTGCTCCTCGCTGCGCAGCGGATCGAAATCCTCCGGCTCGCTGAGGTAGCGGAGTTCCAGCCAGGCGCGGTTCAGCTTGCCGCTGAAGAGGTTATAGCCCGTCTGCGCCTCGCTTCTGGCCTGCGCATCCAGCAGCACGCGGAAGAGCTCCTCGCTCAGCTCCGTATCCTGCCCGATCCTCGTGTTGAGCGTGGCCAGGTTGTTTATGCCGTCGTACTCGGTCTCGGCATCCAGCAGCTTGCAGACCCGCAGCAGAGTAGGTGAATAAAAGGCCCGGATCTCATTGAGCGCTCTCTTGATCTCATCACTGCTGCCGTCAAGGTAGTACTGGAAGCTGATATCCCTGGCATAGCTGAGCTCTTCCTCGTTGGACACGATGTCAATGCTCTGATAACCCGGCACCTTCCTCCCGATGCGGGTGACCCCGAAGGAGATGGCCCCGACAGCCAGCAGCAGCGCCAGAAGGAAGGCAACGGTGCGCAGACCGACGTGCTTGGTGTTTATGTTGAATTGTTCCTCTATGCTCATCGTTTTTCCATACCGAAAAAGAACGAACCGCAGGCTTGCGGTTCGTTCTTTTTCTCTGCAGTTTACTCGCCGAAGCGTATCTTTTTGTACTTTTCGATCTCGCTGGGGCTGCCGAAGACCATGTGCCCGTTGCCGATATCGACCAGGGAAGGCTTCTCGACCGAGTAGTCATGCAGCTCGGAAGGATTGTAGATGAACAGCTTCTTCTCCTTTTCGATGATCGGGTCGGGGATCGGGATCGCGGAGATCAGCGACTTGGTATAGGGGTGAAGCGGGAAGGCGAACAGCTCTTCCGTCTCGGCGATCTCCATGATGCGGCCCTTGTAGATGACAACGATGCGATCGCTGATAAAGCGGACGATCGACAGGTCATGGGCAATGAAGAGGTAGGTCAGGCCGCGTTCCTTCTGGAACTTCTTCAGCAGGTTCAGCACCTGGGCGCGGATCGACACGTCCAGCGCGGAGATCGGCTCGTCGGCCACGATGAACTCAGGCTCCATGACGATCGAACGCGCCAGGCCGACACGCTGACGCTGGCCGCCGGAGAACTCGTGCGGATAACGGGTCAGATGTTCGGGCAGCAGGCCGACGTCCTTGACGATCTTCTCGATCTTGGCGATACGGTCCCTGTCGTCCTTGTACAGATGGAAGTTGTAAAGGCCTTCGGAGATGATGTACTCGATGGTGGCGCGCTCGTTCAGCGAGGCGGCCGGATCCTGGAAGATCATCTGGATCTTGCGGATGACCTCGCGGTCGTCCTTGCGGGAGAGCTTGCCGGAAATCTTCTTGCCGTCGTAATAAATGGCGCCGGCGGAGCAGGGGTTGATCCTGACGATGGCGCGGCCGATCGTCGTCTTGCCGGAACCGGATTCGCCCACCAGAGAGAGCGTCTCGCCCTTGTAGATGTCGAAGCTCACATTGTCGACGGCCTTGAAGGCTTTTTTGCCGCTTCCGAAAACGACGTCCAGATTCTGGATCGACAGCAGTACTTTCTTTTCGTTCGTATCCATGTGCCGCCCTCCTTACGCTTCCAGGTCCACGTAGGTCCTGGCTATCTTCTCGTGCAGATTCTGGATGTTGGTCGGGGGCTCCACCTTCGGAGCGCGGGGATCCAGCAGCCAGGTCTTGGCGAAATGCGTATCGCTGATCTGGAACATGGGCGGCTCCTCCTGCATATCGATGGCCATGGCATACTGGCTTCTCGGCGCAAAGGCATCGCCGATGATCTTGTTGTACAGGGAGGGAGGCGTACCGGGAATGGAGAAGAGTTCCGTACCCTTTTCGCACAGCTGCGGCAGGGAGCTCAGTAGCGCCCAGGTGTAGGGATGACGCGGCTCGTAGAAGATCTCCTCCACCGTGCCGATCTCCACGATCTGGCCGCCGTAGAGCACGGCCACACGCTCAGCCACGTTCGCCACAACGCCCAGGTCGTGGGTGATGTAGACCGTGGTAAAGCCCAGTTCGTGCTGCAGATCCTTGATCAGGCGGATGATCTGCGCCTGGATGGTCACGTCCAGCGCCGTCGTCGGCTCGTCGCAGATGAGGATCTTGGGCTGGCAGCTCAGCGCGATCGCGATGACGATACGCTGCCGCATGCCGCCGGAATACTCAAAGGGATAGTCGTCAAAGCGCTTCTCCGGGTCGGGGATGCCGACCTTTTTCATGATGTCGATGGTCCTTTCGCGGGCCTCGGCATCGGAGCATTTCTGGTGCTTCTTGATGACCGCCATGATCTGATGGCCGATCGTGATGACCGGGTTGAGCGAGGTCATCGGGTCCTGGAACACGGTGGCGATACGCGCGCCGCGGATCTTCTGCCAGTCCTTGGTGTACTTGATCTTCGCGCAGTCGATGATCGCCGTGCCGTGCAGGGTCTCATTTTCCTTGTCGTAGGAATCGTACTGCACGCGGAAGCCGACATGGTCGAAGATAGCGTTGCGGATCTCGGGATCGGTCAGATCTTCGCCCAGGGACATGGCCGTCCGGAAGTCTTTCTTCATCTTGCGCAGGAAGCTGATCTTTTCCACCATCGGATAGCGGCCGAAGGAGAGCAGGATCTCATAGCCGATGATTTTGTTGCGCTCCAGCACGCTGTCCTTCAGACCGTAGGGATTGCCCTCCACGTCCGGGGTCTTGATCTTCTGCTCGCGGCGGGCTTCAAGCTCAGCCAGGCTGTGCTTGTCCGCCTCCATCCGGCTATGATCGTGATGATAGCTCTCGGTGCGGTTCTTGGCGAGCTGCTCGCGCTCTTTTTCGATCGCCTCGCGCTTCGCGCGCAGGTCCTTGATCTCGTTCTCCAGCGAGTTATACTCCGCCGCGTTCTTTTTGCGGTCAAGGGTCCAGAGGTAGTTCGTCTTGTCGACGATCGAGTCGCTGACTTCCTTGACGCGAAGCTTGAAATCCGCTTCCTCCTCCATGGAGATGGACTTGGACTGCTCGATCTGCTGCTTCTTTTCCTGAATCATCCGGAATTCCGCCGCGCCGCGCTCCAACGGAGAGAGCTTGTTGAGCATGTCCGTCGCGTAGTCGAGCAGACGGCGGTTGGCGGGCGTCAGCTTGACGTCGGTCTTGGAGATCTCGTCGTCCGAGAAGATGATGCTGCCCTGCGGGATAAAGCCGTTGGCGTCGAGCATGCCGGCGAAGGTCTTGGTCAGCACCGACTTGCCGGAGCCGGACTCGCCCACGATGGCCAGCGATTCGTGCTCGTAAACATCCAGCGAGACGTTGCGGATCGCCGTAAGGATACGGCCGCGGACGTTGAACTGGACAACGACGTCACGGAGAGAGAGGAGAACTTTCTTTTCCTTGTTTTCGCTCATGGTCTCCCCTCCTTACATATGAGTCCTGGGGTCTGTGGCGTCCGCCAGGTTCTGGCCCAGGAAGTACAGCATGATGGTGAGAATGGACGCGATGATGACCGGCGGCCAGAAGGCCCAGGGATAGGTCAAAAACGCGTTCTGGCCTTGCT
Source organism: uncultured Clostridia bacterium (assembly GCA_947307375.1). The sequence continues at coordinate 7,147 of CAMZIX010000020.1, read as the reverse complement.
GGATCATGCGGCCCAACGAGGGGACCGAGGCGCTCAGGCCGATGCCGATGAAGCTGAGGAACACCTCGGAGTTGATGTAGCCCGGCAGGTTGGTGGCCAGCAGTGTCACGATGACGCTGGTCAGGAAGGGCAGGATGTTCTTGCTGATGATGCGGTTGATCGGCGTGCCCAGGCAGCGGGAGGCGAGCGAATACTCGCGGTCGCGGATGATCATGACCTGGGTGCGGAAGAAGAAGGCAATGAACAGCCAGCCGGTGCAGGTCAGCGCAAAGACGAAGGGCCAGAAGCCGGAGCCGATAACGTAAACCAGCACGGAGAGCAGCAGGATGTCGGGGACATTGGCGATGATGTTGTAGATGACGAGCATCACGGCGTCAAAGCGCTTGGAATAGCCCCAGATCGCGCCGACGATGATGCCGATCGTCATATTGATGGCCGCGCAGACGATGGCCAGCAGCAGCGAGGTCTTGGCCGAAGACCAGATGCCGTACATGATGGAGTTGCCGAGCTGACCGGTGCCGAGACACCACTTGATCGGATTGCCGTCATTGAAGTAGGCCAGGGCCTGTTTCGGGTTGAGGTTGTAGGTCTTGGCGTCCAGCACGTTCTCATACTGGTCGTAGACCCAGAACTTCGGAAGCAGGAAGGCCCCGAGGAAGAGCAGCACCAGGATGACGATCATCACGATATTGATCTTTTTGCGGAAGAACACCCGGAACACCGAGCGCCAGTAGGAGTAGCGCGGGGCGGTGATCTTTTCGGAAGAGATCTCGTCGCGGTCGATAAAGCGGAAAAGTTCGGCATTCTGAATCGAATTCATTTTTTCGTCCATTATCTTCCGCCTCCTTTATCCGCATTCAGAGAGATCCGCGGGTCATACTTGGCCATCAGCAAGTCGCCGAGGATCTGCGCAAGGATCGTCAAGGTCGTGTAGAAGACGGTGACGGCCACGATGACGCCGTTGTCGTGCGTGCTGATCGCCTGGGTCAGCAGACGGCCGACACCGGGCACGGAGTACACCGTCTCGGTGATGATGGCGCCGGTCAGGCACAAGAGGATGGTGCCCGGGATGCCGTGAACGATCGGGATCATCGCGTTCCTGGAGATATGCGTGTTGTAGATCTCGCGCTCCGACAGGCCCTGCGAACGGGCGAACTTGACATAGTCGGAGTTCATCTGGTCGATCATGTAGCGGCGCACCCAGCGCATCAGGCCGCCGATCTCACGCAGAGACAGCGAGAGCGTCGGCAGGATGTAGGCCAGGATCGGCACCGTGGCGTTGGCGAATTTATAGGGCAGCTTGAACACCGACGTGCCAAGGGCGGCAAACATGAAGATGTACGCCAGCGCAGGCACCGACATGATGAAGATGATGTAGGCGTTGCCCAGATTGTCCGGCAGCTTGTCCTTCTTCCGGGCGTTGAGGAAGCCGAGCGGCAGGCCGACCGCATAGGCGATCATCGCGGCGATGATGCCGATGACGAAGGAGGTCTCCAGCATGCTCATGCCGCTGCGGTTATAGGTGTAGACCGTGTATTTGTCGGGGAACTGCTCTTTTTCCACGTCGCTGAGGATGCCGTTGTTATAGGTCAGCGAGTGGAAGTTGATCGCTGTTTCCACATATTCATCGGTCCCGAGCTTGGACGGGTACTGCGTCGTGACCGTCTTCAGCTCGCCCGAGACCGGGGTGGAAATAACGGCCGTGATCTCCTGGCCGCGGTATCTGGTGAAAGATGTGCCCAGGTTCAGGTGCATCCAGTTCTGATGGATGAAGGGGAAGCGCCCGTCGAAATAAAGCAGGTATTTATGCTGCGTGCCCGAGCCGACAATGGCGAACATGCCGGAATAGGGATCCTTCTCAAAGCGGACGTAACGCTCGGTGAGCTCCGGATCCTGGACCATGTTCTTGTTCTCAAAGGTGATGAAGCCCTTGATATAGTCGACCAGACGCCAGACGACGCTCTTTTCCTCGATGGCGATCAGGTATCCGGTGCCGCCGGGCTTGGTCTTGCCTGATTTGAACTTGATCGGCTCCAGATAGCGGAGCTTGAAGCCCTGCTTTCCATATTTGTCAATGAACTCTTTGACCGACTCGTTGTCCTTCCAGCCCTCTTTCTGGATGGCCGCCTTGTCGGTCGTGAAGTCCTTTTCATTCGCGTAGTTGTCGCCATAGATCTCCTGATACTTGTTCTTCAGGAAGGTCGTATAGTCGATGTAGTTGAGATACCCGTACTTGCTGTACATGGTGTACTCATAGATGACTCTGTCATTGTTGCTCTTTTTGTTCCACACGTCGTCGGTTTGGAAAATGACGCTGCGTTCGATGGCGGTGTATACCAGCAGCATGACGGCCATGACCACGACGAGCAGGGAAAAGATCGAAAACAGAATGCGCTTGAGCAGGTATTTTCTCATATTCCGATGCCTCCATCGTATTGCCGATGGTATCCTCCTTTTCCTTGATTTGCCGGGGAAAAAAGTGAAAAGCTAAGTTCCGTCTCCAAGACTCGCCTGAAGACGTCCAGACGCCAAAAGCAGTCGTCAGTCCGCTGCCGTTTGGAAAAAGAACTTAACTTTCCACTTTTGCCTGATCGTTATGTAGGAAACACATAGGAGGACTTTCGTCCCCCTATGTGCCTCGAACTTGTTGATTGAACCCAAAGGGTTCAGCGATAGGGATTAGAACAGGCCGATGACCTTGGTCATGTAACCAGCACCCTCACCGGCAAAGGTGTCGAGGTAGGTGCAGGGATCACCATAGTCAGGACCCCAGCCGGAGCCGTAGAACATATCGAAGTTGCCGGCCTCGCCGTTGGAGGCACGGTAGCCGCAGGCGTAGAAGTCTTCGGTGGTAGTAGCTTCGATCAGGTTCACGACCACGTTCTCAGCGCCGAGAGAAGCCTCAACGGTCTGCTTGAAGGCCTGGGCCTGAGCCGTGTTGACCTCGCTGGTGCCGAGGTAAACGACGTCGATGTAGATCGGGAAGGTGACGGTGTCGCCCAGCTCGTTCTTGGCAGCCTCAAGGTACTCCTTGGCGGCCTCGGGCTGGTACCAGCCGTTGCAGGCGTCAGCAACAGTGATCTTCGCGCCGAGCTGATCGCAGTAGTACTGGACGATGTCGCCATAGAAGGTGCCGGCCGGGAAGGTGTGGCCATTGGCATCGGTGGTGTCCTCGGTCAGGGAGACGAACTGCGGGTGCGTGTACATGTTGCGCAGGCTGGCCTCAGCCAGATCGGCGCCGCGCTGGACAGCGTTGTAAGCAGCCTTATCCCAGGCATGGACGATGGCCTTGCGGAAGTTCTTGTTCTGCAGAGCAACGGAGGTATCGATCTTCTGCTGCTCGGTCTTCGGGGAGGCGCAGGCGCCGGACTCCAGGGCAAAGGTGCCGCGGTTCAGGTTCAGGCCGCCGAAGTAGGAGGTGGAAGTGGTCTCGGTAACGTAGGCGTACTTGTCGAAGTTGCCGTCTTCCTTGGCCAGGTCAAGCAGGCCGGAGGCCTGGGTCAGAGCGCAGGCAGCGTACACGCCGTTGACAACGTCATTGTAGAAAGCGGTCGGGTTGGAGCCGTCGTCGTAGACCCACTTGATCTCGTTCAGGGTGACCTTGTCAGCATTGTAGTACTTCGGGTTCTTCACAACGAGGATCTCGGAGTCCTTCTGCAGCTTCTGGAGCAGGAAGGGTCCGCAGTAGACCTGGGAGGCGACGTCCTCGGACTTGCCGTAGGTGTAAGCGTTGGTGTCGGCAAAGGCCTCCTGGTACTCCTCACGGCCGTACACACCGCCGTGGGCCTCATAGAAGCTCTGGCAGATGGGCAGGAAGATGGAGTAGGTCAGCATGGTCATGAAGTAAGAGGTCGGGTTGACCAGCTTGACTTCCAGCGTGTAGTCGTCGATGGCCTTGTAGCCGACGTCGTCGAAGGAACCGCCGGCGAGGTACTCGGAAACGCCGACGACAACACCGTCAACCAGCCAGTCAAGGCCGGCGTCGGTGTCGAGCATGTGATGGAAGCCGGCCTCAAAGTCATGAGCGGTCAGCTCGGCATACTCGGTGCCCTCGGAGGTGAACCACTTCACACCCTGGCGGATGTGGAAGGTGTAGGTCAGACCGTCCTCGGAGATGTCCCAGCTCTCGGCCAGGGCGGGCTGCATGCGGTTGAGGTTGTCGTACTGGACCAGGCCTTCAACAGTGTTGACGGTGATCTCAGTATCGGACTGGGAAGAGGTGTTCAGCCAGTCGATGGTGACAGGCGCGGTGGCGAAGGTCAGAACGTAGGAATCGAGCAGCTTGTGACCCTTCTCGGTCAGGTAAGCGGCAGGATCGTACTCGCCTTCGCCGGCAACAGCCTTGCCCCACAGCTCGAACAGGTCATCACGCTCGGCCGGGGTCAGGAACTCGTCGGAGATGACCATGCCGAAGAAACGGTCATCGTCATTGCCCCACTGCACGTAAGGAACCGTACGGGGAGCGATGCGGCTGAGCTGATACGCACCGCCCTGGGTGGTGGTGGGGATCATGACAGCCGAGTCGAGCAGGTAGGCCTCAGCCTGGGCTTCGAGAACGAAGCGCTCGTCGTTGCTGATGCTGGGGTCCTTGGCCGCAGCCATCAGTTCTTCATAGCCGCCGAGAGCATTCTCGTAGGCTTCTTCGTCGTCGCCGCGCTCGTAAACGACCTCGGGTTCGGCAGCGGGCTCAGCAGCGGGCTCCTCAACCGGAGTCTCGTCCACAACGGGCTCGTTGGCGGGAGCCGGCGTGGTGTTGCCGCAGGCAACCAGGCTGACGATCATCATCAGCGCCAGAAGCAATGCAACAAGCTTCTTCATTTTGTGTCCTCCTTAATGGAAAGATATTTTTGAACAAGCCCCTTCGGGGGCGAAGTTCACAGGCTCAGGCGCGTCTTTCCGCGCTGTCGGAAGGGTTTTGAAAAAGAATATACTTCCCTATCATTTATAGATACAAAAGGATTCTATCATAGTGCCGGATAAAGTGCAAGCCTTTTAAATCGCAAAAGCAACAAATTGATGAAAGAGCGACAAAAAAGAACGCATATTTATTTGTTTTTTGTCACTTTGTTTGAAAAAAACAATCGGGAGAGCGGCCCTCTCCCGATTGTTTTTTCCATTTTTTGTTTTTTGCTTCAGCCCTGCGGCGCGGCGTATTTTTGCTTCAGCTGCTGCAGCTTCTGGGGCTGCTCCTGCTCCTTTTGATACCAGCCGCGGCTCTCCATCTGGGCATAGACGCCGTTCTGCATGCAGAGCGCGTCGTTGAGCGCGGCCGTGAAGGCCTCGTGCACCTGCGGCGTGGACGACTCGACGGAGCCGTGCAGATACAGGTCGCAGACGCCCTTGGTGGTCAGCAGGATGTTTTCCATGATTTCCTTGTCGTTCATCGTCGTTTCCTTCCTCAGACCAGATTGTAAAAGCGGTCGAACATCGCCTGATTGCTGTCTGCCAGACGCTGCGCCTGGCCGCGCAGCACGGGATCGCTCAGCGTATTGGCCGCCTCGCGGCACTGGGCCGTCAAAAACTGGGTGTGGCCGAGCGCGTCTTCGATATAGAGCAGCTCTTTGGGACTCATGATCATCACCTCGCTTTTAGTATGCGCCGTCCGCATTTTTTCATCCGCGCCAAAAACTGTTGGCTTTTTTCTTTTTTTCTATTATAATTATTTTATTCCATCATTTCGGAACGGAGAAAGTGACATGAGCATCTTTCTTGCCCTTCTCGCGGGCCTGGTCTGGGGCGCGCTGGCGGCGCTGCTGGGCGGCGTGATCACCCGCCGGGCGCTGGCGAAAAACACGAACGGCGCCCTGCTGGCCGGCAATTTCCTGCGCACCCTGGTCGACCTCACGGCGCTGGGGCTGGTGTTCCTGGCGCGGAGGATCCTGCCCTTCGACTATACCTGGATGCTGGTCGCCACGGCCGTTGCGCTCTCGATCGGCACGATCCTCATCAGCTTCCGCATCGCACGCAAATAGAGAGGGTTTTCGATGAACGAGCAAAAGATCCTGAAAAACAAATGGTTCCTGTATGTGACGGAGTTTTTCGCAGGTGTGTCGGTCATGGCCGTCGAGCTCGGCGCGAGCCGGCTCCTCGCGCCCTATTTCAGCTCCTCGCAGATCGTCTGGACCATCATCATCGGCACGATCATGATTGCCATGGCGCTCGGCAACCTCTACGGCGGCCGCGCCGCGGACAAGAATCCCGATCCCGCGCGGCTCTACCGCCGGATCCTGATCGCCGCGGTCTGGATCGCCGCGATCCCGGTGCTGGGCAAATATCTGATTCTCGGCGTGTCGGGCCTGCTGATCGTCACGATCAGCACGCATTTCCTGGTGATCGCCGCCTTTCTCTCCTGCATGCTGATCTTCGTGTTCCCGCTTTTCCTGCTGGGCACGGTCACGCCTTCTCTGGTGAAGGTCACGGTGGACAGCCTCGACGACAGCGGCCGCACCGTCGGGCGTCTCGGCGCCTGCAATACGGTCGGCAGCATCCTCGGCACCTTCCTGCCCACCTTCGTCACGATCCCCGCCGTCGGCACCGCGGTCAGCTTCCTGATCTTCTCCGGCGTGCTGCTGCTGATCGCGCTGATCTATTTCATCAGCGAGAGAACGAAGCTGCGCGCCGTGATCCTCGCGCTGATCCTCTTTTTCCTCTGTCTGATCTTCGGGCGCAGCACGGCCTTCGCCTTCTGGGAGGACGACCTGAGCTATGAGGGCGAATCGATCTACAACTACCTGCAGGTCAAGGAGGATGAGAAGCGCGTCAGCCTCTCGACCAACGTCCTCTTCGGCGTGCAGTCCGTGATGATGAAGGAGGGCGGGCTCACCGGCATGTACTACGACTACGCGCTGGCCGGGCCCGTCATGGCCGGGAAGGAGGCCCCGAGGATCCTGGTCCTCGGCAACGGCAGCGGCACCTTCGCCAAGCAGTGTCTGGCGTATTTCCCGGGCTGTACGGCCGAGGGCGTGGAGATCGACGGCAAGATCACGCAGCTTGCCTGGGACTACTTTGACATGCCCGAGGCCGTGTCCGTTACGGAATACGACGGACGCGCCTTCCTGCAGGCCGTCGAGGAAAGCTACGACGTGATCCTCGTCGACGCCTATCAGGACATCACGATCCCCTTCCAGATGTCCTCCGTCGAGTTTTT
>CAMZIX010000019.1 GCA_947307375.1 uncultured Clostridia bacterium | reverse complement strand
TTCGAAAAGCAGTGGGCCCTGGTCACGGCCGGGACTCCGGAGCATTTCAACGGCTGCACCGTCGGCTGGGGCTGCCTGGGCAGCCTGTGGAACAAGCCGGTCGTCACCGTGTTCCTGCACCCGGCGCGCTATACCCGTGAGTTCCTGATGAAGAATGACTGCTTTACCGTGTGCTTCTTCCCGGAGAGCTGCAGAAAGGCGCTGGCGATCATGGGCTCCCGCTCGGGGCGGGATGGGGATAAGGTGAGCGCCGCCGGGCTGACGCCGATCCGGCTCGGGGACAGCGTGGGATATCGGGAAGCGAGCCGCAGCTTCCTCTGCCGGAAGCTTTACCAGCACCAGTTTTCCCGGAATGAACTTACCCCGGAGATCCGGGACTATTACAAGGCGCATCCCGAGGTCTATCCCCCGGACGAAAACGGCGAATGGCAGCCTCATTGGGTCTTCGTCGGAGAAGTCGTCGAGACCGTTTGAAGCGGAGAAGCGGAAAAGAGCCGAATCAGGAAAAGCACGTCTGCGCGATGCCCGCGCAGGCGTGCTTTTCCTGCCGTATCCGGCTTTTGAAAAGAGAGAAAACGGAGCTGTTCTCTCGGACAGCAAATTGACAAAAGACAGTGGCTGTGATAACTTAATATAGAGGGAATATATATTGTTTTCATCTGACGCCCGCCTGTTATGAGTCGGCTTTTTTGATGTCGTGAAACGGAGAAAACCTATGATTTGCATCCATTGCGGCAGGAAAATCAAATACGGAGCGAAAAGCTGCCCTCGCTGCAGAGAAAAAACGGAATTCAGCGAGAGATTCTTCTATGAGCCCCAAGGCGCGCCGCTGCCGGGCGCGGACTGCGAGACGGGACCCGAGCGGGCGCTTCTGCCGGAGGCCCGGACGGAACGTCGGGAACGGGGCCTCCCTTCGATCAGAAATATCTTTGCAAGAAGAAAAAAGAATAAAGAGAGGTAGAGAACAATGGCCGGGAATTACAGAAAAAAGAAATTCGACGTCGACATCGTTCTGGTGATCGACGCGACGGGGAGCATGTGGCGCTGCATCCAGACCGTGAAGGAGAACGCGAACCGCCTGTATGACGATATCTGCACCAAAATGGCGGCGGATCATCGTGAGGTCAACCAGATGCGGATCCGCGTGATCGCTTTCCGCGACTATGTCGCTTATCTGGAAGACCATGAAACGCCGATGCAGGTCACGCCCTTCTTTACCATGCCCGAGGAGGAAGATAAATTCCGCGCGGTCGTCGACTCCATCCAGGCGGTCGGCGGCGGAGACGACCCGGAAGACGGCCTGGAGGCGCTGGCTTTTGCCATCCGGTCCAATTGGGCCAAGGAAAAGCCGGGCATTGACCGTCGCCAGATCATTGTGCTGTGGACCGACGCGGCCACGCATGAACTCGGCTACGGAAAGAACGTCGACCTCTATCCGAAATCGATGGCGAAGGACTTTAACGAGCTGACCGCGTGGTGGGGCGCCGCCGGAGGAAACAACACCGGCTATATGAACTACGAAAGCAAACGTCTGCTGCTCTATGCGCCGAATGAGGAGCGCTGGACGACCATCACGAACGGCTGGGACAACGTCATCCATGTGGCGACGAAGGCCAATCAGTTCGCGGATACGCTCAACGAGCTCGCGCGCAGCGAGGAATATTCCCAGATCGTTCAGCTGCTGGTGAAGACGATCCAGCAGTAAAGGTGCGTTATGGCATTTGTGACTCTGTCGCTGTATGTGCACAGCGCGCCGTGTGCGGAGGATCATGCGCCTGAGGCAGACTGTGAAGACGAGCGCGTCATCTTCGTCCCGGATGAGGAGCGGGTGCTGATCGGCGTCCTTGACGGCTGCGGAGGAACGGGCGCCAGACGCTATCCCGAGGCGGACAACTGGACCGGGGCCCGCATTGCCTCCCATGTGGCCGGCCGCAGCCTGTATCAATGGTTCGCCGAGCTTGCGAAGGAGCGTTTTCACAACAGCACGGCCCCGGAACTGGCCGAGGATCTGGAGGCAAGGCTGAGCGCCGCGATCCGCGACGCCAACGCGCTGCTTGAGGACCTTACCGCGCCCCGGTTCGTCGTCAGCCGTCTGAGCAAGTCTCTTCCGACGACGCTCGCCGCGGTCGCGGCGGAAAAGCTCCCCGATCATTATGTGCGTCTCTGCAGCTTCTGGGCGGGGAATTCCAGGAATTACGTGTTTCTGCCCGCCGGGCTCCGGCAGCTCAGCGCCGACGACGTCGTCGGCAATTACGATCCCTTCGAAGATCTGGCCAGGGACGGGATCCTGAGCAATTCCGTCAACGCCACCGTCCCCTTTGAGATCCATTTTGCGGAAATGCTGGTGAAAAGCCCCTGCCTGATCCTTTCGGCTTCGGACGGTGTGTTTTCCTATTTCGATTCGCCGATCCGGCTGGAATGGCTGCTGCTGGACACGCTGCGGCAGGCGGAGACGCCGGCGGAATGGGAGCGCCTGCTGCGCAGCGAGATCGGCGCGGTCTCTGCGGACGACCACACGCTGCAGATGGCCGCCCTGGGCTTCGAAAGCTTTCCGGAACTGAAGGAGACGTTCCTTCCCCGGCTGAGTGAGCTGGAGCAGGACTATATCCTTCCTCTGCAGCTTGCTGTGGAGAAGGAGGATCAGGAGCAGCTCCTGCTCCTGTGGCAGAAGTATCAGGAGACATTTTTGGCCGTAAGGCGCGAAAAGGAAGCGGAGCATGGCTGAGCGGACGATCGTAAAGGGCTATGAGCTGGAAAACGATTTCTATAATCTGTCCGGCGGAGCCCAGTGGACTTTTGCGAAAAAAGACGGGAAGAAGTGGTTCATCAAGCGCTTCAAAGACCCTGTCTGTCCCAACGATACCGACAGCTACAGCGAGGACATGATCCGCGAGAAACGCGCCGCCGGCATCAAATTCTACAAGAACAAGCGCGCCATTTACGACGCCGTCAACGCCTGTGACAGCGGCAACATCGTCACCATCCAGGACTTTTTCCTCTGGAAATGCCGCTATCATGTCGTTACCGAGCGCATTGATGCCGTGAACATCGACGTCAAGGACATCGCAGCCCTCCCGCAGGAGGAAAAATACCTGCTGCTGAAAACGCTGGCGCTCAACATGCTGCGTCTGCACCAGAAAAAGCTGGTCTATGCGGACATCCGTCCGGACAATATCCTGTTCAAGCGCAGCAAGGGCGGAAAACTGGTCGCCAAGCTGATCGACTTTGACGGATGCTATTTTGAATACGATCCGCCGGAGGTGAAGGGCATTCCGCTCAGCGAGCCCTACATCGCGCCGGAGACCGGCCGCGTGGTGTTCGACGGCGAGGAGCTCCATTTGACGACCAAGGTGGACGTCTTCAGCCTCGGCCTGCTGTTCCACCTCTATTGGACCGGCGAGATGCCGGCCTTTGACGAGGACGAATACGGCTTTGCCTTCGGCGCGCTGCTCGACGGCGGCAGCCTGAAGGTATCCGGCGACATCCCGCTGCGGCTCAGGGCGCTGATCCGGATGATGCTGCTGAAGGAGCCCGGGGACCGGCCGGACATGAACTACGTCCTGCAGGAGCTCAAGCGCATCACCGGCGACGTTGACGCGGTCGGACCGACGCCGGCGCCCGCCCCGGAGAAAAAAAGCGCCTTCACGACGACGATCCGCATGTCCGCCAAAGGACCGGCCGTAAGCGACGGCTCGGTGATCATTCTCCCCGAGCGTCTGCCCCGAAGCGAAGAGATCCCGGCCGAGGAGCCGGAAAAGCCAAAGAGCAAAAGCGATTCATCCCTGTTTTATATCCCCACGGATTTCTGATGAGAGGAGACTTGGACCATGAGCATGATGGAAGCGGTAAGCAATGTATTCAAACACTACGCAGACTTTAAGGCCAGGGCAAGACGGAGCGAATACTGGAAATTCTTCCTGTTCACCATGATCATTTATGTCGTGTGCTATCTTGCCGCGGCGTTGTTCAATGGCGATTCCGGGCGCGGCTCCGCCCTCCCGATGGGCCTTCTCGGCATCTACGGGATCGCTGCGCTGATCCCCGGACTGGCCGTCGCCGTTCGCCGTCTGCATGACACCGGGCGCTCCGGCTGGAATATCCTCTTTGCGCTGATCCCGGCCGTTGGCTTTATTCTTTTGCTCGTGTGGATGTGCCAGGACAGTGAGCCCGGCGACAACGCCTACGGCCCCAACCCGAAAAAGCTGTTCGATGCGAAGATCGAACCGGCCCCGGCGCCGTCTGCCGCGTCTGCGCCCGCCCCCGTCAGGAGAGCGGAGCCTGCCCCCGCGCCTGCTGCGAAAACACGCAACTGCCCTTCCTGTGGGGCGGTCGTTTCGGAAACGGCCGGCTTCTGCACCTATTGCGGGACCTCTCTGCGCGCCGCGGCGTCTGCGCCGCGCCCCGCTCCGGCCGAGAAAACACCCGCCGAGAAGAGCGCGGTCGACGATCTCTGGCAGACTCCGACCGACTTCTGATCGCGCGGCGATCCAGCTTCGTCAGACAGACGGGAGTGAATGATTCGATGAAAAAACTGCGCGGCTTTTTGCCGATCCTGATGATCCTTCTCCTGCTGCTCGGCCTCTGTCCGGCCGCCTCCGCAGACAACCCCGTGCAGGACGCGCGCAACAGCGTGGTCCGCGTCGTTCTGGTTTGCTGCATCGACGGGGAACCGGTCCTGGACGGCTTCTGGATGGGTACGGGCATCTGCATCGGACCCAAGGACGGCGAGGTCACGGCCGTCGTCACGAACCGGCACGTCCTGGACCTGGAGATGTCCGGGATCGATTTTCAGGCGCGCAAGAATGAGCTGTTGATCGCTACCGGGATGACCCTGAGCCTGAAAGTCTATGTGCTGGCGGACAACGTGGCCTACCCCGCCGACTATGACAGGGACGTCACGCTCTCCGACGGGGCGGATCTTGCGCTGATCCGCCTGGAGGCGCCCATCCGGACCCGCAAGCCCGCCGCGATGAGCGATATGCAGGAGCTTGCGGTGACGGATACCGTGTATGCGATCGGATATCCCGGCCTGGCCGACGTGGCCGATGTTTCATCATACAGTTACGGCACTTCCTCTGAGCTGGAAGCGGTATTCATTCAGTACGCGCCGTCCCGCATGGATGATCTGAGCGTCACGCAGGGCAATGTCTCGCGGCTCCATGTTACGATCGGCGGCGTGGACTATATCCAGCATGAGGCAAGCATCACGCACGGCAACTCCGGCGGTCCGCTCGTGGATGAAAACGGCCGCGTCGTCGGCGTCAACACGATAGGCTTCGTCGATGCGGAAGACGCAGCCAAGGTTCAGATGGCGATCGACGGCAAAGAGCTGACCAAGTTCCTGGACCGCTGCCATGCGGACTATTATATCGGCAAGGCCGGATCCGGGAGCAGCCGCGTCGTCTGGCATGCGCTGATCTGGGTCGCCGTCGGCGCCTTCGTGCTGGCGGTCGTGATCGGGCTTTCCAGACGGAAGCCGCAGCCTGCCCCCGCCGTGACGGCATCGCCCTCCCCGGAAGCACCGCCCACTCCGCCGCCGGAACCCGTTTATTCCCCGCGGCCCGAGCCGACGGCCGGACCGGCTGACAACCCGGAGCCTGCCGGGAGACCGGTCGAACCGGTGGTATCCTACCATATGGGGAAAATGCCCGCCTCGTCCGCCCCGGCGCCTGCGTCTGCGGCTCCGAAGCCGGTCTTTTCCGATTCCTTCACGATACCGGCGGATCTTGACGAACCCCCGGCGCCTGCACCCGAGGAGAATACGGGCTTTACGATCAAGACGAGCTTCAAAAAAGAATGATCCTGAGGAGACAGAGAAGTTATGTGGACGTGCAGCGTATGTGAAACCAAGAACAACGATGACGATCGCTTCTGCGCCTGCTGCGGGAACGCAAGACCAGCGTCGGCTGCGCCGAAGGCCTCCCGCCCCGTCGGGAACAACCAGTCCGGGTCGGCAAGCCGGCCTGCCGCTTCCCAGAATACGCCGCGCGCGCAGAGCACGAGCCGTACCCAGGTCGCGGAACCGAGAAAAAAAGAGCTGAGCTATGAGGAAAAGAGGCTGATGGAGCTTCGCGGCGCGGTCAAAATACCCGAGAATCCATCAACGCGGCTCAATAATCATTTGGGCTACTGGCTTAAGCACTTGATCGGCTGCTTTCTTCTGGGCACATGGGCCGGAGCGCTTCTCTCCTATCTGCCCTCCTGGCTTCTCGGCGACCTCGTGGAGAAACTCGGCGGTACGGCTCTGGTGACGTCCGAGATGATGGAACCCCTGATGACGCCGGCCGTAATCCTCTGCTACGTCCTGTACTGGGTCATGATCATCTTCAGGCGGAAGCACGCTTCGGAGTTCCAGGCGATGTGGAAGGACGGCGAGATCATCTGCCGCTGGCATCCGGTCAAGGACACGCACGATTTCGGCGTCGGCGTCGGCGGGGAGTGGATTGCCTACGATTCCTTCGTCCTCAACGGCACCTGGATCAAGCAGGACGGCATGGTCGTCGGCCTGCGCTGCGCCTATGACCATCGGCCGGGAAAAGCGGTCATCGCACAGATCAGCGTGGAAGGCGGCACAATGAAATTCACCGGCGCCGCCTATATCTCTGTTGCAAACGTTCAGTAAAGCGGGGGAGGATGCAGTATGTGGATCTGCAAAGAGTGTGATACGAAAAACCAGGACACCGATTTTTACTGCGCCTGCTGCGGCGCGAAGAACCCGGCGCCTGCCGCGCCGCGTCCCGCCCGGACGCCGTCGCAGAACGATCGGCGGCCCGCTGGACCGCGTCCGGAACAAAGTAGCCCCGCGCAGCCTGCTCCCGCGCCGAAAGCGCAGGAAGAGCAGCCGGACGCGTTCCCCGAGAGCTTTCCCGCCCGTCCGAAAACAAAGATCCCCGTCGTCGTGATCCTCGCCCTGATCGGCGTCCTCTTTTTCGCCTGGAGAGCCTATCAAGCCAATCATGGACCGGAGACCGAGTATACCAAGTATTCGGTCAAGTACGACAAGGTCTATGTCGACGTAGCCAAGATCGATCCGATGACTGTCCATGCGTGGATGAGCAACGAAAAGGAACCCACCTATGTCGTCTGCTTCTGCACGCGTCCCGACGGCTCCTCCTTTGACATGTTTATCAGCACGGCCGAGTATAAGCGCGTGTTCGACAAGAATATCTCCTTCGAGCGTGTCGGCAATATCGGCAAGCTCGGCACGGCCGAGACGCTCTTCTTCAATCCGGCGATCCGGATTCACGGAGAGGTCTACGACGGGTCGTTCCTGTATGGCGACAATGCGGCCAAATACAATATCAATACGGTCCTGCAGTACAAATCCTGCGATAAATAAGCTTACGCAGGCGTGCGGGAGCGTCGGCCGGACCGCAGTCAGAAAAGACGCCTTCTTTATCTATCGGATAAGGAAGGCGTCTTTTCGCGCGGCGACAACCCGGAAAAGCAGGACAAATTATTGCCCGCGGTCGGTGAAAACCGTCGTTTTTTTGTAGATTATTCGGCGGAGATATGATATACTAAATAGAAAACTTTTTGCCTGACGGGCGCTGCTGCCATGCCCGCGGGATCTGAACAGATCAAACGAATTATCGATAAGGAGAATGTGCGATGCTGAATATCAATAAGACGGCCGAAGACGGAAATCTGGTCTATGCCCTGGAGGGACGGCTCGATACCATCTCGTCTCCGACGCTGGAAAATGATCTCAGGGATGAACTCGCCGATGCCAACTCTCTGACCCTGGATCTGGCAGGGCTGGATTACATTTCCTCGGCCGGTCTGCGCGTTCTGCTGACCGCCTGGAAAGCCATGTCCGGGAAGGGCGACATGAAGCTGCTGAACGTGAACGAGACGGTCATGGAGATCCTTGAAGTCACGGGCTTTTCTGACCTTCTTACGATCGAATAACGGGGGCGGCGGGTTGAAAAAGTTTTTAGGCATGACCTTCGGCGGCCTGCAGAAGAGAACCGTGCTGCTCGTGCTCGCGATGCTGGCGGTGACTGCCGCCGTGTTCCTGGGCGTGTCTGCCTATCAGAACCGGATGCTGACCAGCATCGTGGGGGAGACGAGAGCCGAGCAGCAGCAGGCGATCTCCCAGACCTCGAAGGAGACGATGCATGCAGTCGTGGAAAGCACGCTCGTCAGCAGAACGGCCCAGCAGGCCAAGATCGCGGACAACGATTTCGCCGAGATCATGAACGACACCCGTATGCTCCAGGCAATGGCCAAGGAGCTGATCGAAAGACGTTCACAGGTCGAACCGGCGGAGATCGGGCTTCCGGATCCTACGACGGAAGGGACGCCCTCCGCTTACGTTCTGTGTGAAGAGGGCGTCGATTATACCGAGTCCGAATACCTTGCCGTCGTCGGACATATGCGCGCCGCCATGATCGCGATGTTAAAAAGCTCCGACAAGATCGACGGCTGCTACATCGGACTGGCAGACGGTACGGACTTCTGCGTCGATACCAAGCCGAAAGGCAAGCTGGACGAAAACGGGAAACCGATCCCGTTCCAGGTCCGGGAGAGACCGTGGTATAAAGGCGCGGCCGGGAGCGGCGGCTTGTATTTCACGGGAATGGAGCGGGATGCGTTCAGCGGTGTGCCGATGATCACCTGCTCGGCGCCGGTGATCGTGGAAGGGAAACTGGTCGGCGTCGTCGGCATCGACATCGTTCTTTCCAGCATGCATGACTATTTGAGCACTTCCTCGGACAGCGCCGGGATCTCTGTCGTCATCAACAATCGCGGCCAGGTGATCCTCGCCCCCTCCGGCAACACGCTGTTCAAGGCGGATGCGGCGGATCTTGCGACGGATCTGCGCAACTCCAGAAACCGGGAGCTGGCGCATTTTATCGAGGACGCCCTCCACAAAACGACCGATCTCAGGATCCTCACCATCCGGGACAAGGAGTACTACGCCGCCGGCGCCCCGATGCGCACGGTCGGCTGGGCGGTCATTTCGATCGTAGACAAGGAAGCCACCGAGCAGCCGGAGAAGTTGATGCTCGCCGAGTACGACCGGATCAACGAGGAGGCGAGCGCCAGGTTCAGAACCAGCACGGGGCGGATCAGACAGACGACGGGCTGGATGATTGCCGCCGTTCTGGCGCTGGGCGCCATGATGGCGCTGTACGCCGCCAGCAGGATCGTCAAGCCGATCGAGGATATGACGAAGAGCATCATCCGGAGCAGCCAGACCGGCGAGCTGTTCGAGATGCAGGACAGCTTCCGGACCAACGACGAGATCGAGGTGCTGGCCGAGGCCTTTGACGACCTGTCGAAGAAAACCAAGCAATACGTCGAAGACATTACCCAGATCACGCGGGAAAAGGAGCGCGTCAGCACGGAACTGAGCATGGCCAGCCAGATCCAGAACAGTATGCTGCCGCACGTGTTCCCTCCCTATCCGCACCGCAAGGAATTCGATATTTACGCCACCATGACCCCCGCCAAGGAGGTCGGCGGCGACTTCTACGACTTCTTCCTGATCGACGAGGATCATCTCGGCCTGGTGATCGCAGACGTGTCGGGCAAGGGCGTGCCGGCGGCGCTGTTCATGATGATCGCCAAGACCATCCTGCAGAGCTGCGCCATGCTGGGCAAATCCGCCTCGGAGATCCTGGCCAAGACCAACGAGGCCCTGTGCTCCAACAACCAGGTGGAAATGTTCGTTACCGTATGGATCGGGATCCTGGAGCTGTCCACCGGCAGGCTTACGGCATCCAACGCCGGGCATGAGTATCCGGTGATCAAGCAGCCGAACGGCCGCTTTGAGCTCTACCGGGATAAGCACGGGCTTGTGCTTGGCGGCATTAAGGGCTCAAAATACAAGGAATATGAGCTGCAGATGGAACCCGGGGCCAAGCTTTTCGTCTATACGGACGGCGTACCCGAGGCGACGGACGCGGAAAACCGCATGTTCGGCACGGAGCGGATGCTCGCCGCGCTCAACGAGGAGCCGGAGGCCGGGCCGGGACGCATTCTGGACAAGGTGCACGAGGCGGTCAACGCCTTCGTGAAGGATGCGGAGCAGTTTGACGATCTGACCATGCTCTGCCTGGAGTATAAGGGCAGACAGGAAGCAGAGAACTGACAGAGGAACGCGCATGAGAACGGAATACAGGAACGATCCGACCATGGATCCCTCGGGCTTTGTGCTGCTGGCGGATTATGTGCCGCAGATCGTGCAGGAGATCCGCTACTATTCGAGCTACAACTTCATCGGCGACCGGATCGACGGCTATGAGGAGCCCTGCGCGCTGCTGACTATCGAGGCGGCGCGGGCGCTCAAGGCTGTCAGCAGCGAGTTGCTCGTGCAGGGCTATCGCCTGAAGGTGTTTGACGCCTACCGCCCGGCCTGCGCGGTAAAGCACTTTGTCCTCTGGGGCATCGAGGATCAGGACGTTCGCATGAAGCCCTACTTCTACCCGGACCTGGAGAAGCAGGAGCTGTTCGTCCGCGGCTATATTGCCAAGCAGTCCAGCCACAGCCGCGGCAGCGCGGTGGATCTGACGCTGCTGGACATGCAGACCGGGAAGGAACTGGACATGGGCGGCCCCTTCGATCTGTTCAGCGAGATTTCGCACCCGGATTACCGCGGGATCAGCGATGAGCAGTATGAAAACCGCATGATCCTGCGGCGGGCTATGCTGCGCAGCGGCTTCCGGCCGATTGACTGCGAATGGTGGCATTTCTCCCTGGGGGATGAGCCCTATCCGGACACCTATTTCAATTTCCCGGTCTCCTCAGCCTATCTGAGGAGATAACAACGAGATCATGGCCTGACCCCGAACGGGACAGGCAAGGAGGAGCGAACATGGAACACGTACGCCTTTACCGCAAGGAAAGCCTGGAGCGGATCGAATCTCCGGAACAGCTGAATCAGACTCTGCGCGTCACCAATCCCAGCGTCTGGCTGCTGCTGACGGCTGTGATCCTGCTTCTGGTCGGGCTGCTGGTCTGGGGCTCCTTTACTTATATCGACAGTGTGGCCTACGGCAGCGCCGAGGTCTCCGGCGGGAGCATGACGCTCCGTTTCGACGATGAAAGAGCGGCGAATAACCTGGAGCCCGGCATGCGCGTCACGATCGGGGACAGCAGCACCGAGATCCGCAGTCTCGGCCGTGACGAGCAGGGCGTCTTTGCCCTGGCCGACACCGATCTGGCCGACGGCGTATACGAGGCCGGCGTACAGTATAAGCAGACGCAGATCCTGCGCCTGCTGTTCCGATAAAGGGGCTGCCATGGGAAAGAAAGGTCTCAAAAGGCCGGTGATCGGGGGACTGGTAAAGGTCCCCGTCGTGATGCAGATGGAGGCGCTGGAATGCGGCGCCGCCGCGCTCGCGATGGTCATGGCCTATTATGACAAGTGGGTGCCGCTGGAGCAGGTGCGTCTGGACTGCGGTGTCTCCCGCGACGGCTCCAACGCCCGGAACGTGCTGCTGGCAGCCAGGAACTACGGCTTTGAGGCCGATGGCTTCCGCTGTGAGATCGATGCGCTTCGGGAGGAGATCGCCTGCCCCTGCATCATTCACTGGAATTTCAATCACTTTGTCGTCTTCAAGGGCTTTCGAGGCAAATACGCCTACCTCAACGACCCCGCCCGCGGAGAAGTGAAGGTCGGCATGGAGGAGTTTGATCGCTCCTTTACCGGGATCTGCCTGCAGATCAAGCCGGGGCCGGCGTTTCAGCCCGGCGGCAAGCCGAAGAGCACTCTCGCCTTTGCCCGCAAGCGCCTGCTCGGCGCAGGCTCTGCGGTGGCTTTCGTGATGCTCTCCACGGCGATCGCTTCGCTGTTCGGCATCATCAATCCCGTGTTTTCCAACTTTTTCATTGACCGGCTGCTGACCGGGGAAAACCGGGAGCTGCTGGCGCCCTTCCTCGGCCTGCTCGCGCTGATGGGCCTGGCGCAGATCCTTGTCAGCTGGATCCAGGCGATTTATTCGCTGAAGATCAACGGGAAAATGGACCTCGTGGGCAGCAGCGCCTTCATGTGGAAGCTCCTGCGCCTGCCGATGGAGTTTTTCACCCAGCGTCTGTCTGGCGATATCCTGCAGCGCATGGGAACCAACGCCTCCATTGCCGGAACGCTGGTCAATACCTTTGCTCCGCTGCTGCTGAACACGGGGATGATGGTCTTTTATCTGGTGGTCATGCTGCGCTACAGCGTGCTTCTGACCATCGTTGGCCTGGCGACGACGATCCTCAATCTCATTGTCTCCCGGATCATCTCCCGCAAGCGGGTGAACATCACCCGCGTCCAGATGCGCGACAGCGGCAAGCTCGCTTCTACCACCGTATCCGGCATCCAGATGGTGGAGACCATCAAATCCAGCGGCGCGGAAAACGGCTTTTTCCAGAAATGGTCCGGTTATCAGGCCTCGGTCAACGCCGGCGAGATCCGTTATGCCCGGCTCAACCAGTACCTTGGCATGATCCCCGCGCTGCTGAGCTCCCTGGCCGGCGCTTCGGTACTCATCCTCGGCGTTTACCAGGCCATGCAGGGCCGCTTTACCATTGGTATGATCATGAGCTTCCAGGGCTTTCTGAGCGCCTTTATGGCGCCGGCCATGATGCTGATCAGCGCGGGCCAGTCCATCCAGGAGATGCGCACCGAGATGGAGCGCGTCGAGGATGTGATGGAGTATCCCGAGGATCCCGCCTATTCCGACACACCGCTGTCCGAGACGGCGGACTACGCCAAACTCTCCGGCGAGCTGAAACTGCGGAACGTCAGCTTCGGCTATTCCCGCCTTGCTCCGCCTCTGATCGAGGACTTCTCCCTGCACATGAAGCCCGGCAGCCGGGTGGCCTTCGTCGGCAGCTCCGGCTGCGGCAAAAGCACGCTGTCCAAGCTGATTTCCGGGCTCTACCAGCCCTGGAGCGGCGAGATCCTCTTTGACGGCAAGCCGATGGCGGAGATCGACCGCAGCGTCTTCACCGGTTCGGTGGCGGTGGTGGATCAGGACATCATCCTTTTTGAGGACACGATCTCCAACAATATCAAAATGTGGGACAGCTCGATCGAAGACTTCGAGGTGATCCTCGCCGCGCGCGACGCCCAGATCTATGACGATATCATGGCCCGCGACGGCGGCTTCCAGGGCAGGCTCACCGAGGGCGGCAAGGATCTCTCCGGCGGCCAGCGGCAGCGCCTGGAGATCGCCCGCGTGCTGGCGCAGGATCCGACCCTGATCATCCTTGACGAGGCGACCTCCGCGCTGGATGCGCTGACGGAATACGAGCTGGTCAAGGCGATCCGGGACCGCGGCATCAGCTGCATCGTCATCGCGCACCGCCTGTCCACGATCCGCGACTGCGACGAGATCATCGTGCTTGACAAGGGCCGGGTCGTGGAGCGCGGCACGCATGATGAGCTCTACGCCAAGGGCGGCGCCTATGCCGAGCTCATCACGAGCGATTGAGGAGGTGGGCGACAATGAGTTGGTTTGACGACCAGATCCGCTTGCGCAAGCAGAAGGATCAGGAAGTGTTCGAAGACTCCATTTTCCGCATGGCCTCCGTGGTGCTGGGCAGGCCCGGCGCGGGCGCCCTCAACAAGGAGCGCATCGTCGCCAAGGCGGCCATCGGCGAGATCCTGAAGCATTATCATATCAAGCCCGCGGAGATCCCCGAAAACCTGACGGACGCCGACGAGCAGCTGGAATACTGCCTGCGTCCGCATGGGATCATGCGGCGGAACGTCCGCCTGGAGGAAAACTGGTACCGGGACTCCTTCGGACCGATGCTGGGCTATTACGGGGAGGAGAGGCTGCCGGTTGCTCTGCTGCCGAAGCCCTTTATGGGCTACCGCTTCCTCGACCCGACGAGCGGCGAATGGCGGTCGCTGGACCGCCGGACGGCGAAGCAGTTTGCGGAGGATGCGGTCTGTTTCTACCGGCCGCTGCCGCTCAAAAAGCTGGGCATCCCGGATCTGCTGCTTTATATGAAAGACTGCCTGAGCCTCGGCGACGGACTGATGCTCACCGGCCTGACGCTGCTGGTCACGCTGGTCGGCATGCTGATGCCGCGCATCACGCGCGCGCTGACCGGCGTTGTGCTGGAGCGCAGCAGCCTCGCCATGCTGACGGGCGCCGCGGTGTTCACAGTCTGCACCATCGTTTCCATGCAGCTGATTTCCAGCATGCGGGAGCTGATGTTGAACCGCATCCAGACCAAGACCTCGCTGCCTGTGGAGGCTGCGGTGATGATGCGGGTGCTGAACCTGCCCGCCGACTTCTTCCGCAGCTACTCCTCCGGCGAACTGTCCAGCCGCTTCGGCGCGGTCAACCAGCTGTGCAGCAAGCTGCTGGGCGGCGTTCTGTCCCTGGGACTGAGCTCGGTGCTGAGTCTGCTGTACATTACGGAGATTTTCCGCTATGCGCCTGCTCTGGTCCTTCCGGCGCTGGCGATCATCCTGCTCATCGTGGCCCTCAGCGTGATCGCCGCGCTGCTGCAGACAAAGATCAGCCGGCAGGCCATGGAGCTCGGCGCAAAGAACGAGGGCTTGAGCTACGCGCTCATCAACGGCGTGCAGAAGATCAAGCTCGCCGGTGCGGAAAAGCGGGCTTTTGCCCGTTGGGCGCGCTCCTATTCGGACGTGGCCGAGCTGAACTACAATCCGCCTCTGTTCTTGAAGATCAGCGGCGTGATCGGCACAGCGGTCGGCCTGGCAGGCACTATCCTGCTGTATGACCTTGCGGTAAAAACGCATGTGACGCCTTCGGAGTATCTGGCATTCAACTCCGCCTTCGGCATGGTGATGGGCGCTTTTTCGGCGCTCAGCGGCGTGGCGCTCACAGTGGCGCAGATCAGGCCGATCCTCGAAATGGCGGAGCCCATCCTGAAGACCGAGCCGGAATCTGCCGAGCACAAGGCTATGGTCACCCGCCTGTCCGGCAATATCGAACTGTCGAACGTCTGCTTCCGATACCGCGAGAGCATGCCCTATGTGATCGACGGCATGAGCCTGAAGATCAGGGCGGGCGAATACGTGGCGATCGTCGGCACGACGGGCTGCGGCAAAAGCACGCTGCTGCGGCTGCTGCTGGGCTTTGAAAAGCCGGAGCGCGGCGCGATCTATTACGACGGCAGGGACCTGGCAGGGCTGGATCTGGGCTCTCTGCGCCGCAGGATCGGCACCGTGATGCAGAACGGCAGCCTCTTCCAGGGGGATATCTATTCCAACATCGTCAT
>CAMZIX010000018.1 GCA_947307375.1 uncultured Clostridia bacterium | reverse complement strand
CCGTGACGGTAAGCGGCGCGGGCAGCCTGCTGGCTCTCGGCTCCGCCAAGCCGAATATGGGCGAGTGCTTTACCGAAAAGACCCACACCGCCTATTACGGGAAGGCGCTGGCTGTGATCCGCGCGGGAGACAGCGCGGGGAAGATCCAGGTCAAGGTCAGCGCGCCCGGCATGGCGGAACAATGCGTGGAGCTCGATGTAACAGAGCGAAAGTAAAAGCGACGAAAAGTACCCATCGGAAGATTTCTGACCTTCTTCCGATGGGTACTTTTTTGAACCGTTCAGCGGCGGGCTTTTCTCTTTTTCACAAGTCTAACAACAAGCCACACGAGCAGGGAGATCAGCGCCACAACGACGGCAAGCACGATCACCAGCACCGTGGTAAACATGGTCTTCAGATCCATGACCTTACCCGCGGCAGGCAGCGAGTCGTCATAGCTCCGCGCATTTGCCTCTTCCCCCTCAAAGCTGACGCGCCAAACGACGACGCCGTCCTGCTCGGAGAGCTTTTCCAGAGCGGAGATCCTTGCGCTGTCAAGGTTGCAGGCGGGGCGGGCGTAAGTGGTCATTTGGTACATACTGCTGGCGTTGACGGGATAATCCATGACCGCGCCAAAGGAGAAAACAAAGCCCACATCCAGAGGGAAGGTGGGGATGTGCGGCGAGCGCAGCCAATAGCCGCTGGCCTCGCCCTTATAAAACGCCACTCTTGCGCGGTCATCTGAAAAGCCGTAGCTCTCATTGGTGATCTCTTCGACAGACAGGGTGAATACCCTGTCCCCGGACAAAACATTTTCAGCCGGATCAAAATCTACGGTGCCGGCCTTCGCGCCGGGCATGGGAAGGCCGAGGCCGGAGATCACGATAGCGCTGTCGGACTTGACCGTGGGGATGAGGGCCTCGCGCTCGGCAGATGAAAAACGCTCCTGGGAAAAGCGCTCGCACCACTGTTGAAGATCGCTTCCCTGATAGTCTGTAGCGCCGGGATGCGCGCTTGCATAGCTTTCTCCTCGGTCGGAAAAGGAGACGGACACACCGTCGATGCTGCGAAAAACAAGCGGATCGCCGTTATCGGCGCCGACAAGATTCAGAGAAGCCAGAAACATACCGTCTGTCCCCATGCTCGTATGCGCGGGATCGAGGACAAGCCACTTGCCGTCAAATCCGCTGTCAGCATCCGGCTCTCCAAAGCATAATACATCGCCCTGCTTTACCGCGTCAGCAGGCGCGGACGCTTCGGCAGCCACGCCTGAAAGCAAAAGAAGCAACGCCAGAAGAGCAGGCAGGCTTCTCTTCAAAATCATAACTATTCTTTTCATCGTGCGCCCCCCGGCTTAGAATAGCTTCAGCATAAGGGTTTTCCGGATGAATCACAATTTATCATTTGCTGCTTGTGTCAACTTATAAAGCGTATTATAATAATTGTATGGAAACTTTACAGATTCAAGGAAGTGTCTGGCATGGTCAATGATATTCGTTCCCGCACAACAAAGAAAATGATCCGCTCCGCCTTTCATTCTCTGGTCGAAGACGGCTGCCGGGAGGTAACGGTCAGAGCGATCTGTGCGGCTGCCGGGATCTCCCGCGCAACCTTCTATGCACACTACAGCGATCTCTACGATCTGATCGCGGAGGACGAGCGCGAGGCCTTGTCGCAGCTCGGACTGGAGGACTTTGAGCACAACTATCGGGATACACAGGCGAGAGCGGAGATCTTTCTGCGCATTCTGACGCATTTGGATGAAAACGAGAAGATGTACAGCTATTATTTGTCCGTCCATGAGAAGTATTTTTTCTCTCTCGTTCTGCGTGACATCATGACGTCCGTTTCAGAAGAGCTGATCCGGCGGGGCCTGTTTTCCTCGCCCGAAAAGGCAAGGCTCAGCGTGCTCTATCACGCATCGGGCCTTCTGCAGACGCTGTGTCAGTGGCTGGAGTACGGAAAGACGAAGCCCTGCTCCAGAGAGGAATACGCCCGCATGCTCAGCGAAATATCATGAAACAGCCTCATGCGTATCTGACGCGGGAAAATGGAACGAAACGCCCGGACAGTCCTACTGCCTCATGTGCCTTCCGACAACGCGCAGCTCCTATGACTTCTGTATGAAGGTCTGGCTCGAAAATCAGTTTTCGGTGAACGCCTCCGAGTATGGCAACCCTGATCAGGAAATCATGGCCGGGCCGGACACCGGTGAACGTATCCTCGCCTTGACGGCGCGGGCCAGCGGCCTGTACGAGTACGACCAGGTGCTGCTCGACGCGATCCTCGACGCAGCTGGCGCCTATTACGCAGGCGACCGTATAGCACAGGACTTGGCAAAAATGATCCAGTCCAAGGCGAATCCATACATATCCGAACAGTACGGATAACGCAAATCAATCAAGCGCATGCCCGCCGCTCCAGAGCGGCGGGCTGCATTATAGTCTTTATTCAGCATGGTCAACGCCGTATTTCTTAATTTTTGTTTCCGCATTGTAACTTTCGCGGATTTCGACAAAATTATTTAGCGAAAAGTGCTTTATTATGGGTGCGCCTTGAAATCGACACAAGGCGCGCCCGTTTTTTGTTATCATTAAATTTTTTCATATTCAGCCAGCCAAAGAAAAAAACTCTGTGACTGGCATATCGGCATATCCAAAACCAATCGCCAGGACAGGGAGAACGGTCTTTGACGATGGGCTTTTTCTATAATATCCGCGCTCCTCCGGGTTCTTTGAGTTTCACAGCATCAACATTCAAAGAACGGAGGAATCATCATGTCAAAACATAAAACAAAACCCGAGGATATCAGAGATCCGGAAAGATACTTTAACAGTTTTGTGGCAACAGAGGTGAGACGTAGCACAGAAGCGACACAAGACTATTATGAGATGTTCGATTCTCTGGATCAAATCATTGAGGATGAGTTCGAAGGGCATAGAGGACAATATACACAGGCCCTTGCGGTTGAAGATCCTTGCGAAACGCTTGAAAACTTGCAGCGATGTGAAACTCCATCGGAATGGATGGATCTGATGCAAAGTGAAGCGCTTCTCAAGGCGTTTCGGCGGCTTTCAGAAGAACATCAGTCCATATTGTTTTTACGGTTTTATAAGCTGCAGACGCAAAAGGAAATTGCCAATAGCATGGGCCTTTCCCAGCAGGCTGTCGGAAAAGAAGAGAAAAACGCGATAAAAAAATTATGGGTATTTTTGTCGAATGGTTGTTAAAGGGCCCATTTTTATCTCTTCCTTATATGAGGGGACTTTTTCTTCTCATGGACAAGTGAATATCCGGCAGCATAATAACATCAGCAGACGATGGAGCGATGCGGAGGGTTCGCCAAGACCACCTGTGCAGGATAGATGCCTGCATCAAATGAAGGCGAAAAGGTGCATAGCGGTTAAACCTATCCAAAAGCGGCTCTGGCAGGCCGTTTCGCAATAAGATCGTTTGCCTACAATGGTACCCCTGCTCAGCCTTAGCTTGTCACGCAAAGGGAGCAGCTCGGAGCGATCCTCGGAGGGGTGGAAGTCCCGGAGCGCGTTGCCAAACGCGGTTATGCTGTACGCCTATGCCTGGGGGAGTAGTGTCGAATACGGGTTTAATACACAGAAATTGATGGAGCAATAGAGAAAAAGAATGCTGCTGACTTAGGCATATACTGGAACAGAAGAAAAGCTTTACTAGATGCAAAGAGATTTGTTCTTTACTACGCCAAAGGCCAGCAGCGAGCTCCAAAAAGCTTTTGGAGTGATTGAAATGCTAATAGTTCAGATAATAGAGAAACGCTTTTTTCTTTGTGACGGCGACAAACTTGTGCAAATTCAGATTGCAGGTTATGATCGGATTGACAGGTGAGAGCGA
Organism: uncultured Clostridia bacterium; assembly: GCA_947307375.1. Next base: position 11,716 of record CAMZIX010000018.1, on the reverse strand, counting down.
TGCCGATAACAACATATCAGCGGAATCTCGCCATGGCCAAGGCGAAGAAGCCGCCTGTCACAAAGGTTCCGGAACCTAATTACATATCTGACCTTATCAAGCGGTACATGAAAGCCCAAAGACTCACAACGGATGACGTAGGAGAACTGATGAGTTGTACCGGTGCGAATGTTCGCGCCAAACTCACTCGCCCCATTGAAAAATGGGCTGTGAGTGACATCATTGCTCTCTGCAAAGCCGTGAATTGCCCTGTGGCTGAGGCTTATAGGCTGTTGCCATCTGAATAAGGCAGATTGCGTTAGGAAAGGATGGCGTTACTATGGCAAAGAAAACGGTAAAGGATGCGGACGGCAACTACAACTATGTCAGAAAGACCTTTACATATAAGGGTCAAAGGTTTACTGTTCGCGGAAGGACTGAAAAAGAGGCCAGAGATAAGCAATTCCAACTTATGCGTGATCTTGAAGATGGAGTTGCTGTAAGACAACATGCAGTCATCATGCGTCAAAAATCGATGACAGGAGATCTTACTGTCTCAGAGTATTCGGACATTTGGCTTGAGACCTATATCAAGCCAAAAGTTCGGAAGCCAGGAGCTGCAAAGCAGAAGCATACGATCGAAGAAAAATCTTATGATATGTATGTCTACAAGCTGAGCGGAACTATTCTTCCTGCCGTTGGAGATCTTAGGTTGCATGAGGTCGTTGATACGCATCTCCAGAAGGTACTTAACGATGAGAAGTACAAAGGGCGATCCAAGTCTCATTGTGAAAAGGTCAAGATCGTGATGAACGCCATGTTCCGTCAGGCTGTAAAGTCCCGCCTTATCTCCTATAACCCGGCAGAGGATTTGATCGTAACTGCTGAGGAAGGAGAAGGACATCGAAGCATCACGGCCGAAGAGAGAGAAGTGATCAGCCAAGTCGCCAAAACACATCGCTGCGGGCTTTGGATTCGCTTCCTCCTCTCAACCGGCCTTCGCCCTGGGGAATCTGCTCCGCTTCAAGTATCCGATCTGGATTTCGATGAAAAGCTGGTACGCATCACCAAGTCGATTGAAAGCGGCACCGAAAACATTGTTGGGCCACCGAAGTCAAAGGCTGGCATCCGCTGTGTTCCTCTCCGCGACGATATCGCGAAGGATCTTCAGAAGGCAATCGAAGGAAAGCTACCAACCGACTTTGTATTTCCTCAAACCGATGGAAAAACAATGATGACCACTACGGCAATCAGCAATAACTGGAGGTCTTTTTCCCGGCAGATGGATTTGTTCATGGGCGCGGAGACAACAGCCCACGGGCATATCTATGATCCAAAGGACATTGACAAGAGGGGCATCCCTCTTTATCCGGACGAAAATGGGCTACCCAGGAACGGGCATAAGATCGCGGACGACCTTGTACTCTACTGCTTGCGGCATACTTTTTGCACAGATTTGCAGAAAGCAGGCGTCCCGTTGAATATCGCAAGAATCATCATGGGGCATGAGGATATTCGCGTCACAGCAAGCATATACACACATACGGATTCCGAAGATGTGAGAGCAGCGGGCGAAAAACTGAACAGTTATTTTTCGGCCTGAGCGCCAAAAAGCCTGACAGAATGCGAGGTTTGACGAATTCTGTCGGGCTATTTTTTGTCACACTTTTTGTCACACTTTGGTCGTTTACGGACGCAAAAAAGCCTTTGCAAACGTAAAAAATCGACTTTTCCTACGCCTGTTTTACGGTACTTTTCTGGATATAAACAGGCATAAAAACGAGATGATTCGACAAATATCGGCACGAATTTCACGAAGTTGGTGTGACAAATGTGACAAATCCGGAAGTCGAAAAATGCGTTTCCTTTCGTTCTGCCTCAAAAAGTTCACAAAACGAAGAAAAAAGCCTCAAATCCGTTGGATTTGAGGCTTAAAAGTGGCAGCGGGAGAAGGATTCGAACCCTCACATACGGAGTCAGAGTCCGCTGTGCTACCTTTACACAATCCCGCTAAACGCAAAAGCTATTATATCCAAATTTTCGCGTTTGTCAAGGATTATTTTCTTCCGGCGGCGGGGACTCCGCCACAGGTTCTCCGTCCGGCGGGCTCTCCGTTTCCGCGGGGGCGTTTTCCCCTTCCGCGGAGTCGTTCTCCTCCTCCGAAGCGCCTTCCTCCTCGCCGGCGAATTCGTCCTCGACGGGCATGTCGATCGCGTCCCCGGGATTGTCGGAGGGCGCGGCGGGGATCAGCGGGTCATAGTAATTGACCAGCAGGTCCACGCAGGCGCCGTAGCTTTTCAGGCCGAGGCTCTGGTTATAGCTGTGCAGGAAGCCCTCGTAGACCGTGTTGGACACGCTCTGCACCGGCGTCTCGAACTGCTTCCAGTAGTCGCGGTTCGCGGCGAGATCGGCCAGCACGGCCTCGCTGAGTCCGCTGTAGACCCGCGTCCAGGCCTCGGGATCGGCCTTGTGGAGGGCGTTGCCCAGATGGGTATAAGCCAGCAGCGCCGCGGAATAGACGTAATCCGGGTCGCCGTTTTCCATGCAGGCCAGCACCGCGACGAAATTGGCTTCCTGTTCCTTGGCCACGCCCCGCTGGTGCGCCAGCTCATGCGCGACCGTCGAGGCGAAGAGCGAGGGCGGGAAGTCCAGGTTGACGTTGGCCTCCGCGGTGAAGGGGAAGAAAAAGCCGGTAAAGTCCAGATAGCTCATCACACGCGAGCACAGCACGCCCTTGGCGCGCAGCTCCGGCCCGGCGAGGCAGGGATACTCCCGCTCCACGGCGCGGTAGAGCGAGGGCGAGCGGTCAAGGATGATGCTGCGTTCCCCGGCGTAGACGCCGTCCTTGTCGCGCTTCACGGCGGTGCCGGCGCGGTTGGCCAGATCGACGAAGTAGCTCGTCACGCGCTCGAGCTGCTCGACCGAGATCGGCTCGTTTTTCAGCCCGCTCTGCGCGATGAAGTCGTCGCCGTAGTAGTACACGCCCCAGAGCAGGCAGAAGCCCGCGTAGATCGTGAGCCCCAGCGTCGCCAGCGTCGCCAGCGTGCGGTACAGGCGGAGGAAGAAGCCGGGCCTGGTGAAGAGCCGGACCAGCTGGGACAGCAGATAGTACACCAGCAGGATCGCCAGCAGCGCGAGCAGCAGCTCCGCCACCGAGAAGGGCACGCGCCCCGTCTGCGTGGACAGCCACAGGTGCGCCGGGCGCACCATGTGCTCGCTGAGCCAGACGTTCAGGGCGCGGAAGGGCCGCGTCAGCAGATGCAGCAGGATCACCAGCGCGCTGACGAGGCTCAGAAAGTGCCGGAAGGGGCACAGCTTATACCAGGCATGAAAGCCGCTTTTGGTTTTTTCGTCGGTCAACATGGCCTCATTGTACGCCGCAAAATTCGACTTGGCAAGAGGGAGAGAGTGGAAATGCTCTCCACGGCAAACAGGAAGCGGCCGGCGACCGCTTCCTGTTTGTTCGGGCTGTTATTCGTCGAGCTTGAGGACGGCGAGGAAGGCCTCGGTCGGGATCGAGACGGTCCCGAGCTGGCGCATCTTCTTTTTGCCCTCTTTCTGCTTTTCCAGCAGCTTTTTCTTGCGGGTGATATCGCCGCCGTAGCACTTGGCCAGCACGTCCTTGCGCAGGGCCTTGACGGTCTCGCGGGCGATGATCTTGCCGCCGATGGCCGCCTGGATCGGCACCTCGAAGAGCTGGCGGGGGATGTTTTCCTTCAGCTTTTCGCAGAGCTTTCTGGCGCGCGGATAGGCCTTGTCCCGGTGGGCGATGAAGCTGAGCGCGTCGACCGGATCGCCGTTGAGCAGCATGTCCACCTTCACCAGCTCCGAGGGCTTGTACGCGGAGAACTCGTAGTCCAGCGAGGCGTAGCCCTTCGTGCGGGCCTTGAGCGTGTCGAAAAAGTCGTAGATGATCTCGTTGAGCGGCATTTCGTAGTGCAGCTCCACCAGGCGGGTGTCGAGATACTGCATGTTTTTGTACTCGCCGCGGCGGTCCTGGCACAGCGGCATGATGTTGCCGACGTACTCGTTGGGCGTGATGATCGAGACCTTGACGTAGGGCTCGTGCGCCTCCAGGATCTGGGTCGGGTCGGGGTAGTTGTGGGGATTGTCGACCATGACGACGCTTCCGTCGGACTTGACGACCTTGTAGATGACCGAGGGGAGCGTCGTGACGAGCTCCAGGTCGAATTCGCGCTCCAGGCGCTCCTGGATGATCTCCATGTGCAGCATCCCGAGGAAGCCGCAGCGGAAGCCGAAGCCCAGGGCCACCGAGCTCTCCGGCTCATAGGAGAGGGAGGCGTCGTTGAGCTTGAGCTTGTCGAGCGCGTCGCGCAGATCGGGGTACTTCGAGCCGTCCTCGGTGTAGATGCCGCAGAAGACCATCGGCCGCGCCGGACGGTAGCCGGGCAGGGCCGTGGCCGTGGGGCGGGCCGCCTCGGTGACGGTGTCGCCCACCTGGGTGTCCGCGACGTTCTTGATGCTGGCCGTGAAGTAGCCCACGTCGCCGGCGGAGAGCTCGTCGCAGGGGTCGAGGCCGATCGGCCGCAGATGGCCGACCTCGACGACCTTGTATTTCGCGCCGGTGGACATCAGCAGGATCTCGCTGTCGCGGCGGATCGAGCCGTCGATCAGGCGCAGAAAGACGATGACGCCGCGGTAGTTGTCGTACTGGCTGTCAAAGATCAGCGCCTTGAGCGGCGCGTCCGGGTCGCCGGCGGGGGCGGGGACGTTCGCGACGATGTCCTCGAGCACCGCGTCGATGTTGATGCCGGCCTTCGCGCTGATCTCGGGCGCGTCCTGCGCCGGGATGCCGATGATCTCCTCGATCTCGTCCTTGACGCGCTGCGGCTCGGCCGCGGGAAGGTCGATCTTGTTGATGACGGGCAGGATCTCCAGGTCGCTGTCGAGCGCCAGATAGGTGTTCGACAGGGTCTGCGCCTCGACGCCCTGGGAGGCGTCCACCACCAGCACCGCGCCCTCGCAGGCCGCGAGCGAGCGGCTGACCTCGTAGTTGAAGTCCACGTGGCCCGGGGTGTCGATCAGGTTCAGCGTGTAGGCGTTCCCGTCGGCGGCGCGGTAATTGAGGCCCACGGCGCGGGCCTTGATCGTGATGCCGCGCTCCTTTTCCAGATCCATGTTGTCCAGGATCTGATCCTCCATCACGCGCTGCTCCACCGCCCCGCACTTTTCGATCAGGCGGTCGGAGAGCGTGGACTTGCCGTGGTCGATATGGGCGATGATGGAGAAATTGCGGATAAATCTCTGTTCGATCATGATCTTATTCTCCGTCCGCGAATTCGGTCAGGGCCAGCTCCGCCCGATCGGTGACCGCGCGGATCTGCTCCAGAAAGGTCAGCGCGGCCTTGAGGGTGCTGGCCGGGGCGTCCTGGCTGTCGCTGCGGCAGAGCAGGTAATCGGCCGTGACGCCGTAATAGTCGCAGGCGCGGCAGACGAACTGCAGGCCGGGCTCGCGCGCGCCGTTTTCGTAGTGGCTCAGCAGCGCCTGGCTGATGCCGAGATCGGCCGCCACTGTGCGCTGGCTCAGGTTCCGCTGCCGGCGCAGGGCCGAGAGCGTCTGGGAAAAGCTTCTGTCCATGGGATCCCCTCCCTGTCGTGATAACAGTGCGTATTATAACGGATGGGAAGTCAAAAGGCAACAGGAAAATAAAAAATCCCTCTCCGCCCCTTTGCTTCTCCCTTGGGGGGGGTGGCGCGCGGCGCAGATACGCTGTCGTCCCTCCCGCAGGGCTCCCCTTTGCCTGCTGGGGGCTTTCGCCGCTGCAAGCGACGGCGACCGTGAGGCTCCCCGGTGCCGCCGCGCCTCCTCCGCAGAGACGAGCGGCGCTCGTCCACTCCTGCCTCAAGATCGACGCGCTGCCCGGGACCGGCCAATGGAAAGTTCACATTTTTGTATTAAAAACTTGAAATACCGACAGATTAACCAAGAAACTGTGACATATTTCGGCAGATATCCCATCTTGCCCGGCACGGATTTATCGTGGTAAATTGGTTAAAAAAGGGAGGAAGCCGGAGCAAAAAAGAGGGGAGGCAGGCATGGAGCGGGAAAACGCGATCCGGGAGCTGCAGGCGCAGATCGAGAGCATGGCGCGGCTGCACGTCCGGCACGGACTGTACGATTCCGAAGGCTTTCGAAAACACAGAGAGCTGGTAAAGAAAATCATCCGGGAACACAATGTGGACGTCCGCAAGGAACTGGATCCCATGGTCGGCCTGTTGTACAGGCGCTACTTTGACTGACGGCAAATCCCTCTGATCGCTGCCCACAGGGCAGACGGTGATCGGAGGGATCTGTCCTTTTGGGTGAATGAGCTTTTCAAAGACGTCCAAGACAAAGAAAAGCTGCAAGAAACTCAAGTGCTTCTTGCAGCTTTTTCATATCCATTTGACTCAGATACGAACGCCAACACCCAGCATTTTCACCGTCTCGCCTGCTTTTGGCGGAGGGTGAGGGAATCCGCGATCATGGCGATGAACTCGCTATTCGTGGGCTTGCCCTTGATGTTCGACACCGTGTAGCCGAAGTACTTCTGCAGCACCTCGATGTCGCCGCGGTCCGCTTCGCGTAAGGGTTTTTCGGAGTTGTTGCTTCGGAGCGGGTTCCCGCTCCATGCGAAAAAACCATTGAAAAACAGTATTGTGTTTGTCGCCTTGTTCGTTGCCTTGAATATCCTGTGTTCGTTGCTCTGTTTGCCATATTATACAAATCTGTCATTGATTGCGGTGCTTTGCTGTGATACAATCATCTTGAAAAATCGTTATTTGGCGTTCAGATTCCACTTTTATTATAATGAAGACCCTTGAAAAATGGCGATGTAAAGGCATTTTTACAGCGATTGAGGGTTCTGTAAAAGCCATTTAATAGACAGGCGGGTTCATTTTCGGATATACTCAAGCCATGCAAAGGAGATCGCAAAGATGGAAATTTCCGAAAGACTGAAAGAGGCAAGACAGAATACCGGCATGACACAGGACCAAGTTGCAGAGAAGATCATGGTATCCCGTGTGACCGTTTCCCATTGGGAGAATGGAAAGTCGCTGCCCGATATCGTCAGTTTAATCAGTCTCAGCGATCTCTACAGCATCAGTTTGGATGAATTGGTGAAAGGAGATTCGAAAATGGCGGAAAAAGTAAGGAAAGACGCAAAAGATGCTAATAACAACAAGAGGCTGATCGGAATAACAGGTATGCTGGTTATCGCTGTTCTGCTCGTGTATGCTGTCAGTACAATTGTAGGCGGAGCCTTCAAAGACTTTTGCGAGGCTGCTCTCTTATGGGTGCTGATAGGTATTGGCGTGGCCGCATCGATGACTTATTTTAGTCAGACAGAGCCTAATGAGGATAGAAAGAAATAATTAGATAGGCAAGCCCTGCTCGTATGAGTTCATTGTTTTGGCTCTTAACTGCCTGCTTCGGCAATAGACCATATACTCGCAAATCAGATAATCCAAGCGTGTGTTGAACATAAAAATCCCCCTGTTCGTTGGCTTTTTTCAGAGGCAACGAACAGGGGATATTCATTGGTTCGGACTAAAAGATTCGTTGGTGTTTCAGGCGTTTTTCACACATTCTTTTATGCTGTTCATTGGTTTCTCGCAAAATCGCCAAACCCGCAAAGCCTTGAAAAGCAAGGCTTTTTCACCGTCTGGCCTGCTTTTGGCGGAGGGTGAGGGAGTCGGCGATCATCGCGATGAATTCCGAATTCGTGGGCTTTCCCTTGATGTTGCTCACCGTGTAGCCGAAGTACTTCTGCAGCACCTCCAGATCGCCGCGGTCCCAGGCCACCTCGATGGCGTGGCGGATGGCGCGCTCGACGCGCGAAGGCGTGGTGCCGAATTTGCGGGCGACCTCGGGGTAGAGCACCTTCGTGACGGCGTTGATCATCTCCATGTCGTTGATGGTGAGGATGATCGCCTCGCGCAGGTACTGGTAACCCTTGATATGCGCCGGGACGCCGATCTCGTGAATGATGTCGGTGACTACGGCCTCCAGGTCCAGGGCCTCGCGGCGGGCGGCGTCCCGCGCGGGCTCGAAGCCGACGGCGGGGACGCTGCGCATCGGGGCGCTCAGGGCGCGGATGCGCTCGAGCAGCGTGGGGTACTCGCAGGGCTTGGGCATGAAGTAGTCCGCGCCCAGCTCGGAGCACTCCGCCACGATCCGCTGGCTGACGAAGCTGGACAGCACGATGCAGGGCAGGCGGCTGCCGCTCTCCGACAGGCGGCGCAGCAGCTCCAGCCCGTCCAGCTTCAGCAGGACCAGGTCGGTCAGCAGGACGTCGGGCTTGAGCTCGGCGGCCAGGGCGAGGGCGTCGGCGCCGTTGTCGACGGCGGCGACCACCTCCATGTCTCCCTCGCGCGAGATCAGATCGCTCATTGAGCTGCGGAAGTCAGCATTGGCATCGGCGATGAGAATACGAATTTTGGTTTCCATAATTATTCCTCCCTATGTGCGGCGCTCGGCCGGCGCTGAAGTTTTTTGCAGGAAATAACCCCTTGTCGAAGCAAATTTACCATAAATGACAATCGGAAACAAAAGAAAAGCGTCGAAAGGCGCGCACAACTTGTTTACATAATATTTCATCGTTCCGATCGACTCAACGGTTTTCGACAAAAGAAAACGGACTTTTTTCGGAAAAGAGGGCAGTTTTTGTCGAATATCCAAAAAATGACAATTATCGACATCAGGGAGCCGCTGTCTAAGGACAGCGGCTTTGGTCGTTTTGGGTCAGGATCGGGATGGGGCAGGGAAACGGGCGCCCCTGCGAGGACGATCCCGAATGAGGAGGGAGGATTGAGAAATGGGCGGCGGAGATCAGTAGAGCTGCTCGAAGCTCTCGTAGTGGTCGCCGGTGTAGAAAATGAGGCCGTCGTTGGAGAAGACGATGCGTTCGGCCCCGCGCGACTTTGCCCCGAGGGTGTTGACGTCGCATTCGGTCCAGCTGCGGCCCTTCGCCTTGGGCAGCAAGCCCTCGCGGTTGCCGAAGCGGTCGCCGCCGATGCACTTGCCGGGGCAGTAACGCTCAAGCGAGCCGCCGTTCCAGCCGGCGGCCTGCGCCTCCGCCTTGGTGATGAAGTTCGAAGGCAGGTGGCCGTAGGTGTGGATATAGAGGGCGAGGTCCTCCTTGGTCGTGTAAACGCCGTCCTCGTCCAGCGTTTTTTCCTCGGCCGGCGCTTCCTCCGCGGGCGCGACGGCGATCCCGGGGGCTTCCGGCGGCGCGCTTTCCTCCTCGAGGAGCTCGACGAGATCCGAGGCGGTGCGCAGCGCCTGCGCGGGCGAGCAGGCGGAGAGCAGGGAGAACAGCAGCAGCAGGGCCAGCAGGAGGCCGGTCAGTTTCAACAGGCGTTTCATAGGCATACCTTTTTCAATGAGGAATGAGGGGCGGGGAATGAGCCGCCGGGCGATGCCCGGCGCTGCAGGTATCCCCCAGTCACGGCGCATGCGTGAGAAGCGCCGTGACAGCCCCCTTTAGGCAAGGGGGCCTTTGCGTGAGAAGCGGGAATCCCCCGGTCCGCTGCGCGGACAGCCCCTTCAGGCATGGGGCCTTTGCGGGAGAGGCGGGAATCCCCCGGTCCGCTGCGCGGACAGCCCCTTCAGGCAAGGGGGCCTTTGCGTGAGAAGCGGGAATCCCCCGGTCCGCTGCGCGGACAGCCCCTTCAGGCATGGGGCCTTTGCGGGGAGGGCGCTTGCTCATCATGACGAAAGATCACCATCATCATAACACGATTCGGCGGCGGGCGCAATGGCGGAAAAGATGTCATTGTTTTCGGCGGCAGACGCCGCTATGGTACGCGGCGGAGGGGAAAGGAGGATGCACAGGAAGCATGGGAAAAGGGAAAGCGACGGCGAACATGCGGAACCTGGCGCGGGAGGTGCTGAGCCGGGAACTGGACGAAGACGAAGCGCCCTGCCGGGAATTGAAGGCGCGCGGCGTGGAGCCCAATGGGGCCGGCGCGCTGCTGTACGTCCAGTGGAAGGCGGCCGTGAACGGCGATCTGAAGGCGGCGGCCTTCCTCCGGGACCTGGCGGGGACCGAGGAGCCGGAAAAGAAGGAGAAAAAAGCGGCGGCGATCGACCTGCGGGCGATGAGCGACGAGGAGCTGCTGGCGCTGGCCGCGGAGGCAAGGCGATGAAGAAGCTCCCGCCCGAGATCGTCGGAGAGCTGGCCCGGCGGGAGCTGGCCCGGCGGCATTTCAGCGAGTATCTGGCCTACGTACAGGGGCCGGACTGGAAACGCACGCGGCTGAGCGAGTTTCTGGCGGCGCGGGTGCAGGACTTTCTGGAGCGCAGAAGCGGGCACGCCTACGACATCCTGGTGATCGAGACGCCGCCGCAGCACGGGAAGAGCTGCACGGTCACGGAGAGCCTTCCCGCCTGGTTCCTGGGACGCTGGCCGGAGCGTCGGGTGCTCCTGGCCGGCTACGACAGCGATTTTGCCGAACGCTTCTGCCGCAGGAACCGGGAAAAGATCCGCGACTTCGGACCGCGTCTCTTCGGCGTCGGCCCGGGCGGCGTGGACCGGGCGCAGGAGCTCGAGCTGTCGAACGCCAGGGGGCGGCTCATCAGCCGCGGCATCATGGCCGGCATCACCGGCAACCCCGCGGAGCTGATCCTGATCGACGATCCGGTGAAAAACCGGCAGGAGGCCGATTCCCCGGTCTACCGCGAGCGGCTCTGGGAGGAGTGGCAGCACTCGCTGAAATCCCGTCTGGCCGCCGGCGGCAAGGTGATCCTGATCATGACGCCCTGGCACGAGGACGATCTCGCGGCGCGGATCCTGCGGACCGAGGACGACGCGGAGCTGCTGCGCCTGCCGCTGGAGGCCGAGGAGGACGACCCGATGGGCCGCCGCCCCGGCGAGCCGCTCTGCCCGGAGCTCGGCAAGGACGCAAGCTGGCTGCGGCAGTTCAAGGCCTCCTATCTCGCCGACCCGCGGGGCGGACACAGGGCCTGGCGGGCGCTGTACCAGTGCGCGCCGCGCCGGGAGGAGGGGAACCTGATCCGCCGCGCCTGGTGGCGGCGCTACGACCCGGCGCAGATCGAGCGCTTCGCCTCGGAGCTGATCAGCGTGGACGCCGCCTTTAAGGGCGGGGAGGACAACGACTTCGTCAGCGTTCAGGTCTGGGGCAAGCTGGGGGAGAACTACTACCTGCGCTACTGCCTCAACCGGCACCTGGACTTCCCCGGCACGCTCGCGGCCATCCGCGCCGTGGCGAGGCTCTATCCCGCGGCCCGGGCCGTGCTGATCGAGGACAAGGCCAACGGCCCGGCCATCATCCGGACCCTGCAGCGAGAGCTGTTCTGCATCCCGGTCAATCCCCTGGGCGGGAAGCTCGCCCGCGTCCATGCGATCGCGCCGGCCATCGAGGCGGGGCACGTTTTTGTGCCGATCGCGGAGAAGGCGGACTGGGCGGAGGACTTCATCGAGCAGTTCACGGCCTTCCCCAACGGCGCGCACGACGACATGGTGGACGCGGCGAGCCAGGCGCTCAGCCGCCTGATCTTTGCCGGCGGGGCGCTGCCCCCGCGGGAGCCGCCGCGCGTGCGGCGGGAGGAGCGCGCCTTCAACGACCCGGGCGTGCTGTTCGACCCCTACGGGGTGTAGTTGGGAAGGACTCTGTGAGCGAGTATCCCCCGGTCAGCCTTCGGCTGACAGCCCCCTTCAGGCAAGGGGGCCTTTCAACTTGAAAGAATGGAATCGAGAGGAGAAAAGCATGA
>CAMZIX010000017.1 GCA_947307375.1 uncultured Clostridia bacterium | reverse complement strand
CCAGGCCGCCGGCGGGCATCGAGAACGGGTTGTGGCAGAACTCCAGCTCGCCGCTTTCCTCGCCGATCTCGTACATCGGGAAGTCGACGATCCAGCAGAGCTGGTACTGCTCCTTGTCCATATGCTCAGGGCAGAGCTGGCCGAGCTTCGTGCGCAGCACGCCCGCGGTCTTCTGCGCGACGGCGAGCTTGCCCTCGGCCAGGCCCACGAAGCAGCCGGGCTTCAGGCCCAGCTTCTCGATGAGCTGCTCCTTGATCGGCTGCACGAACTTGGCGATGCCGCCGACGATCTCGCCGTTTTCATCCAGGCGGAACCAGTAGCTCTTCTGGGCGGTCTGCACCTCGACGTCGGCGCAGAGCTTGTCGATCTGCTTGCGCGTGGCGGTGAAGCCGCTGACGGGGACGGCCTTGACGACGTTCCCCTCGAAGGGAGCGAAGCCGAGGCCCTGCATCAGCTCGCTCACATCGCTGATCTCCAGGTCGATGCGCAGATCGGGCTTGTCGGTGCCGTAGCGCTCCATCGCCTCCCGGAAGGGGATGCGGCGGAAGGGCGGCGGCGTCACGCGGCTGCCGTAGAGGCCGAATTTCTCGAACACGGGCGTCAGAACCTCTTCCAGCACGCCCAGCACGTCGTCCTGGCTGGCGAAGGACATCTCCATGTCGAGCTGGTAGAACTCGCCCGGCGTGCGGTCGCCGCGGGCGTCCTCGTCGCGGAAGCAGGGCGCGATCTGGAAATAGCGGTCGAAGCCGGAGGTCATCAGCAGCTGCTTGAACTGCTGCGGCGCCTGCGGCAGCGCGTAGAACTTGCCGGGATGCTTGCGCGCCGGCACCAGATAGTCGCGCGCGCCCTCGGGCGAGGAGGCGGTGAGGATCGGCGTCGTGATCTCCAGGAAATCGTGCTCGGTCATCAGTTTGCGGATCTCCGCCACGACCTGGCAGCGCAGGATGATGTTCTTCTTCACGGCCGGGTTGCGCAGGTCCAGGAAGCGGTACTTGAGGCGCGCGGCCTCGTCCGCCTCGCGGCTGCGGTTGATCTCGAAGGGCAGCTCGTTGTGGCGGCAGCGGCCGAGCACCTCGAGCTTCTCCGGCACGACCTCGATCTCGCCGGTCGGAAGCTTGGGGTTTTTGCTGGCGCGCTCGCGCACGAGGCCCTCGACGGAGATCGTGGACTCCTTGTTGACGGCCTTGAAGGCCTTCATCATCTCTTCGGTCTCGACGACGACCTGGGTGGTGCCGTAGAAATCGCGCACGACGGCAAAGCCGAGGTTGGCGCCGACCTCGCGGAGGTTTTCGAGCCAGCCGACGATCGTAACTTGTTTGCCCGCATCGGCAAGCCGCAGCTCGCCGCAGGTATGGGTCCTGGACTGCATCATTTCTATCTTCCTTTCCTTATAGGCTCCCTTTCGCGAAAGGGAGCTGTCACGCGCTGCGCGACTGAGGGTTCCCCCGCGAAGCGGAAAAATTGATATTGGCAGGGAGAAACTCTCCGTCATCCGGCTCGCGGGAGATCGCCGGATGCCGCCTCCCTTCTTCGGAAGAGAAGGCTTATCCTTCCCTGATCACGGGTCTGGCGTTCCGCTCGTCCATAGCGGCGCGGATCTTCTTTGCCGCCTCGGCAGCGGAGAGCTTCTGCTGCTCGCCGCTGGCCATGTCCTTGAGGGAAACCAGGCCCTCGGCGATCTCGTCCTCGCCGAGCAGCAGCACGAAGGGCACGCCGATCTTGTCGGCATAGCTCATTTTCGCCTTGAACTTCTTTTTCTCGCCGTAGATCTGTGTGCGCACGCCGGCCTTCCGCAGCTCGGTGGCCGCGGCGACGGCAGCGCCGAGATCCTCGGTCATCGGGATCACCAGCGCGTCGCAGGGCGCGGTGACGAGCCCGTCGTTCAGCAGGCCCTGCTCGCTGAGCACATAGAACAGGCGCGTCAGGCCGATCGAAATGCCGACGCCGGGCAGCTGCCGGTCGGTATAGAACTCGGCCAGGTTATCGTAGCGCCCGCCGGAGCAGATCGAACCGATCTCCGGGTGCTCGGTCATCGTCGTCTCGTACACGGTGCCGGTGTAATAGTCCAGGCCGCGGGCGATGGTCAGGTCGATGGCGAAGTTCTCCTCCGGCACGCCGAAGGCGGCGAGGTACTTCGTCACCTCGGTCAGCTCGTCCAGGCCCTGGTTGAACAGCGGCTCGTTCATCTGCCGGTACTCCTCCAGGCGGGAGAGCACATAGTCGTTCGTGCCTTGGATCGCCATGAAGTCCAGCACGTTCTCGCTCTTGTCGGGCAGCATCCTGACCTCGTCGATCAGCAGCTGCTTGACCTTGAGCGGGCCGATCTTGTCGAGCTTGTCCACCGTGCGCATGATCTCGCCGGCCTTTTCGCTCATGCCGTTCATCGCGTAGAAGCCGTTGAGCAGCTTGCGGTTGTTGACGCGGATCTTGAACTTGCTCAGGCCAAGGCGCGAGAAGGTGTGATAGATGATCGCGGGGATCTCCGCCTCGTTGCTGATATCCAGCTTCCCGTCGCCGATCACGTCGATGTCGGCCTGGTAGAATTCGCGGAAGCGGCCGCGCTGGGCGCGCTCGCCGCGGTAGACCTTGCCGATCTGATAGCGGCGGAAGGGGAACGAGAGATTCGCGTAATTGGCGGCCACATACTTGGCCAGCGGCACGGTCAGGTCAAAGCGCAGCGCAAGCTCGCTGTCGCCCTTCTGGAAGCGGTAGATCTGCTTCTCGGTCTCGCCGCCGCCCTTGGCCAGCAGCACCTCGGCCGATTCGATCACCGGCGTATCCAGCGGCGTGAAGCCGTAGACCGCGTAGCTTTCGCGCAGGATCTGCAGCATGCGCTCGAACTTCATCTGCTCGGCGGGCAGCAGCTCCATAAAGCCGGACAAAGTCCGGGGCGTCACTTTCGGCATAGTAAAAATCCTTTCTGAAAGGGCTTGTCTTTCAAGCAAAACACGGCGCGGCAAGGCCGCGCCGTGAGCCGTTTTTTCGGAAATCAGCGCTTGTTCTTCGGGTTGACGATGTTGCGCCAGTCCAGATCGCCGCGCCGCAGGCCCTGTACCAGGACCTCCGCGGTCGCCGCGTTGGTGGCGAAGGGGATCTGATACTGGTCGCAGAGGCGCTCGACCTTGTTGATGTCGTCAAAGCCGCGGGGGTTGGCCGGGTCGCAGAAGAACAGCACCAGGTCGATCTCGTTGAAGGAGATGCGCGAGCCGATCTGCTGGGTGCCGCCCTGCTCCGCGTGCAGATACAGGGTCACCGGCAGCCCGGTCGCCTCGGTGACCAGCTTGCCGGTCACGTGGGTGGCGCAGAGCGAATGCTCCGCAAGGATCCCGCAGTAGGCGATGCAGAACTGCACCATCAGTTCTTTCTTGCGGTCATGAGCCATGAGGGCAATATTCATCTGTTTCTCCTTTCGCTCTGTGTCCAAAGCTTCCGCCGATCGCCGCAGGCATCGCCGCGGGAACAGAAAAACCGCCGATCAACAGGTGGGATATCATTATACCCACCCGCCGGGCAATATGCAACGCTTTTTTGTGAAAGCGGGGCTTCTATTTGAGGAGGGCCATCTCCGGCTCGGAGGTGTCGGTATAGCTCTTGATGTTGAAATAGGCGTCCAGGATCTGCCGCGCCATGAAGGCGCAGTTGGCGCCGGCCTTGCCGCGCTCCACCACGATGGCGACCGCCACCTCGGGGTCGTCGAAGGGCGCATAGCAGATAAAGATGGCGTCGTTGACGATGTTTTCGCCCTTCTGGGCGGTACCGGTCTTGGCCGCGGTGCGGCGGGACCGGGGCATATCCATGAAATGCTTGGAGACGTTGTCGTTCAGCGGCGAATTGGCCACCTCGCGCATACCTTCCTGCACCACGGCCCAGTTGTAGTCCGGGGAATCGACGGTGCTGATCTCCAGCGGCTCGCGGGTGTAGAGGCTCTCGGAGTAGTCAAAGCTTCGCACCTCGCCCAGGATGGAGGCCGAGTGCCGGTGGCCGGAGTTGGCCACGGTGGCGCAGTACTCCGCCAGCTGCAGCGGGGAGAAGATGCTGTCCGACTGGCCGATGGCCGCCTGCAGCGTATCGCCCTGTCGCCACTCGGTGCCGGTATAGTCGGAGTGGTTGCGCTGGTTGGACATGTTGCCGGTCGTCTCGGTCAGCTCGATGCCGGTGTGCTCGCCCAGGCCGAACTTGCGCGCGTACTGCTCCATCGCGTCGATGCCCAGCTTGTCGCCGACGGTGTAGAAGAAGTAGTTGCAGGAGTGCAGAAGCGCCGTGGTGATGTTCAGCTCCGGATGCGTGTAGTGCTCGTTGGGATTGGTGCTGGCGCGCCAGATCCAGCATTCAGGCGCGTAGCCGTCGGCCGCGTACTTGGTGAAAATACCCTCGCATTTGACGCGGTATTCCGAGTCGATCAGGCCGGTGGACAGCGCCGCCATGGCCGTGCAGGGCTTGAAGGCCGAGCCGGGGGCGTAGGCGCCCATCAGCGCGCGGTTGAAGAGCGGCGCGTTGGGCATTTCCAGCAGCTCCGCGTATTTCTCAATGACGTTCGAGCCGTCATAGGTCGGCCAGCTGGCGATGGACAGCGGCGCGCCGGTCTTCACATCCACCACGACGGCGGAGGCGCCGCTGATCTCCCAGTAGCCGTCCTTGAAGTTCCAGTTGCCTTCGGCCTCCTCGGAGGCCTTTTCCAGCTTCCGTTCGCGCATCAGGATCTCGATGCCGTTGGCGAGGATGCGCTCCACCTGCTCCTGCAGCACGATGTCCAGCGTCAGATAGACGTTGTTGCCGGGTTCCGGCTCCTCCAGATAGACGGTGCCGAGGATCGTGCCGGCGGCGTTGCGGTATTCGCGCATTTTGCCGTCGCGGCCGTGGAGGTAATTCTCAAAGGCGTATTCCACGCCGTCCTTGCCGACCATGGCGTTGACCGCGTAGTTGTAGAGCGAGTATTTCTCGTACTCCTCCTGCGTCATCAGGCCGACGTAGCCCAGCAGATGCGCGGCGTACTCGGTGCCGAAGTCGCGGATGTAGGAGCGCGAGACCTGGATGCCGGCCAGCTTCTGCTCCATGATGGAGGTCGTCAGCTTCATGCTGGCGTCCTGCACGAAGACGTAGTCGGCGGTATTGACAGCATAGCGGACGTTGATCGAATAGCGCAGACCCGCGATCGTGCGCATCTCCTCGGCGGTGTAGCTGTTGTCGATGTCGTAGCGGCTGCGCATGTAGCTCAGCAGCTCGACCGCGGTGGGATAATCGGAGGGCAGGCCGTCCCGATGGCGTACGAAATAGGCCTCCAGCATCGTGCGCTGGATAGCGGTCATGTTCGGGTCATATTCAAAAGGCGGCTCCCTGGTGATCGGCAGGTCGTCGGTGTACTGGTCGCCGTACTGCTCGACCAGCGCGACCAGCTGCAGCAGCGTGCCGTTGGGGTCCTCGCTGGCGAAGAGCTTATCCGTGTCGATGGAGAGGTTGTAGCACTCCTTGTTGCTCACGAGGACGCGCCCGTAGCGGTCCAGGATCGCGCCGCGCGCCGCCGTCACGGCGACGTCCTTCTCGGTGATCTCCTCGGCCGCGTGCGCGTACTCCTCGCCCTTGATGATCTGCAGATCGTACAGGTAATAGAGGTAAACGGCCAGCAGCAGCACCAGAATGCCGCCGAGGGCCAGGATTCTTCCTTTGGAAATAGCTCGGTTCATATGCTTGAAATTCCTTTCAGTCTAACGCGGGAAAGCGATCGCGAAACAGGCTTCGCGATCGGCTGTGATCATTCGATCCAGCGGGCGGGCGGGAAATACAGCGGCACCGCCAGCGGCAGCGACCACAGGGTCTGCAGCAGCGCCGTGGTGAGCATGCTGTTCGACCAGCTGTCCGAAACCAGCACCCACAGCATCTGCATCAGGCTCGTGATCAGCAGCGCCGCCGCCGCGACGACGAAATAACCGACAAAGCGGCGGTTGATGAAAAACTGCGCCACGAAGCCGGCGCCGAAGGCCAGCGCGGGGAACAGCAGCGAAAACCCGATCGTGGTGTCCACGAAGGCCATGTCCGCATAAATGCCCATCACCAGGCCGAACACCGCGCCCCAGGCCGAGCCCTCGAACAGGCCCACCGCCACCACGGCGGCCGGCAGGATGAAGGGGCAGACGCCAAGCGGGCGGATGTGCGTGAGCACCATGTTCTGCAGCACCATCGTCAGGAACAGGTACAGGGCGTACTGCAGCAGGCGGCGCAGATTGATTTTTTTGAAATTGATCCTCTTGAAAAGATCCTTCACTTGATCCATTATTCTACCACACTATAGTCCTTGATGATGAAGACCTGCACCAGCGTGTCGAAGGAGCACTCCGGATCCACGATGCCGTACATCACCTGGCCGCCGGCTTCGGTCTGCACGGCGCTGATGCGCCCGATGACGAGGCCCGCCGGGAACGCGCCGCCCGCGCCCGAGGTCAGCACCTCGTCGCCGACGTAGATCTGCGCGCCGTCCACCATGTAGGTGAGCTTGGCCTGGCGGTTTTTCATCAGCGCGTATTCGCCCAGGACGACGCCGGAGGTCCCGGTCTCGCCGACGAAGGCGCCCATGCTCATGTCGACGTCGATCACGGTGCTGACCGTGGCCCAGGTCTCGCCGATCTCGGTGATCTGGCCGACGACGACGTTATACTCGGTCACGACCGGGTCGCCCAGCTCCAGGCCGGAGCTCTTGCCCTTGCTGATCGTGAAGGAATGAGACCAGTTGGAGGAGGACCAGAGCACGACCTTGGCCGACTCGAACACATAGTCGGTGTGCTTGGCGCGCAGCTCCAGAAGCTGGCGCAGGCGCTCGTTTTCCTCCGAGGCCTCCACGCCCTCGCGCGCGGACTGCTGGGCGTCGGCCAGCTGGGCGCGCAGGGATTCGTTCTCCGCGACCAGAGAGTCGTACTCGTAGAGGTGGCCGTAAATGCTGTTGAACAGGTTGACGGCGGAGCTGACGACCTTCTGGACCGGCGCGATCAGCACGCCCGTGGCGTTGTGAAGAAAGCCCACGTTGCCCCCGTGCGCGGCGGCGCCGATGCCCAGCAGAAGCACGACCGCGAACACCAGGATGGCCACGCGGATCCCGTTTGTCTTCAGATAGTTTTTCACAGCAGTTCCACTCCCTGCATGTTCAGCATTTGGCCGAGCCGGCAAAGCGGCAGCCCCATCACATTAAAGAAATCTCCGTCGATGCCGCGCACGAACAGCGCGGCCTTGCCCTGCGCCCCGTAGGCGCCGGCCTTGTCCATCGGCTCGCCGGTGGCGACATAGGCCGCGATCTCCCGCTCGCTCAGGCGGCGGAAGTGCACATAGCTCATCTCCGCCTCGCTCTGCTCGCTCCCGCCGCGCCGCACCGTCACGCCGGTGAAGACCTGGTGCGTCTCGCCCGAGAGCTCGCGCAGCATGGCAGCGGCCTCCTCCGGGCTGTGCGGCTTGCCGTAGACCCGCCCCTGAAACCAGACGATCGTATCGGCGGCGATGATCACGTCCTCCTCGCCGCAGCAGGCGGCGACTTCCCGGGCCTTCGCGGCGGACAGCGCCTTGACCAGATCCTCCGGTCCATAACCCTCGGGCGCACGCTCCTCCCCTTTCGCGGGGATGATCTTCAGATCGCGGACGCCCAGCATTTCCAGCAGCTCCCGCCGCCTTGGCGAAGCGGACGCCAGTATGATAGACAATCGAATAACCTTCTTTTATATCAAAATCAGTCCACGCCGCGGTAATAGAGGCCGCGGGTGAGCACGTTCGGCTTGTAATTGGACTGGCCCATATAGCCCTTGGCCACCTCGACGACCTCGCGCGGGGTCTCGGTGGTGAACATCAGCCGCGCGCCCCAGAGGCCGGCGGCGAAGACGTCCTCCTGCTTGTCGGCCAGGTACAGCTTGTGCGCGTTGTAGATCACGTTGCGGCAGCCGAAGTCCTGCACCACCGGGAACACCGAGCCCATGCGGTCGGACATCTGGGCCGGGTTCTGGCAGCTGCAGCGGCCGGCGCTGTTTTTGATGACGCATTGGTCAGAGATCATCAGCGGCAGGCGGCCGTAGACGATCGCCTCCACCGGCAGGGGCTTGCGCAGATCGCGGATCTGCGACAGGCGCAGCTCGAAGGAGGCCGTCGCGGACAGGAAGCCCGCCTCGCGCAGCACGTCCAGGCTCCAGGAATTGAACATGTTGAGCCCGAAATCGCCGCGGACCTTCATGCCGGCCTGGCGGGCCAGGACGATCTGGCCGAGGTTCCCGATCAGGGCCTCGTTCACGCCGAAGCCGAAGAGCTTTTCCAGCGCCCGGTAGACGATGGGCAGCTGATCGTCGGTGATGATGCGCGGCAGCACCGCCACCGGGACGGTCCCCCGCTCGACAAAGGGGCGGATGAGCTCATAATCGTCCGCCATGACCAGGGCGGGGACATAGAGATAATCGGGCTTGAGCTCGGCAAGCTCCTCGCTGAGCTGATCGGCCGTGCGCACCTGGTAGATGCGCTTCGGGTCGGCGATGCTCTGCGTGCCGCGCGGCATCGGCGGCAGGGAGAAGCTGCGGCGGTGCGGCGCCTCGGCGCGCGCCTCGCTCAGCTGGGAGATCAGCTTGCGGCGCAGCTCGTTGATCGCGGCGGCGGGCAGGAAGAGCCCGCGATCCACCTTGGCGCGGTTTTCCACCACCATGTAGGGCGTGCCGCCGGTCTTGATCATCTGGTCGGTCAGATAGGTCTCGGTCAGGCCCTGGCGCTTGGCCTCCTCGGGCACCGGGCCCTCGGCGATCGCGCGGTGGCCGTCGTCGTCGAAGGCGATGGCCCTGATCGGCTGATCGGTCTGGCAGACCGTATAGAAGTGCACCGGCACGCGGCGCGCCTCGCCCTCGGCATACTGGCGGCGGGCGGCGTTGAAGAGCTTTTCGGTCTCGCGCTCCGGCTCGCCCCGGACGCCGAACATATCCTTTTTATCGCCGTTGAGATAGCCCTGGGTGAAGCCGTCGCGGGAAAAGGCCTGCTCCAGCGTGTTCATTTCCTCGCGCGTGGGCTTGCGGTGCTCCTTGAGCGCCTTGGCGTAGATCTCCGTCACGATGGCGGTGTATTCCGGGCGCTTCATGCGGCCCTCGATCTTCAGGCAGGCCACGCCCGCGTCCTCCAGCTCCTGCAGGCGGTCGACCAGGCAGTTGTCCTTCAGTGAGAGCGGATAGTCGTCCATGCGCCCGCCGAGGGAATACTGCATGCGGCAGGGCTGGGCGCAGGCGCCGCGGTTGCCGCTGCGGCGGCCGATCAGCGCGGACATGTAGCACTGGCCGGAGTGGCAGAAGCAGAGCGCGCCGTGCACGAAGACCTCGGTCTCGATGGAGGCGTGCTGCGTGATGAATTTGATCTGCTCCAGGCTGAGCTCGCGGGCCAGCACCGCGCGGGTCATGCCCATTTCGGCGGCAGCCTCGACGCCGGCGAGGTTATGGATGCTCATCTGGGTGCTCGCGTGGAGCGGGATATCCGGCAGCGCGCGGCGGATCGCCGACGCCATGCCGAGATCCTGCACGATCAGGCCGTCCGCGCCCTCGTCGGAGGCTAGGCGCGCCGCGTCCACCGCGGCCTGCATCTCCCGGTCGCCGACCAGGGTGTTCAGCGTCACATAGACCTTGCAGCCGCGCACGCGGCAGTAGCGCACGGCCTTGCGGAACTCCTCGTCGGTGAAGTTTTTGGCTCCGCGGCGGGCGTTGAAATCGCCCAGGCCGAGATAGACCGCATCCGCCCCGTTCTGGACGGCGGCGATCACAGATTCCGGCGAGCCGGCGGGAGAGAGAAGCTCGATCATAAATGGCTCTCCTTCAAAACGGACATACTTCCGCATATTATTCGAAACATTATAACACGCTTGTGCCTATTGCGACAAGATAATTTTAATGATATAATAGCCTTGTTCTGTAAAAATTAAGGAAATGGACCTTCCAGATGCTGCCATGACTGACAACAAGACTGTTCTGCCGCTGCCGGGCGAGGCCGCGGACCGGCTGATCGCCGCGCACGACGGCGACGTGGCCCTTCTTTATCTGTATATCGTCCGCACGGGCGGGCTGGACGCGGAACGAGCGGCCGGCGCGCTCTGCCGCACTGCGCGCGAGATCGAAGCAGCCGCCGAAAAGCTGCGCCGTATGGGCCTGCTTGAAGCCGCGCCCGCGCCCGTTTCTCCGCGGGCGCTGCCGGAGGACGAGCTGCCGGTCTACCGGGCCGAGGATCTGCGGCGCTTCGCCGAGGAGGACCCGCAGCTGCAGGCCATCTTCGCCAAGGCAGAGCAGGTCTTCGGGCGCAAGCTCTCCCCCGCCGACATGAAAATGCTGGCCGGGCTGTACAAGCACCTGGGCCTGCCCGCCGAGGTGCTGTTCACGCTGTTGACTTACTGCGCCGAGCGCGCGGCCGAACGCCGGCCCGGCAGCGTCCCCTCCCCCCGCAGCGTGGAAAAGGAGGGCTATGACTGGGCCAACCGCGAGATCCTGACCCTGGAGCAGGCCGACGACTATATCCGTTTCCGCCATGAGCAGCGGGAAGAGCTCTCCCAAATCAAGGAGGCTCTGAACATCCGCGGGCGGGAGCTCGGCAAGACCGAACGCGAATACGTGGAGCGCTGGCTCGGCATGGGCTTCCATGCCGACGCGGTCGCCGTCGCCTATGACCGGACGCTCATCAAGCTCGGGCGGCTCCACTGGGCCTATATGGACAAGATCCTCGCCTCCTGGCACGCCAAAAAGCTGTTCACGCCGGCGGAGATCGAGGCCGGCGACGGCCGCCGCCGCGTTCCCGCGGCAAGCGGCGCGCAAACGCCGGTCACCCCGGAGGACTACGTCTTTCCGGACAAGCTCTGATTCCGAGAGGAGGAACCCCCGATGCCATACGACGGAAAACTGCTGGCCCAGGCCAGGGCGGAGCTGGCGCAGCGGCGCGCGGACAACGCCGCCGAGCAGCAGCGCCGGCTGAGCCTGGTCTACGCCCGCGATCCGGAGATCGAACAGATCGACCTGCGCCTGCGCCGCCAGATGGCGGAGCTGGTGCGCCTGACCGTGTCGCGCGCGCCGGATCTGACCGAACAGCTCGCGGCGCTCAAGCGCGACAATCTGGAGCTGCAGGCCGAACGCGCCGAACGTCTGACCGGACTCGGACTGCCGCTCGACTGGCTGGACGAGATCGTCTCCTGCCCGCTCTGCCGGGACAGCGGAACGGTCGACGGGCAGCCCTGCCGCTGCCTGAAGAAGCTTTACAACCGGGCGCTGACGAAGGAGCTCAGCGCGCTGCTGCGCCACGGCGACGAGAGCTTCGAGCGCTTCGACCTGAGCCTCTACGACGAGCAGCCGCTCGAGGGCTCCGCCGTCTCTCCGCGCTTCGCGATGGAGCGCATCTTCGCGCAGTGCCGCAAGTTCGCCGACAGCTTCCCCGCGGTCAGCTCCAACCTGCTCTTCCAGGGCGGCACCGGCCTCGGCAAGACCTATCTGTCCGCCTGCATCGCCCGCGTCGTGGCCGACAAGGGCTATTCCGTCTGCTACGACTCCGCCGCCGCGGCGCTCGAGGCCTTTGAGACCCAGAAATTCGCCCGCGATCCGGAGACGGCGGAGGCCGCCGCGGCCCGCGTGCGCCGGATGCTGGACTGCGACCTGATGATCCTGGACGACCTGGGCACCGAGATGGTCACCTCCGTCACGACCAGCGCCCTCTACACGCTCATCAACAGCCGCCTCAACGCCGGGAAAAAGATGATCATCAGCACCAACTGCACGGACGAGGAGCTGCAGCGCAAATACACGCCGCAGATCTGCTCGCGCATCAAGGGCGAATTCCTGCGCCTGCCCTTCGTGGGCCGGGATATCCGCCTGCAGAAAAAATAAAGGAGGCCGGACATGCAGCACGAGATCACCAGAGCCATGCCGCTGCTGGACAGGCAGGGCAATCTGACCGAGCCGGGCTACGCCAAAAAACTGCTGCCCGTTTACCGCCGCTCGGACATCCGCGCCGGCAAGAGCCGCATCAAGGAATGGGACTACTATCTGATCAACAACGGGCGCTTCGCCCTGGCCCTGACCATCGCCGACAACAGCTACATGGGCATGGACTCCGTCTCCCTGCTGGACTTCGAGGAGGGCTGGGAGATCACCAAGAGCCAGATGAGCGTATTTCCCTTCGGCAAGGTACATCTGCCGGAGAGCTCCGCCGCCGGCAGCGTGCGCCACGGCGGCAAGGAGCACAGCCTCTCCTTTGAAAACGACGGTCACGGCCGCCGCGTGCTCACCGCGAACATGAAGGACTTCGGCCCGCTGGGCTCGCTCTCGGCCGAGATCGAACTGACCGACGAGCCGGAGGAGAGCATGGTGATCGCCACGCCCTTCGACAAGCCGGGCCACTTCTACTTCAACCAGAAGATCAACTGCCTGCGCGCCTGCGGCCAGGTGCGCTACGGCGAGCGCGTCTACACCTTCGATCCCGCCGACAGCTTCGCCGTGCTCGACTGGGGCCGCGGCGTGTGGACCTACCACAACACCTGGTACTGGGGCTCCGCCTCCGGCGAGGTCGACGGCGTGCCCTTCGGCTTCAACATCGGCTACGGCTTCGGCAACACCGAGCAGGCCACCGAAAACATGCTGTTCTATAACGGCAAGGCCCACAAGCTCAACCACGTGCAGTTCCACATCCCGGGCGACGAGACCGATTTTCTCTCCCCCTGGCGCTTCAGCTCGGACAACGGGCGCTTCACGATGGACTTCCGCCCCGTGCTCGACCGCGCCTCCTGCACCGACCTCAAGCTGATCAAATCCGACCAGCACCAGGTCTTCGGCTTCTTCACCGGCACCGCGATCCTGGACGACGGCACGCCGATCGATATCCGGGACTTCCCCGGCTTCGCCGAAAAAGTCGAAAACAAGTGGTAAAACGACTCCCCTCCCGCGTCCTGCGGGAGGGGCTTTCTTTTTTTCTCGATTTTTTCAAAAATACCCCTTGACACACAATACTATGCGGTGTATAGTACTACGCGAAAGGGGGTATTCCCATGTTGGATGCACAGATGCGGCGCGGTCTGCTGGAAAACTGTGTGCTGGCGGCGCTGGCGCGCGGGGATTCCTACGGCTATCAGATCGTGCGGGACCTGAGCGGCTTCGTTCCGATGACGGAATCGACGCTGTATCCGATCCTGCGGCGCCTGGAGGCTTCCGGGGCGCTGACGGTGTATTCCGTCGAGCACAGCGGGAGACTTCGAAAATTTTACCATATGACGGACGCCGGGCGGCGGCAGCTGGAGAGCTTCGCGGCGGACTGGGATGAGCTCGCCGCCATGTATGAATATATCCGGGGAGGGTTGGAGCATGACAAGAGCTGAATATCTGGAGAAACTCCGGGAATGTCTGGCGCTGATGCCCGACGAGGAACGGGAAGCGCAGCTGGCCTATTATGAAGAGCTGTTCGACGACATGCTGGAGGACGGCATGAGCGAAGAGCAGGTCATCGAGCATCTCGGCGCGCCGGAAACGGTCGCGGAGGAGCTGCTGGCGGAGATCCCGATGGCGACGCTGGTGAAAAACCGCGTCCGGGCAGAGGGAAAGCCCTCGGCGCTGACGATCGTGCTGCTGGTGCTGGGCGCGCCGCTGTGGCTGCCGCTGCTGCTTTCGGCCTTCGCGGTGCTGCTGTCGCTGCTGATCAGCTTCTGGGCCGTCGGGATCAGCCTCGGCGTCGTGCTCCCCGCCGTCGGCATCGCGCTGGTCGGCGTCGGCGTCGGCAAGCTGCTCGGCATGGTGACGCTGCCGTTCCTGGCGGCGCTCGGCGCGATTCTCTGCGGCGTTGCGCTGCTGATCCTCGGCGCGCTTCTGATGGGCGTGATCGTCCGCGGTCTCGCCATGCTGTGCAGGGCGGTCTGGCGCGGCTGCAAAAAGCTGCTTGTGAAATAAGAAAGGGGTATCGGAATGAAGAATGGTGTGAAAACGGCGCTGCTCGTGGCGCTTTTCCTGCTGATCGTCGGCATGGCGCTGATCGCCGTGTCCCTGCTGCGCGGCGGGAGCCTCCAGGACATCTGGAGCAACGCGAGCCTTGATATGAACGTGATCTCCGCCGGCCACGGAGAGCTGAAGGGCTATACCGTGTGCCGGACGGGCGAGGAGAGCTTCTCCCCCGACGAGGTCCGGAGCATCGACCTGGGCTGGATCGACGGCACGGTGAAGCTGCAGCGCGGCGGCGGGGATCGGATCACGCTGAAGGAAAGCTGCGAGAAGCCCCTGAAGGACGAACAGAAGCTCTGCTGGAAGCTGGACAAGGGCATCCTGTCGATCCGCTTCTGCTCGGCGCTGCAGACCAAGATGCCCGGCAAGGATCTGGTGCTGACCGTCCCCGCCGGCTGGACGGCGGAGGATCTCACGGTCGCCGCGACCTCGGCCGATCTCGAGCTGCGCGGCCTGACGGCGGAGAAAACGCTCAACGCCGTCGTGACCAGCGGCAACGCGCATCTGTTTGACTGCCGCTGCGACAGGCTGGACGCCGCTTCGACCAGCGGCTCGGTCGAGCTGCAGGGCTGTGAATGCCGCGAGCTGGCGCTCGGCGGCACCAGCGGCGATCTGCGCGCCGAGGGCTGCGTCTGTGACAAGCTGAAAGCCAACTCGACCAGCGGGAATATCGCCTTCCGCGCCGAGGCGAAGAAGATTGAGCTCGGCAGCACCAGCGGCAGCATCCGCTGCGAGGGCGTTCCCGCGGGCTGCGACGTGACGATCGGCGCGACCAGCGGCAGCGTCCGGCTGAACCTGGCGGATACGCGCGACGGCCAGCGCATCGAGATCGAGACGACCTCCGGCGACGTATATCTGGACGCGCCCGGCGCGATCGACCTGGATTACGACACCGCCTCCGGCGACATGCGCGGCCGCCTGGAGCAGGGTGGCAAGGGCTGCCCCACGGTCGAGGTCGACACGACCAGCGGCGACCTGATCCTCGGCGCCTTCGCTTGACGCGCAGAGCGCAAAAGAGCCTTCCCGGCAGGGAAGGCTCTTTTTGTTATGTGTTTTTTCAGTCCTTCAGCACCCGGGCGAGGATCTCCACCGCCTCGTCGATCAGCGGCTCGGTCAGCGTCGCCATATAGCTCGTGCGCAGCAGGCATTCGGTCGGCGGCGTGGCGGGCGGCAGCACGGGGTTGACGTAGACCCCGGCGTCGTAGGCCTCCTTGGCCTTGCGCAGCGTGTGCTCCGCGTCGAAGGTGTAGATCGGGACGATCGGCGTCTCGGACTCGCGCACATGCAGGCCCGCGGCCTTGAGGCCGGTCCGCGCATGCGCCGCCAGCGCGCGCAGGCGCTCCGGCAGCTCCGGATGCGCCTCCAGATGCCGCAGCGCGGCCAGCGCCGTCGCGCAGGCGGAGGGCGGGATCGAGGCCGAGAAGATGAAGGGCCGCGAATTATGCCGCACATAGTCGCAGACTTTTTCCGAGGCCGCCATATAGCCGCCGAGGCTCGCCAGGGACTTGGAGAAGGTGCCCATGATGACGTCCACCTTGTCCTCCAGGCCAAAGTAGCTGGCCGTGCCGCGGCCGCCCTCGCCGATCACGCCGAGGCCGTGGGCGTCGTCCACCATGACGCGCGCGCCGTAGCGCTCCGCCAGACGGCAGATCGTCGGCAGGTCGGCGATGTCTCCGCCCATCGAAAACACGCCGTCCGTGACGATCAGGCGGCCGGCCTCCTCGGGGATGCGGCTGAGGATGCTCTCGAGCTCGGCCATGTCGTTGTGCTTGTAGCGCAGCATCTTGCCGTAGCTGAGCTTGCAGCCGTCGTAGATGCTGGCATGGTTCTCGCGGTCGCAGATCACATAGTCCCCGCGGCCGACGAGCGCGCTGATGATGCCGAGGTTGGACTGGAAGCCGGTGGAGAAGGTCACCGCGCCCTCCTTGTGCACGAAGGCGGCCAGCTCCTTTTCCAGTTCGAGGTGCATCTCCAGCGTGCCGTTGAGGAAGCGCGAGCCGCTGCAGCCGCTGCCGAATTGTTCAAAGGCGCGGATGCCGGCTTCGATGACCGAGGGCTCGGTCGTCAGGCCGAGGTAGTTGTTGGAGCCGAGCATGATGCGGCGCTTGCCCTCCATGACGACTTCGGTGTCCTGCCGCGATTCCAGCGCGTGGAAATAGGGGTAGATCCCCTTCTGCCGGTATTCGTCGGCCAGCGTGAAGCGTTCGACTTTCGTAAAGAGGTCCATGACCGCGCCTCCTTTCCATTCCTTTAAATTTTTGAATTATTTAACCGTATTGTACAGGAGGAATAACAGCCTGTCAACAAAAGATTGCATCCGAGCTTTTCCCTCGGGCAGAATGACAGAAAAGCGGCGCGCGCAGAGGGTGCATTTTCGTTGCAAGCGACGAAGCTGAAAAAATGCGAAAAAAAGGCTTGCTTTTTTACCCTTCGGCACGTATAATGCGACTCGAGCAGACGAGAGCTGCGCTTTTTGGAAAAACAGATTTTTAAGCTTCGGTACGGAGATGCCGGCAAAATCGCTCATATAGATACGATGCACC
>CAMZIX010000016.1 GCA_947307375.1 uncultured Clostridia bacterium | reverse complement strand
CGAAACATCTTTCACCAGGCGACAAGGTCGCCGTCGTATCGCTCTCCAGCGGCTCGCTGGGCGAACCGGAGCTCATCCACAAGTATTATCTCGCCAAGGAGCGCCTGGAGCGGGACTATGGCCTTCGCGTCCAGGCGATGCCGAATGCATTGCGAGGCAGGGACTATGTTTACCGCCATCCCGAGGCCCGCGCGCAGGATCTGATGGACGCTTTCCGCGACCCCGCGATCCGGGCAGTCTTCTGCGCCATCGGCGGGGACGACACGATCCGCCTGCTGCCCTATATCGACTTCGATGTTCTGCGGGACAACCCCAAGATATTTACCGGCTTTTCCGACACCACGAGCAACCATTTCATGATGCAGAAGGCCGGGCTCGTATCCTACTACGGCCTGTCTGTCATGTGCGATCTGGCCGAATACGTGTCGATCAACGAGTATTCGCGCGCGATGATGGAACAGACGATCTTTGCTCCGCAGCCGAGGCTGGACATCCCCTGCAGCACATTCTGCGCCTTTGAAAAGGAAAAGGTGCTGTGGGCAGAGAAAAACATGAACGTCCCGCGCCCGCGCAGGGAGAACACCGGCTACGAGATCCTGCAGGGCAGCGGAAAGGCCGAGGGCGAGCTGCTCGGCGGCTGCCTGGACGTGTTCGTTGAGTTGATGGGCAGCGAGATCTGGCCAAAGCCGGAGGCATGGGAAGGAAAACTCCTGCTGCTGGAGACCAGCGAGGTGGACATGCCCGAGGATCTGCTGCGCTGGAACCTGCGCGGCCTGATGGCGCAGGGTATTTTGAACCGCATCAACGGCATCGTCTTCGGCAAGCCCGCCGCGGAGGACAAGTTCGAGAGCTACAAGGAGGAGCTGCGCCGGGTCGTCGGCTTGGAAGCCGGGCGGCCGGAGCTGCCGATCCTCTACAACGTCAACGTCGGCCACAGCTATCCGATCGGGCTGTTCCCGCTCGGCCTGCGCTATGAGATCGACTGCGATGAAAAGCGCCTGACGCTGCTCGAGCCCGCGACGCGCTGAACGATCGAACCGCACCCGGGAGGCTACCTCCCGGGTGCGGTTTTGCGCGGTTTTCCTGGATGGGCCCCTCCCGGAGATGACCCTGCGTTTTGCCCCAAAAAGTTACAAAAAAGAGACATAAAGATGACAAGAAAAAGACCGAAAAACCCGCTTAAAATCTTAATTTTTCGGGATTTTGAATTTTTGGCGCTTTTCATAAAAAAAGTGCAAAAATTTCTATGAACTTCCACGACTTTTTTTGCCGGTTTCGGCTGACAAATGCGAAAGCGCCTGTTATAATATATGATGTATATTTGCGTGATTGAGTTTACATAAATCGCGGCTCCGATTGAAGGAGGGTCTCTGATATGAGAAAGAGAATGAGCAAGTTCCTGTCCCTGGTGCTGCTGCTCGGCATGCTGTTTTCCCTGATGCCGGCCGCCTTCTCGGCGGATGACAGCGCGCGCTGGGAGAAGGTCGCGCCGGAGGACGTCAGCGCCGAGGACATCGTGGCGATCACAATGTCCAGAGACGGCAAGATCTGGCTCCTGCCGAACGCGGCGACGGGAAAAGCGCCGGCGGCTGCCGAGGCCTCCGTTTCCGAAGACGGAAGGCTGCAGGCGGACGAGGCATCTTTCGGCTGGACGATCAAGGCCGCAGAGGGCGGTTTCACCATCAGCAGCGCCAACGGCTATCTGAATCCCGGCGAGGAAGAGGGCGGCCTGCTGGCGAGCGGCGCCGAGACGGCCTGGACGCTGGACAAGGGCTACCTGAAGGCCGTGGAGACGGGCCGCTATCTGGGCGTCGA
The DNA here is from genome assembly GCA_947307375.1 of uncultured Clostridia bacterium. The sequence continues at coordinate 14,814 of CAMZIX010000016.1, read as the reverse complement.
TTCCGGCTGCTGGCTTGCCGTCCCGTCGATCGAGGGCGAGATCGCCGGCGAGTCGCTGAGCTTCTGGAAGCTGACCGGAGACGATCCCGACGAGCATATCACGCTGACGGAGGGAGAGGAGACGACGCCGGACACGGTCGCCTTTATCCCGGCCGACAGCCTGAAAACGGGCGACAAGGTCGTCATCTTCTATCCGAAGGAGAACAAGCTCGCCGCGGCGAAAGAAGCCGCCGACGAAGCCGGCAGGATTTCGCTCTCCGCGCTTGACGCGGCGATCGCCGAAGACGGAAAGCTGAACGTCTCCAAGGACGCGGCGATCCTGAGCGTGGCGGTGAACGAAGACGGGAAACTCAGCTTTGCCGACACAGAAGGGAAGTTCCTGTTCACCGACGGCAGCGACCTGAAGTTTGTCGAGCAGGCCGGCGACAATACGCTGTTCCTTACGGAAAGCCCGTCCGAACAGGCGGCGGAAGACAAGTTCCTCAAGAACGATAAGGCGACGGTCGACGGAAAGCCGCTGTATCTCGTATACCAGGACGGCTGCTTCACCGTCGGCGCGATGAACGCCGAAGAAGCGGACAGCTTCCGCTTCCGCTTCTTCAAGGAGGAGATCCCCGCCGAGCCGGAGACCAGCACGATCGCCGAGGCGCTGGCGGGAGAGACCGGCGCTGAGTTCACGGTCAAGGGCGTCGTGACGATGCTCAGCGGCAGCACCGCCTTTATCCAGGACGAGACCGGCGGCATCTGCCTGCTCTTCAAGGAAGCGCCTGCCGGCGTGAGCCTGGGCGATACGCTGATCGCGGGCGGCAAGCGCGCGACCAATAACGGGCTGCCGGAGCTGAGCGAGGCAAGCAGCGAGAAATCCTCGGGCCTGACTCTGGAGGCAAAGGAAACGACGATCGGCGAGCTGAAGCCGGAGAACGTCTGCACCTATGTGAAGCTGAGCGGCCTCGAAGTGACGGAAATCCAGGATGATAACGGCAAGTACAGCAATCCGGACATCCTTCTGAAGGACAGCGAAGGCGAAACGATCCGTCTCTACAAAGCGGTCCTCGACAAGACGACCGAGGGCGTCTGGCGCGTCAAGGTCGGCGACAGGATCGACCTCAGCTGCGCGGTCGAGATCTCCGATGAGACGCTGCAGCTGCGCAACACGCAGAACAGCGAGATCATGGCGGAGGGCGACGAGCCCGAGCCGACCCCGGAACCCACGCCCGAGCCGACCGCCGAGCCGACCCCCGAACCGACCCCCGAACCGACGCCTGAACCGACGCCGGAGCCCACACCGGAGCCCACGCCGGAGCCTACGCCGGAGCCTACGCCCGAACCGACGCCTGAACCGACGCCGGAGCCCACGCCGGAGCCGACCCCCGAGCCCACGAAGTACCGCGTCGTCGTCAGCGAGGACGTGGTGGTCCCCGAGGCGCTGAAGACCAAGTACAGCAGTGTGGCCGCGATGAAGTCCGCGCTGCTCGCCACCGTGAAGAAGTCGCTGGGCGTTGACAGCTTCAAGGGCGACAAGCTCTACGAGCTCACGGTCGAGATCAACGACGGAAGCGGCTGGGCGCCCGTGACGGCGGACGCCTTCCCGAAGGAAGGCGTGCTCTGCACGATGGAGATCCCGGCAGGCTCCTCGCCGGACGATGAATTCACCGCGCTGCACCTTTTCGGCGAGGACTGCAACGGCCATAAGGCCGGCAACGCCGAAATGCCCGCCGTGACCAAGGACGGCACGACGCTGAGCTTTACGATCAAGGGCACGTCCCCGCTGCTGCTGGTCTGGACCGGCGAGGAAGAGCCGGAGCCCAGCGAGACGGTCGCGCCCGTCGACGAGCAGATCACTATCACGCTGGACGCCAACGGCGGCAAGGTCTCCGTGACCAAGCTGAAGGCCAACACGGACGGCAGCGTTCCCGCTCTGCCCACCCCGCAGGAGCGTGACGGTTACATTTTCGGCGGCTGGTTCGACGAGAAGGACGGCGGCATGCAGGTCTTTGAGGGCGACATCCTGACCGAGAGCACCACGCTCTATGCGCACTGGTTCGAGCTGCGGGTCACCGTCACCGAAAACGCGGCGGTCCCCGAGGCGCTGAAGACCAAGTACGCCACCGTGGACGCGATGAAGACCGCGATGCTCAACACCGTGAAGCGCCGTCTCGGCACCACCACGGTCAAGGGCAACAAGCTCTATGAGCTGAAGGTCGAATACTACAACGGCAGCGAGTGGCTGCCGCTGGACGCCGACCTGTTCCCGACCAAGGGCGTGAAGGTCAGCCTGGCGATCCCCAGCGGCTCGGCGACGACCGACCGCTTCGTGGTGCTGCACCTCTTCGGCGAGGACTGCAACGGCCATAAAGCCGGCGAGGGCGAAATGCCCACGGTCACGAAGAACGGCAGCACGCTGAGCTTTACCGTGAAGGGCATGTCCCCGCTGCTCCTGGTCTGGACCGGGTCCGGCGGCGGTGGCGGCGGGAATACGCCGAAGACCGGCGACGAGGCCGATCTCGGTCTCTGGATCGCCCTGATGGCGGCGTCCTCCGCGGCGATGGCCCTGCTGCTGATCGCGCGGAAGAAGAAAAAGAACAGAGCCTGATCCCAAACAGATCGAAAGCGCCCGGGGGAACCCGGGCGCTCTTTTTCGCCCTCTTGACGCGGCGTGATATACTTTTCATATAAAAGACAGAAAGCGTGATGGCAATGATCAAAGAAATCCGAATCGAAGAAGTCGAGGATCTGATCCCGCTGCTGTCGGATCAGCCCTACCGGCCGGATCTGGACCGCAACCGCAGCCTCTATGTCTACCGCGGCATGGCCAACGCGAAGTTCTCGATGGTCACCAGTCTCCGGCGCAACTGCAAGGATCTGCAGCGGACGCTCGAGCCGGCCATCCTGAAGAATTTCGCCAAATACGCCGTGATGGAGGACCCGACGATCGCACAGTCGGTCTGGCGGCAGATGTTCCTCGGCCAGCACCACGGCCTGCCCACGCGTCTGCTGGACTGGACGCAGTCGGCGCTGGTGGCGCTGCACTTTGCCGTCAGCGAGGAGAACATGGAGCGCATGGACCAGCACGACTGCATGGTCTGGCGCATGGACATCAAGGAGCTGCACGCCCTGCTGCCGCCGCGCTACCAGGAGATCATGGAGAAAAACAAGGCGGAGGTCTTCTCCGTCGACATGCTGGGTCAGGCCGCGGCGGACATCGCCGCCTACGACCGCGACATGGGCGACCATGCGATGGTCGTGATCGAGCCGCAGAGCATCGACTCGCGCATCGTCAACCAGTATTCCTTCTTCTCCGTCATCCCGATGGATATGGAGGACGTGGAGGGCTTCCTCGACCGCTGTACGCAGAACACCGTCAAATATGTCATCGACCGCCGGCTCCGCTGGCGCGTGCGCGATATGCTCGACCAGCTCAACATGAGCGAGCGCCTGTTCTATCCCGGCCTGGACGGCCTCTCGCGCTGGATCGCGCGGCACTATTTCGTCAAGGCGAAGGACGCAAAAAGCCTGAAAAAGCTGTAAAAAAGCTCTTGACAATCCGGGAAAACCCGATATAATGATATGGCCTGTCCGTATGGGCAGAGCTTTCCTTGCTCCCGGCAGCGACCGGGGGCCAAATGACCAGAAGGAGGTGCAACCATGGCAAAAGCAAGCGAAAAGTACGAAGTGATGTACATCATCAACCCCAACCTGAGCGAGGAAGAGACTTCCGCGATCGTTGAGAAGTTCAAGGCACTTGTGGAAGCAAATGGTACGCTCGAGGAACTGGAGGAGATGGGTAAGCGCAAGCTCGCTTACGAGATCAACTACATTTCCGAAGGCGTCTATGTGCTGATGAAGTTCACGAGCGGCCCCGAGTTCCCCGCCGAGCTGGACCGTATCCTCGGTATCACCGACGGCATCATGCGCCGCCTGATCACCCTGCGTGCAGAGTAAGGAGCGGCCGTTATGCTGAACCACATTGTCATTATGGGCCGTCTGACCCGGGATCCCGAGCTCAGATACACCCAGAGCCAGACGCCGGTGGCTTCGTTCACCGTTGCCGTTGACCGCGATTTCGGCGGCCGCGACGGCGGCGAGCGGCAGACCGATTTCATCGACTGCTCCGCCTGGCGTTCTACCGCCGAGTTCGTCAACAAGTATTTCCGCAAAGGCAGCATGGCAGTGGTTTCCGGCCGCCTGCAGTCCCGCAAATGGCAGGACCGCGACGGCAACAACCGCACCAGCTGGGAGATCAACGTGGACAACGTGTACTTCGGCGAAAGCCGCCGCGACAGCAGCGACGGAAACTATGAGGCGCCCCGCGCCAACGCTTACGAGTCGAATCGGAGCGGCGGAAACGACGGCCGGAACAGCTATGATGCTCCGCGCACGGTCAATCCCGCGCCCTCTCCCTTCACCGACCTGGGCGATGACGACGGCGAGCTGCCGTTCTGATTTGATCGATTGCGAAACTCCGTTTCACAATCGAGGGCTCGCGCTCATCGCACTCGGCTTACGGGGGACAAGCCTCGTTTGGTCGGCGCGAGGGCTCGCGCCGCTCGCCTCAGGGTGTTTTTGCCGCGGCAAAGCTGCGTCAAAAACGATGTGAAACGACTCTGCAACCGGCACTATTGATACTATTTAAGGAGGATACCGCTTTGGCTTTCGATAAGAACAACCCCAAGAACCGCAAACGCCGCAAGGTTTGCCAGTTCTGCGTGGACAAGGCCACGTTCATCGACTACAAGGACACCGCGAAGCTCCGCCGTTACCTGTCCGAGCGCGGCAAGATCCTGCCCCGCCGCACGACCGGCGTGTGCGCCATGCACCAGCGCGAGCTGACCGAGGCGATCAAGCGTTCCCGTCAGATCGCTCTCCTGCCCTACGTGCTCGATTGATTGCGAAACGAAACCGCTTTCCCGTTTTGGGAAGGCGGTTTTTTCTTGTGCGCGCGTCCGGCTTGTGGTATGATAAAATTTGGATAATAATCATCCGCCGCTTTTGAAAAATGGCGGCGGATCGGGAGGAATCATCATGGGCAAAAAACTGCTGAGCATTTTGCTGACCCTCACGCTGCTGCTGTCGATGCTCCCCGCGGCCTACGCCGGGGAGATCAGGATCATCTTGCCGTCCTCTGATGGGCAAAACGGCGAATCTGTCGCCAGCGGCGAATGCGGCGATAACGTGATCTGGGAAATGGACGAAAACGGCACACTTTACATTAAAGGGACGGGCCCGACCTGGGATTTTCCCGCCGCGTATCCCGGCTTTTACGACTACCGCGACGAGATCACAGATCTTTACATCAGCGACGGCGTTACATCACTAGGAACTTACATGTTTTTCAGCATGAACATGATCCAGTACGTAACTGTTGGCTCCGGCATAACAGCGATTCAAAAAGCCTGCTTTTCCGGCTGCTCGGCTATGGAGAAGATCCAATTCCTTGGTAAAGCGCCGAGCTTTGGGGATAATTGCTTTGAGAACGTCTCCTCCAATGCCTTTTATCCCGCCGACGACTCAAGTTGGACAGAGGCCGTAATGCAGGACTACGGCGGAACGATCACTTGGATAGCTTATACACCTGAACCCACGCCGGAGCCGACGCCTGAACCCACGCCGGAGCCGACGCCTGAACCCACGCCGGAGCCGACACCGGAACCCACGCCGGAGCCGACACCGGAACCCACGCCGGAACCGACACCGGAACCGACGCCCGAGCCGACGCCGGAACCGACGCCCGAGCCGACGCCGGAACCGACGCCCGAGCCGACCCCGGAGCCCACGCCGGAGCCGTATATTGCCTCCGGCCAGTGCGGCGAGAATCTGATCTGGACACTGGACGACGCGGGCACGCTGACCATCAGCGGAACCGGTGAGATGTGGAATTTCGAGAGCGAATCAGCGCCGTGGTCGTGGTACCGCAAAAGCATCCGAGCAGCTGTCATTTGTGAGGGGGTAACAAGCATTGGCGACTATGCATTCTCCAACTTTGAAAGCCTAACGAGTGTGGACATTTCAGATGGAGTGACGATAATTGGCCGTTGCGCATTCAACGACTGCTTCAAACTGACAAGCATCTTGATTCCCGCCAGCGTAATAAGCATCGGTGGCTATGCTTTCTATCGTTGTGAGAACCTAAATAGCGTGACAATTCCAGACAACATTACATGGATCGATTCTTACGTTTTCTATGGTTGCTCGGCATTGGCATCCATTAAAATACCTGACAATGTTACAATTATCTGCCCTGCTGCCTTCCTTGATTGCAGCTCTCTGAAAGAAATAATTATACCGGATAATGTAACTTATATCGGTGAAGTTGCTTTCTATGGCTGTAGCAGCCTTATTTCGGTGACAATTCCAGATGGCGTGACGAATATTGGCTTCGGCGCTTTTTCAAACTGTAAAAATTTACTAGAGATTAACGTCGAAAATGGCAACAATAATTATGTGAGTAGAGAAGGTATGCTGCTCACAAAGGATGGAACGGAAATTCTCTGTTTCCCCGGAGGGAAAAAAGGTGATGCTGCGGTTCCAGATGGAGTAGCCTCTATTTGTGATTATGCTTTTAAAGGTTGTGCTGATATTTCTAGCGTGTCGCTCCCGGACAGTGTGACGAGCATAGGTAACCGATGCTTTTTTGAATGTAATAGTCTATCATCGTTGACAATCCCTAACAACGTAACAAGCATAGGCGAAGTAGCTTTTGGGGGTTGCTCAAGATTGACTAAACTTATCTTTAGGGGATCAGCACCAGCTTTTGACGAGGACTGTTTTTGGGTCATTACCGCCACAGCCTACTACCCCGCTGGCGACCCGAGCTGGACCGAGGACGTGAGGCAGGACTACGGCGGCACGATCACCTGGGTGCCATATACAGACGGTCCGGAAACTGTTGCCTCCGGCCAGTGCGGCGATAACCTGTATTGGACGCTGGATGATCAGGGCACGCTGACCATCACCGGCACCGGGGATATGTATAATTACGCTTCGAACAATTCCCCTTGGTATGCGCACCGTGAGAGCATCCTTGCTGTCGAAATCTATGAAGGTGCGACGAGCATAGGCGACTCGGCTTTTTCCGACTGTAGTAGCCTGACGAGCGTTACTCTTCCCGATAGCTTAACGAGCATTGGCAACAGCACTTTCGGCTGGTGCAGCAATCTGACAAGTATTACTCTGTCCGATAGCTTGACGAGCATTGGCGACGATGCCTTTTATTTGTGCAGCAGCTTGTCGAGCATTACGTTGCCCGATAGCTTGACGAGCATTGGTAACGGTGCCTTTTCTTGGTGCAGCAATCTGCCGAGCATTACGTTGCCCGATAGCTTGACGAGGATTGGTGACGATGCTTTTTCTGGTTGCAGCAGCTTGACAAGCATTACGTTGCCCGATAGCTTGACGAGCATTGGTGAGTATGCGTTTTCCTGGTGCAGTAATTTGACGAGTATTACGCTTCCCGATAGCTTGATGAGCATTGGCATAAGGGCTTTTACCGGCTGTAGCAGTTTGGCTGATATCGTTGTTGATCCAAATAATCAATCGTTTCAAAGCATAGATGGCGTATTGTTATCCAAGGATGGTACGAGACTACTCTGCTGCCCCGGAGGAAAGACCGAGGAATACAAGCTTCCTTCCAGCGTGATGAGCATTAGCAACTGTGCCTTTCAAGAATGCAGGGGTCTTACGTGCATTGCGCTGCCGTCGGGTGTGACGAATATTGGAGACTTCGCCTTTTCCTACTGCAGTAGTTTGACGAGCATTACGCTTCCTGATAGCTTGATGAGTATTGGTACGTGGGCTTTTGTTGGCTGCACCAGCCTGACGAGCATTACAATCCCTGACGGTGTGCCCAGCATCGGCGACTTTACCTTTGCCGGTTGCAGCAGCCTGACGAGCATCTCAATTTCCAACGGTGTGACAAGTATAGGTGGCGCGGCCTTCTCCTACTGCACCAGCTTGGCAAGTATTACCTTCCTCGGCTCTGCGCCGGCTCTTGGTGAAAACTGCTTTGAAAATGTCACTGCCACAGCCTACTACCCGGCCGATGACACGACTTGGACGGAGGACGTCTGTCAAAACTATGGCGGCACGATTACCTGGGTGGCATATGAACCGGAGCCGACAACCATTGCTTCCGGCCAATGCGGCGATGATCTGACCTGGACGCTGGACAGCGACGGTCTGCTGACCATCACCGGCACTGGGGACATGTGGGACTACTATGGCGTCAACAACTTTAACGACTGGGGTGGCTATTTGAATCAGATCCGCTCCCTCGTCATTTTGGACGGCGCTACTGATATTGGAAATGAAAGCTTTCGGAACTGCGCAAATATGACGAGCGCTATAATCCCGGATAGCGTTAAAATAATCAAACCAAGTGCATTTGCTGCCTGTACTTCTTTGTCGAGCGTTTCCCTCTCCGAAGGTTTGAAGACAATCGATATTGGCGCATTCTATTTTTGTTTAAGCTTGACGATGATTCAGATTCCAGACAGCGTTGAATATATTGGTTCGGGCGCCTTCGAAGGCTGTAGCAGTATGACGGAGATTAAGGTCTCTAATAATAACTCGTACTATCAGAGCAAAGACGGCATACTTTTCTCAAAGAATGGGAGTCTGCTTCATACATTCCCCAACGGCAGGGGTGGCGCATACGAGGTCCCCTTCGGAGTAACAAGCATCGGCAAGAGCGCGTTTAGTAGCTGTGAGCAAATAGATTATATTAAGATTGCGGATAGTGTACATAGTATTGGAGATGGAGCTTTCACCTATTGCAGAAATCTAAGGAACATTACAATCCCCGACAAAGTAGTTAATATAGGCGACTATGTCTTTTACGACTGCTACAACCTGATGCACATATCAATTGGGAAAAGCGTTACAAGCATTGGAAGCATGGCATTTGGAGCATGCAACTGCTTAACAGAGCTCCGTTTTGAAGGAGTAGCACCTGCGATTAACGGCAACGCCTTCTCCGGCGTTACCGCCACGGCTTACTACCCGTCCAATGATCCGAGCTGGACCGAGGAGGTCCGCCAGGACTACGGCGGACACATCACCTGGGTGCCCTATGGCGAGGCGCCCGAGGGCTATGCGATCACGATTGAGGACTACACGAAGGGCAAAGCGACGGTCGAAGGCATCGACGAAGACGGACGCTTCAGCGGCGAAGTCAGCTTCACGGTTTCCACCCCGAACGATCAGGCGGTCATCGCGGCGATCAAGTCGGTCGCGGCGGACGGCACCGAATCCTACGCGGTCGTGCCCTGCAGCACCGACGGCAACGGCGTGCACAGCTTCACGGTCACGGTCGAGGCGGATCTCACCGTCGCGCTTGTCTTCCGGGGCGACGCGAATCTGGACGGCGTGGTGGACGGCAAGGACGGCAACATGGTCAGCCGGTACGCGGTGCATAAGTTCTCGATCACCAACCCGCTGGCGCTTCTGGCGGTCGACGTGGACGGAAGCGGTACGATCGACGGCAAGGACGGCAACATGATCTCCCGCTTCGCCGTTCATAAATTCACCATCCCCTGGTAAGAAAAGAAGCAAAAGACTGACAATAGAAAGACCCCCGCGGAAATGCACTGCATTTCCGCGGGGGCTTTCTCCGTTTTGACAAAGGCCGGGCAAACAGGCCCGCCGGGAAGGGCTTTACACGTACCAGAGCCAGCCGAAGCAGAACACGATCAGAAACCACTGCCAGAAGCTGTAGTAGACCGAGACCTGGCAGACGCCGTGGTACAGGCCGTCCGCGGAATCATAACGGACGAGGGTCTCGCCGCGCTGCAGGCCGTGGACCGTGCCGTCCGGATCGACGCTTGCGATCTCCGGATCCTCGGAACGCCAGATCAGCGTGCCGGTCGCCTCCTGGGCGTGCATGGCCTTGGCGCTGCCGCGGAAGACGACGCCCAGGGTCTCGGTGGTGTCGGCGCCGCGGACGGTGACGATCTCCTCGGTATAGACCGGCTCGGGCGGCTCATAGGCGTAGGTCTCGTGCGCCAGCAGCTCGCCGCAGACCGTGCAGTGCTTTTCCCGCACGCCCTCATGCGTCTCGTCGGCGGGCGTCAGGATCTCCCAGTCGCCCGGCGTGTGCTGGGGCGGGAAATAGCTGTCCGTCCAGGTATAGCCGCAGTTTTTGCACTCGTGGACCACATAGCCCCATTCCTCGCAGGTCGGAGAGATGAGCGTGGCGTGGACCTCCGGGGTCTCACACTTCTCGGGCAGCAGGACCTTGTCGTATTCGAACACCTCGTTGCGTTCGAACTCACGCTCGTTGCTGTAGTAGTTGCCGGGCACGGACATTTCCTCGCCCAGCGTCGGCTCGCAGTAGGCGCGGCGGTTCGGGTTGTCCTCGAAGAAGGTGATCTGCCCGTAGATTTCGTTGCGGCGCACGGACTGCGCGTGCACGTCCATGCCGCAGTAGTAGTACATGCCGACCAGGCCGCCGTTGTGCACGAAGCCGTGGCAGGAGTCATAGCCGTCGATGTGCACGACGCAGTCCTCGATGTTGACCAGCCCACAGGCCAGGATGCCGCCCATGAACTGCTCGCAGCGCTCCTCCAGGTTGCGGTCCTCGAAGATCAGCTCCACGTCCGCCCGGCAGTAGCCGAAGTCGCCGGCGCCGTAGCCCACGAGGCCGCCGATGCCGCTCTGCACGGCGTAGTTGTTCAGCCGCGCCCGCCCCTGCACCGAGCAGCCCTGGATGCTGCAGCGGTACATATAGCCGGCGAGCATGCCGACAAAGCAGTGCTCCTCGCCGTCGACCGCCATGTTGACGCCGACCAGCTTCAGGTCGCGGACAGTGGCGTGCTCCATCACGGAAAACAGCCCGGAAAACACGGTGTCATAGGGCTTGAGGTTGCCGTCGCGCGTGACGCGCGTATCCTCGCCCACGCTGCTGATCTGCAGATTGTAAAGCGTGTGGCCCGCGCCGTCCAGGGTGCCGCGGAAGGGGATCGGCTGCCAGATCACGCTTGCCATGTCGATGTCGGCCGTCAGGATATACTTGCCATCCGGGTTGTCGGCGATGGCGGAAAGGCCCTCCAGATCGGAGATCTCGATGAAGCCCTCCGTATTTTGTGCCAGCGCGGCGCCGCCGGCCGGCAGCAGGAACAAAAGCACAAGCAGAAAAGAGATCAGTTTTTTCATTCTGTCATCCACCTGAATCGCCGCGGATCACGATCGCGGCGTGATGCTCAGCGGGAGGCCTTGGCCTCCTGCGTCCGGGAGCCGGCCTGCAGCGAGAAGTTCTGACCCTCGCTCAGCGCCGGATCGGCAAAGAATACGCTGCTGTAGGCGTAGGCCGCGCTCAGCGTCGGCGCGCCGTCGAGCTTCACGCTCAGCTCGTCGCCGGCGTTGCCCCGGACCGTATAGAACAGCCAGGGGATCTCGCTCGCGGGCTCCGGCGTGCCGCTGCCGCAGGTAAAGAGCGTGCCGCCGGTGATCAGGAAGTTTGCCTTGGCGTCTACGGGCTTGTTGAAGGCGCTGACGAGCGTACGGCCGCCCTCGATGCTGACGGTGCCGAGCTCGGCAGCAAAGCCGGTGCCCTTTTTCCCGCCCTGGATGCCGTCCGCGCCGGAGACGATCAGCAGCTCGCCGTCGGTCACGCGCACGGTGTCGGCGCACGCGAGGCCGTCGTCCGCCGCGGTGACGGAGAGCTTGCCGCCGCCGACTGAGAGCTCGGTCTCGGCCGCGAGGCCCTTGCCCTGCAGCGAGCTGAGCGTCAGCTCGCCGCCGCCGACCGTCAGCGCGGCGCCGCTGCGGATCGCGTGATCCTCAGAGGTGACCGTGATCTGACCGCCGGAGATCGTCACGCCGGTCTTGCCCTTGATACCCTTGCAGCTCGCCGCGGAGGGATCGCCATGGGTCTCGATGTCGAGCGTGCCGCCTTCGATGCGCAGCTCCGTTTCGGCGGAGACGCCGTCGCCCCCGGCGGATACCGTGAGCGCGCCGTCCTCGATCTGCACAAAGCCCTTGCCCGCCTTCTTGGCGGAGCTGGCCTTGAGACCGTCGTTGCCGGCCTGGATGCTGACGGCGCCGCCGCTCATCGTCACCGATTCGCTGGCGCGCACGCCGTTGCCGGCGGCGAGCACCGTCAGGCTGCCGCCCTTGATTTTCAGATCATCCTTGCAGGTGATGCCGTTGTTGAGATAGCCCAGCACCGTCAGAGAGCCCTCGCCCTGGATGTCCAGATCGTCCTCGGCAAAGATGGCGGCGCCGTTGCGGGTCTCGTCGTAAGAGGCGAGATCGGCCTCCGTGCCGGAGACCACGCGGTTGTCGCTGCCCGCGGCCAGCACGAGGTTGAGTTCCTTGGCCTGGATGAGATGGATCGCGCTGTCCGTCAGGCAGGTGATGTCCGCGCCGTCGAGGAAGAGCGTGACCTTGCCGGGGTTTTCCTTCAGGTCGACGAGGATCCGGCCGTCGTTCAGCGTACCGCGGACCGTGTAGGAGCCGGGCGCGCCGATCGTGACGACAGTATCCTTGACGGACACCCCGCGCAGCTTGGCGCTGACGCTGTCGCCCTCGAGGAGGATCACGGAATCGGGCGCCTGGGCGGAATCCGCGCTGATCGGCGCCTCGGCCGGCGCCTGACCGATCACGGGATCGGCGCAGGCGGAGAGGGAGAACAGCAGCGCGCAGAGGAGCAAAAGTGCAAGAAGTTTTTTCATGGTGCCTCCCGCCTCAGAGCATTTCCTTGTCGTTCTGACGGCCGCAGCTGACGTTCAGGTTGCCGTTGCGGCAGCGGATCGCGTCGATGAATTCTTTTTTGACCTCGCCGTCCTTGAGGTAGATGTCATAGCTCAGCTCGTAGAGCGTGCCCATATTGGTGGTCTTGACCTTCACGAGCTCGTGGCGGCTGGTGTATTTGGCAAAGAGGTCGTCGAAGAGACCCTCGTATTCCAGTGTTTCGGGGATGGTGATCTTCAGGTGACGGTAGGAGCTGCTGACCTCGCCCATGCGCAGCAGGCTCAGCAGCAGGACAAAGGCGCCCATCACCAGGAAGAACAGTGCGGCGACGACGACATAGCCCATGCCGCAGGCGAGGCCGATGGCCGTGGCCATGAACACGCCGCAGATCTCCTTGGCGGTACCCGGCGCGCTGCGGAAGCGCACCAGCGAGAAGGTGCCGGCCACGGCAAGGCCCGCGCCGATACTGCCGTTGACCATCATGATGACCAGGGTCACGATCGGGGGCAGCATGGCCAGCGCCACGTTCAGCGAACTGCTGCTGCGGCTGCGGAAGGAAAAGACCAGCGCGGTCAGCACGCCGAGGACGATCGCGCCGCCGAGGCAGATCAGGAAGGCAGACAGGGTCAGGTTGTTGGCAATTACACTGTTAAACACAAACGATCACTCCGTTAAAATATTTCTCAAGAAGGGCAGTGCGATAGCAGGTGCCGTATTTGGAAAAGCTGGTGGGGAAGACCTCCAGCTCGCTGAGAAGGTGGGCCAGCCAAAGGGGCGCGGCCTCCGGGATCTTGATCTCCATCAGTACCTCGCCGTTTGGGAGCAGCGGCTCGCCTTCGCTGCCGGCGGTCAGGTGCAGCGCGGTATCCCGCCAGCGCAGATCACGGTCAAAGGTGATGCGCAGCTCCGGGTTCTCCCGGTCGACCCAGGCCTCGCGGTCGCAGGCGATGAAGACCTTGGGGGAGACGGGGTTGGTCTGCAGGAAATAATCGATCTCCCGCAGGATCTGGCCTTCCTCATCCGGCCGCGACCGCCCGGCGAGATAGGCCTCCGCCTCTGCGGCGCTCATCTGCGCCCGCCGCTTGTACACGACGCCGCGAAACTTTTTCTTCAGCTCCACGAAGACCGGGTCGTCCGGGCCGGGCACATTGTAGCTGCGCAGCCGCAGCTTCTCCTTGTACACCGGACCTTCGATGGAGCGGCGGATCAGCGCGAAGTCGTCGCTGTCGTAGTAGATGCTGCATACGGTGCTGCGGTGGTACCGGTCCGGGATCAGGTGCTCGCGCATCCGCTCCCAGAGCACTTCGAATTGCCGGGCGCTGAGCAGATATTTTTTTTCAAAGCGTTTGAAGGTGAGAACGGTATCCTTCATGTCTCTGCTCCCTCATAGTTTTACATCTTATCATACCGCAATCCGCGCCTTTTTTCAACGGTTAATTCTGATTCGCCGCGTTGCAAAGCGGGGGAGGATTTGCGCCCGGGCTCCGACGAACGGAAGAGGTGAAAGAACCGGCTCCCCGATCCGATCGGGGAGCCGGTTCCTATGCGCGGAGCACAGGCAGCCAGACGGCCAGCGACAGCGCGAAGGCCGGCAGCAGGATCAGCGCGCGCGAGAGCGCGTCCGTCCCCGCCAGCAGCACCGCCGCCAGGCCCTGCAGCGAGGACAGCGCGTAGAGCACGGCCACGGCCTGCTTCTGACTCAGGCCCAAATCCATCAGACGGTGGTGGATGTGGCCGCGGTCGGCCCGAAAGGGGCTCTGCCCGCGCAGGAGCCGCCGCAGCACGGCGAAGGCCGTGTCCGCGAGCGGGACCGAGAGCGCCAGCAGCGGCACGAAAAAGCTGACCAGCGTGTGGAATTTCAAGAGCCCCATCACGCTCAGCGCGCCCAGCGTGAAGCCGAGAAACTGCGAGCCGACGTCGCCCATGAAGATGCGCGCCGGGCTGCGGTTATAGGGCAGAAAGCCCAGACAGGCGCCGTTGAGCGCGGCGAGCAGCACGGCCACGGCGGGCGCCGAGACGGCCAGCGCCACCAGCAGCATGCTCAGCGAGCCGATCGCGGACACGCCGACGGCCAGCCCGTCCAGCCCGTCGATCAGATTCACGGCGTTGGTGCAGGCCACGAGCCAC
>CAMZIX010000015.1 GCA_947307375.1 uncultured Clostridia bacterium | reverse complement strand
CTGGTTTGTGATGGCAATCACTTTACAGTTTTCCATGCGTTTTCCTCCTTTCTTGAAATTCACAGCGATCCATTTCTGTACCGCTATGTACCTGTGCGTTATTTGTCCTCGACACCCCACGCACATGGGAATACATCAGGCGCTTGTTTGCGAAACAAGTCCATGGGAATCTCACCCCTGCCGGGTTCTCCGCCAGCTCCGTAGAGAAGTATCATTAACCCTGTAGCGTTTCATGGCCATATCCGTAGCAATCGGATATTTCAGAATGGTTCGGAAACGCTCGCCACCTTGCTTTCCGTTATAACCCGGATGGGCAGGAGGGTCTTGGCGCACCTTCATTCGGCTGGGGCTTTCGCCCCCGCTCAGGAACGTACCTGATGAATGTGTATTCAGTTGTCAAGTTGCGGTGAGTAGGAATTTCTCCTCTCACCCCCTTACCGCAACATCGAAGGCCAAAAAACGACATCAATTTTTGAAAAATTTCAAAAAAATTTTTCGCGCTCATTCCACACACCTCTAGAAACAAAAAAAGCCCGCTGATTTTACTCAGCGGGCAAACAGATAGGATATGTACAGCAGGTTCGATCTCGAACAGGCTGAAAACAAAAAAGAGACCCACTACCGTATGATAGTGAGTCTCTTGCAGATTAACGATGATTTATGCCATACCATGAGGAATCGCATTTTTTTGCCTTCCGATTTGGAGATCGAAAGGTGATTTTTGGTGACTAAATTGGTGATTCGAGCCGATTTTGGCTCCTCAATCAATACAGCTTAGCACCCGCAGGGATGTGGGGATCGACCATCAGAAGATGAAGTTTTTCTTCCTCGCCCTCCTGGTGAACGGCACTGATCAGCATACCGCAGGATTCGATTCCCATCATGGCTCTGGGAGGCAGATTCGTGATGGCGATGCAGGTCTTTCCGACCAGCTCTTCCGGCTCATAATATGCGTGAATACCGCTCAAAATCGTCCTTTTCTCGTCAGAACCGTCATCCAGAGTAAACTTCAGAAGCTTTTTGGACTTCTTGACGGCTTCGCATTCGAGTACCTTCACAGCCCGGAAATCGGACTTGGAGAAGGTCTCAAAGTCCACCTGATCCTGGAACAGGGGCTCGATCACGACGTTGGAAAAGTCGATCTTTTCCTCGACGACAGGAGCCGCTTCAACGGGCTTTTCTTCCGCCTTGGTCTCGGCCTTTTCGGTCTTATCCTTGTCCAAAGGTTTCATTGTGGGGAAAAGGAGGACGTCGCGAATGGAGGCGGAATCTGTCAGCAGCATGACCAGGCGGTCGATGCCGTAGCCGATGCCGCCCGTGGGAGGCATACCGATCTCCAGCGCGTTAAGGAAGTCCTCGTCGGTATGGTTGGCCTCGGCGTCGCCCGCGGCGGCCAGCGCGTCCTGCGCAGCGAAGCGCTCGCGCTGATCGATCGGGTCGTTGAGCTCGCTGTAGGCGTTGCACATCTCCCAGCCGTTGATGAACAGCTCGAAGCGCTCGACCTTGGAGGGATCCTCCGGCTTTTTCTTGGTCAGCGGGCTGATCTCGATCGGATGGTCCATGATGAAGGTCGGCTGGATCATCTTGTCCTCGCAGTACTCGTCAAAGAAGAGGTTGATGATGTCGCCCTTCTTATGGCGGTCCGCATACTCGATGCCCCGCGCCTTGGCCAGCGCTTTGGCCTCCTCGTCGGTGCGCACCGCGTCAAAGTCGATCCCGGTCTCTTCCCGGATCGCCTCCGTCATCGTCAGGCGGCGGAAGGGCTTTTCCAGGTCGATCTCCCGATCGCCGTAACGGATCACAGCGGACCCGCAGACGGTCAGGGCCAGATGGCGGAACAGAGACTCGGTCAGCTCCATCATGCCGTGGTAGTCGGTATAGGCCTGATAGAGCTCCATCAGCGTGAATTCCGGGTTGTGCTTCGTGTCGATGCCCTCGTTGCGGAAGACACGGCCGATCTCATACACGCGCTCCAGGCCGCCGACGATCAGGCGCTTCAGATAAAGCTCCAGCGAAATGCGCAGCTTCACGTCCATGTCGAGCGCATTGTAGTGCGTCTCGAAGGGGCGGGCCGCGGCGCCGCCGGCGTTGCTGACCAGCATGGGGGTCTCGACCTCCATGAAGCCGCGCCCGTCCAGGAAGCGGCGGATCTCGCTGAGGATCTGCGAACGCTTGATGAAGGTGCTGCGCACCTCGGGGTTGACGATCAGGTCCAGATAGCGGCGGCGATAGCGCGCGTCCACGTCGGTCAGGCCGTGGAACTTCTCCGGCAGCGGCTTGAGAGACTTGCTCAGCAGCGTCACACGTCTGGCGTGCACGGTGACCTCGCCGGTCTTGGTCTTGAAGACAAAGCCCTCGACGCCGAGGATATCGCCGATATCCATCTTTTTGAACGCGGCGTATTCCTCTTCTCCGACGGAATCGCGCGCGACATAGCACTGCAGCATGCCCTCGCGGTCCTGGATCTTGCAGAAGGAGGCCTTGCCCATCACACGCTTGACCATCATGCGTCCGGCCACAGACACATCCCGGTTTTCCAGCGCATCGAAACCGGCGACGACCTCGGTGCTGTGGTGGCTGACCTCGAACTTCGTGATGGCAAAGGGATCCCTGCCATCCGCCTGCAGCGCGGCCAGCTTGTCGCGCCGGATCTGCAGGATCTCAGACAGCTCCTGCTCCGTGACCGGGCGGCTTACCTGTTCTTCACTCATAAAAAATCCTCTGATTCTCTCTGATTAACGGTTCTCCAGCGAAAGGATCTCAAACTTCAGCTCGCCGGCGGGAGCGTGGATCGTGACGATATCGCCGGCCTTGTGCCCGTGCAGGCCGCTGCCCACGGGAGAATCGTCGGAAATGCGGTGCTGCTTGGGATTGGCCTCCTGGGAGCCGACGATCTCGTAGGTCTCCTCAAAGCCGTCCTCCAGATCACGCACGCGCACGATGCTGCCCAGCGTGACGGCGTCCTTCGGCGCATCCATCTCGATATTGTCCACGATCTCGGCGTTCTCGATCAGGTCCTTCATCTCCGCGATCTTGGAGTAAAGCTTGCCCTGCTCGGTCTTCGCCTCGTCGTATTCGCTGTTCTCGCTCAGGTCGCCGAAGCTTCTGGCTTCCTTGATCAGCTCGGCAACTTCCTTTTCGCGCACGGTTTCCAGATACTGAAGCTCCTGCTTGAGTTCCTCCAGGCGCTCCTGACTCATTCTGTATCTGCTTGCATTGGCCATTTTGTTGTTCTCCTTTACGCTGTATTCTGAAAAAAAGCAGCTTATTATATCCCCAGTTCCCGCGCCTGTCAACTCGAAAAACCGGTGCTCAGACGCTCCAGAGCGGTGCGAAGCTGCGGATCGGAGGCGTAGACGGCCATGCCGTTGCCTTCGTTGATCTCGTCCAGATCGGACACAATGTTGTACACGATGATATCGGGCACAACGCCGAGATTCTGCGCGATATCCACCCGGTTCGGGGTCATGAAGCTGCGGGTGGACAGCCGGATCGCACTGCCGTCGGAGATCTCGATGGTCTGCTGGATGCGGGTACGGCCGGAGCTGCGCTCACCGATGACGGTAGCCCAGCCGGTCTCCTGCATGACCGCGGCGAAGATCTCCGCCTCGCCGTAGGTCTGCTCGTTGATCAGGATGCAGATATCGGTTTTCAGCGATCTGTTGTCGGACTTGAAGATCTCCTCATTGCCCGCCTTGTCGCGCAGCACGAAAAGCTCTCCCTGCGGCAGCAGGTAGTCCAGCGAAGTCTGCAGCTCGGTGATCAGTCCGCCGGGGTTGTCGCGCAGGTCAATGACAAACTTGTTGACGTTCTGGTGCAGCAGGTTCTCGAAAGCCTTGATCATCGCCTCGGCGCTGCCGGCCTCGAAGCTCTCGATCCGGATATTGCCGGCGCCCGTGCGCTCGATCTGATAGGACACCGGACTGACGTAGGTGCGCGTGCAGTCGACCTTGATCGGATCCTTCTGCCCCGAGACCGTGATCGCAAACTCCGTGTTCAGGCGAGAGCGGATCATCGTACGGAATTCATCCGCGTCCAGCTTGCGCACGTCGATATCGTCGACGGCGGTGATCAGCATACCGGCGTTCAGCCCGCCGCGCGCAGCGGGCGAATCGATATTGACCATGGTGACCTGGAAACCGGCGTCGCCCTGCTTGATCGTGGAAATGCCTGCGCCCGTCACCTCGTTGGAGGAGGAAAGCTGGAAGGTCTTGTACTCGTCCGCCGTCATAAAGCTGCTCCAGCGGTCGCCCAGGCTGCTGACCATGGCCGCCGCCGCAGACTCGCCCAGACGCGTCCGATCGACCTCATCGATGTAATTGTTCTCGATCATGTCCTTGATCTCGATGTAGCGCAAGGCCTCGTCGTAATCCGCCTCGCCGCCTACGTCCTTTTTCATATTGGACGAGGTCAGCATCCAGGTCGCTCCGATGCCGATCGCCAGCAGGATGACCAGGACGCGCAGGGACAGGCGCAGGCTGAACAGCCTGTGCAGCGCACGTCCGAATGAGATCAGCACGCCCTTGAGCAGATTGCCCATATCTTTTTCCCCCAATCATTCCAATTCAGCACGAGAGCCGGGCAGCCCAAAACAGGGCTGTCCGGCTGTCAGTCCGGAGCTCCGGACTGAAATCATTTCTTATTCTCTGGTTTTACTCTCCGGCGTCCGGCGCGTAGCTCAAGCCGGAGAAGCCGGCCACCGCCTCGGGATCCAGGCAGGTATCGCCGTAGCGGATCTCGAAGTGCAGATGAGGCCCGGTCGCCCAGCCGGTGGAGCCGACATAGCCGATCGTCTGGCCCTTGGAAACGCTGTCGCCGTAGCTCACGGCATAGCTGGACATGTGTCCGTACAGCGTGGTATATCCGTTGCCGTGGTCGATCATGACACAGTTGCCGTAGCCGCCCTTCTCGCCGCACCAGCTGACGGTGCCGCCGTCGGAGGCGACGATGGCCGAGCCCTCGCCCGCGCCGATATCCATGCCGGAATGGTAACGCCACTCGTTGAAGATCGGATGGAAGCGGTTGCCCATGCGGCTGGTCACATAGTAGCAGCCGGGGCAGGGCCAGCCGAAGGAACCGCTGCCGGTCACGCCGCCGGTGCCGCTCGCGCCGGAGTTCCCGCCGTTCTGCTGCTGCTGTTGCTGCTGACGGCGGCGCTCTTCCTCCGCGGCGCGCTGACGCTCCAGCTCGTCGACCAGAACATCGATCTCATGCTGCTTGGCCTGTTCTTCCTCGCTCAGCTCGTCGATCTCGGCCTGCCGCTCCTGGATCTCCTCCAGCAGCTCGTTGATATGGTCGGTAGCCTCCTGGATCTGGCGCTCCAGCTCGCGCTGCTCATCGCGCAGCGCCTCCTGGCGGGCCTCCAGATCGGCCTTGACCTCCTCATATTCCGCCTTCACGCGCTCCGTGTTCTCTCTGGCGGCGATGTACTGATCCTCCAGCTGGCGGTCGCTCTCCATGATCTCGCCGATATCGTCGATCGTGCTCAGCAGCTCGCCCAGGTCGGTCGTGTTCAGCAGCATGGCCAGGAAGTCATAGTCGCCGTTCTCCTCCATCGCACGGACGCGCGTACGATAGCGCTCGAGCTGCTGCTCTTCGCGCGCAATGGCGTCTTCCAGCTCCTCGGCCTTTTCCTGGATCATCTGGCCATAAAGCTCGATCTCGCGCTTGTTCAGCTCGATCTGCTGCATGGTATAGCTGTTCCGTTCGTCCAGCGCGTGCTTGAGCTCCAGGATGCTCTCCTGTTTGGCCTCCAGATCGTCGACCACCGCCTGTCTGGCGGCTTTTTCCTCGGCGATCTCGTCCCGTTGACGCTTCAGCTCCTCGATCTCCGCCTCCGTCACCGCGTGAGCGGCGGGGATCAGCGCGATCAAAAGACTGAGGATCATAATGACCACAAGGATCGCGGCAAGAACGGATTGTGTCTTTTTACTCATAGTCTTACCCTAATGATCGTTTGGGATCAGCAGTCGTAATAGGTGATGCCCGAGAAATAACCCGCGGGATCAACCGTGCCTCCGTTGATACGTACTTCAAGATGACAGTGCGTGCCGGTCGAATTGCCGGTGGAGCCGAGATAGCCGATGGTATCTCCCTTGCTCACAACGCTGCCGCAGCTGACGGCGTAGCCGGACATGTGCCCGTACAGCGTGTACATGCCGTTGCCGTGATCGATCATGATGCAGTTGCCGTAGCCGCCGTTGTATTCCGCCAGCACGACAACGCCGTTGTCGCAGGCGACGATGGGGCCGCCTTCGTTGCCGTAGCCGTCGATATCCATGCCGCTGTGGAAAGTCTCAACGCCGGTGATCGGGTGGATACGCCATCCGTAGCGGCTGGTGACCACATGACTGCTGGGGACGGGCCACATCAGGCTGCCGGTGCCGATCGCTCCGTTGTCGCCGGAGCCCGGCGGATCATCTTCCGGCGCAGGCGTCGGATCCGGCGCGGGATCGCTCGGGGTCCCGGGATCGCTCGGGGTCTCGGAGTCGCCCGGAGTCCCGGAATCGCCCGGGGTCTCGGAATCGCCCGGGGTCCCGGAGTCGCCCGGAGTCTCGGTCGGCTTGGGCTTGTTGGCCTCTTCTCTCTGACGGATCAGCTCTTCGATCAGCACGCTGATCCGATAATCCGCAGCCTGCTTGGCCCGCTCGGCTTCCTCGGCCTCGCGGATCAGCTGCTCAATGTCGTTCTCGAGGCTGGCGATCAGCTCGTTCGCTTCCGCGATCATCTGCTCCAGCTCTTCCTGCTCCTGGATCAGTTCGGCCTCGCGGACCTTCATCTCGGCCAGTATTTCCTCGTATTCCGCCTGGATCCGCTCATGATTCTCACGCGCGGCGATGTACTTGTCCTCGAGCTGGCGGTCGGCCTCCATGATCTGGTTGATGTCGTCTACGGCGGCAAGCAGATCGGACATGCTGTCCACGTTCATCAGCAGACTCAGCAAATCGAAGCCGCCGTTTTCCTCCATGGCGCGCACACGCACGCGCAGACGCTGGAGCTGCTGCTCCTCGGTCTCTCTGGCGGCGTCGACGTCCTGTTCCTTCTTTTCGACGAGCTCGTGATACAGAGCGATCTGCTGCTGCGTCAGCCGAAGCTGTTCGCCGGCAATGGTGTTGCGCTCATCCAGCGCCTCCTTCTGCTCCATCACGCTGGCCTGCTCTTCTCTGAGCTGGTCGATCTTTGACTGGCTCTGGCGCTGTTTTTCAGCGAGCTCATCCCGCTCCTGCTGCACCTTGTCGATGTCGTCCTGCGTGACGCCGTAGGCTGTCAGCGGCAGGATGAACGTCAGCACGAGCAGCAGCGATATGATAATGGTTAGCTTTTTATGTTTCATTGTGCCCTCCTGTCGAGCACGCGCAGTAACTTAAACCTTGAGATAGTTCTTGATGGCGTTGACGCCGCCGAACACGCCGACGAACACGCTGGTCGCCATAAAGGCGATGAACATCGGCAGTGCGACCCGTTCGATCGGGATCACGCTGATGAAACTGCCGGTCAGGGAGCTGACCACGCGGCCGGTCACCAGATGATAGAGCCCCAGCTCCGCTGCGAAGGCGAGGCCGCCGCCCAGGATGCCGAGCACCAGGCCCTCGATCACGAAGGGCATGCGGATGAAGCTGTTGGTCGCGCCGACCATCTTCATGATGGCGATCTCTTCCCTGCGGTTAAAGGTGGCAAGCTTGATGGTGTTCGACATGATGAAGATCGAGATGAACACCAGGATCACGATCAGGACCAGGGCAATCACGGTGACCACGTTGCGAACAGTGATAAAGATCTTCGCGTACTCCAGATGCGCGTTCACCTTGGGGATGCCCTCGATATCCTCCAACTGGGCCTTCGTCTGCGCCATCAGCGTGATATCGTCGAGCTGGATCACAAAGCGGTGGCGGAACACCGTCTCGTCGATGCCCTCCATCAGATCCTTGTTGTAATTATCCATGAAATTGTCCATCGCGTCGGCCCGGCTGACGAACTGAACGCTGCTGATGTTGCTGACGGCGGCGATCTGAGGCTCCAGCGCGCGCGCTTCCTCCTCGGAATAGCTGTCGTCCACAAAGGCGACAAGTTCGTTCTGATCCTCCAGCTTTTTGATCATGGAGTCGATGTTCAGGGTGAGCAGCGACACGCTGCCCATGATGATCAGACAGGCCATGATGATCGTGACAGAGGCAAAGGACATGAATCCGTGAGTCGTAATGCTGCGGAAGCCCTCGCGGATCAGATAACCGCATCTATTCAATCTCATAGCTGAAATACCCATCCATTCCGTCGCTGGTCACGTGTCCGCCTTCAATGGAGATAACGCGCTTGGAAAACGCATTGACCAGCTCCTTCTCATGAGTGACGACCAGGATCGTCGTCCCCATCTCGTTGATCTTCTCAAACAGCAGCATCAGCTCCAGGCTGCGCACCGGGTCCAGGTTGCCAGTGGGCTCGTCGGCGACGATCATGCGCGGGTTGTTCACCAGCGCACGCGCGATCGCCACGCGCTGCTGCTCGCCGCCGGACAGCTCGTTCGGCAGGCGCTTCTCGCGTCCTTCCAGCCCGACCAGCTCCAGCACGTAGGGCACGCGCTTTCTGATCTCGCGGTTCGACGCGCCGACAACGCGCATCGCGAAGGCCACGTTGTCGTAGACGTTCATATTTTCGATCAGGCGGTAATCCTGAAAGATCGCGCCGATCGTACGCCGCATCTTAGGCAGCTTGTGACGGCGGATCGTCCGCATGTTGAAGTCGTTGACGACGAGCTGGCCGGCGTCGGGGCGGATCTCGCCGGTGATGAGCTTCATCACGGTCGTCTTGCCGGAGCCGGAGGGCCCGACAAGAAAGACGAATTCGCCTTCCTCGATGGTCATGCTCACGTCGTCGAGCGCAACGGTATCGCTGCTCTGATAGACGACTTTCACATTTTTCATTTCAACCATTGTTTCGCGTTCCTCCCTCTTGGGATGATGGATACCCGCACATCGGGCTCAGTAGCGGGTGCTGTTCAGAGAATCCAGATACTGCTTGACCATCATGGCCACCTTGAAAACGATGGCGTGGTCGAATTCGCGCAGATCGAGGCCCGTGATCTTCTTGATCTTTTCCAGACGATAGACCAGGGTATTGCGGTGGACGTAGAGCTTGCGCGAGGTCTCGGAAACATTCAGATTATTTTCAAAGAAGCGGTTGATGGTGTCGATCGTATCCTCGTCTAAAGTCTCGATCGGGCTCTTCTTGAATACTTCGTTGAGGAACATCTCGCAGAGCGTCGTGGGGAGCTGATAGATGATGCGGCCGAGGCCGAGGCTCTCATAATTGATGATGTTCTTTTCGGTCTCAAAGACCCGGCCGACTTCGATCGCGACCTGGGCCTCCTTGTAGCGGTCGGCCAGCTCCCGCAGGTGATTGGCCTCGGTGCTGATGCCGATCACGCACTTCACGCCCAGCTCTTCCTGCAGCGCGGTCTCGATCTCCGTGGCGGATCTGAGCATTTCGGCGTGGGGATCCGCAAAGCTGCCGCCGCGGATCACGACCAGGTCGGACTCGTTGATGCTGATAACGAAGTCATGCTGCCGGTCCGGGAACAGACGCTGAAGCAGATCCAGCACAGAAACGTCGGAATTGTTCGTCTGACGCACCAGGAGGACGGTCCTCGGCTCGTCGGTGACGAAATGCAGCTCCTTGGCGCGCACATAGACGTCGCCGGGCAGGATGTTGTCGGAGATGATGTTTTTCAGGAAGGCGATCTTGTTGTGCTTTTCCTCGTAATTCTCCTTCGCCTCGTTGAAGGCGACGGCGGACAGCGCGCAGACCGTGCGGGCCATCGCATCGTTCCCGTCGGCAAAGGCGGCGTATTCAAAGCTCTGGCCGGTGTAGACCAGCGGACAGTAGTACCGGGTGCCCATCGCCACCGGGCGTTCCGCTCCGTCAAGCTCCCTGGCGTGGAAATCTCCCACATGGGAGCCGATCAGCGCAAGCTCGCTGGACGCGACGACAAAGCCCTGCTCGTCCACGACGCCGACGGTGCGGTCGAGATTATCCTTCATCTGGGTGATCACATTCTGAAAAAACCTGCTGGACATAATAGTTCCTCCCCTGCGATATGGTTAAAAGCACCAAAACCCTCATGTTAAGCGGCACCCATCATACCGCATTTTCCGGTGATTTTCAATAGAAAACGCAGCAGTTTTTTGTTAATTTTTTTATAAATGTGATCGATCCGTCGAAAAACCCCTGGATTTATGCCTGTGTTTTCGGCTTTCTGTCTAAGAACACAGTGCACAATTCCTGCTGATCCAATTCGCGAAAACCGCCCGGGCCGAGGCTCTCATCCAGTTCCAGCGCGCCGATCGACAGGCGCCTCAGCTTTTTTACGGGCTTGCCTCGGGAGGCGAGCATCCGCTTGACCTGATGATATTTCCCCTCCTGCACCGCCACGGTGCAGAGGCCTCCGCCGCCGCATTCCAGCCCGGCAGGCAGGCAGCGCGTCCCATCGCCCAGAACGAGACCTTCCGCGAAGGCGCGCACATCGTCGGCGTCGGGGACTCCGTCCACCTCCGCCAGGTAGCGCTTCCATATGTCGCTCTTCGGCGAAGTCACCCGGTGGGAAAAGTCGCCGTCGTCGGTCAGGATCAGCAGTCCGCTGGTGTCCTTGTCCAGGCGGCCGACCGGAAACAGGCCCAGTCTCCGCAGTTCCGGCGGCAGCAGTTCCAGCACGGTCTTCTGCCCCGGGTCCTCGGTGGCCGTGATCACGCCTTCCGGCTTATCCATCATGTAATAGTGATGCGCCCGATAGCGAAGCGGCTTCCCGTCCAGCGCTACGGAACAGATCTCGGGATCCAGCCTATGCTCCGGGCTGCGGATCGGTGTGCCGTCCACAGCCACGCGTCCCGCGCGGATCCAGTCCCTCAGCTCGCGGCGAGAGCCCAGCCCGAGATCAGATAACAGCTTATCCAGACGCATTGTTGCCATAGCGAAGCCCGCCTGTTTTGATTGAGATACGAATTGACATAATTATGTAAACATTATACATCATCTTTGTAAGAATTCATACCGTCAAGTTCAACAAATTTCTCGCATCCATCCTGTGAATATCCCATAAGAATTGTGCTTTTTTCCGGTATGATCCCGCATTGGCGGGCATATTGTATCACGAGGTGAGCGGACTTGCATGAAAAGAAGGTCGAATGGAAACGAAAGAATGCCGGAAGGATCGTGGGCGCGGCGATCCTGGCGCTTCTGCTCCTGGCTGTGATCGTCCGTTTTCTCACGGACGGCGACAAAAACGCCGCCACGAGGGAGGATCGGATGGCCTTCCTCGCGGCGCTCGGCTGGAAAGCCGACCCGGAGAGTGAGCAGGCGAACAGCGTCAGGATCCCCGACTGCGGGGAGGGCGCCATGGCGGACTATAACGCCATGATGCGCAAGGGCGGCTATGATCTGAGCGATTACGAGGGCAAGAGCGCGGAGCAGTACCAATACCGGCTGACAAACTACCCCGGCTGCGAGCAGACGGTATGGGTCACGCTCTATGTGTATCAGGGGCGCGTGATCGGCGGAGACATCCACACGGTCTCCCTCGACGGCTTCATGCACGAGCTGCGGCCCAACGAAGAACGATCCACCGGCTGAGCCGGTGGATCGTTCTTCGTTGCGAAAACTCACTTATCAACAGCCGCTGCCGTCGGCTGCGGCGGAATATGCGCCAGCTCGCCGATATGAAGGCTGTCGAGGATCGCGTCGATCTCGGCCTGATGATCCTCGATCACGGTCGGCTGCGCGTAGAACTGGAGCGTAAACTGTTCCGTGCTCGGCGGCAGGATCACCGTATTCCAAACGAATCCGTCCGAACTCTCTTCGGTGGCAACCGTCACCGTCAGGCCGTTCGGCAGGGTCTTCTCCTCAAGGGTGACGCCGGTGCCGCACATGCCGAAGGTGTCCCAGCAGACCACGCGGATCTGGAAGGCGTCGTTCGTCGGCGGAACGAGGAGCAGACATTTCTGTCCGCTTTGCAGATAATCTTCGACGACGGTCCAGCCCTCCGGCAGAGTCAGGCGCAGATAGCTGTCGATGCCGTCCAGGGTCACTTTTTCTCCGATCATGTCCGTTTCCTCCTTTTCCGGCGCAGCCGTTTCATGGATCGCCTCCGTCTCTTTGCTCTGCTCCGGCGCAGACGGCGGCTCCGCTGATCTGACGCAGCCACTCAGCAGCAGCGCAAGCAGTACGGGAATGATTTTCTTCATGTCGGATCCCCCTCCCTTGTTGGTGCTGTCTGTTATGACGACGCTGCTCTCAAAATGTTCCCATGAAAAACTGCCCGCAGGCAATGCGGGCAGTTTTCTTATGCGTTTGTCGCTTCCGCGGCCTTGATCTTCGCCAGCTCCTGCTCCTCGAGCACGCGGTAGGCCACCTTGCCGACCAGGGTCTTCGGCATGTCGTCCCGGAACTCGATGTCGTAGGGCATGGCGTATTTGGCGATGTGCTTGCGGCAGTAGTCCAGCAGCTCCTGCTTGGTCTCCTCGGTCGCCGGCACATTGGCGGCCAGCTTCACAAAGGCCTTGACCTTCTGGATCTTGTAAGGATCGGGCACGCCGATCACGCAGCTCATCTGCACCTTCTCGTGCGCGTCGAGGATGTTCTCGAGCTGGCCGGGATAGACGTTGTAGCCGGAGGAGATGATCATGCGCTTGGCGCGGCCCTTGAAGTAGATGAAGCCCTCCTCGTCCATGACGCCGAGGTCGCCGGTGTAGACCCAGGTCAGGCCGTCGGCATGGCGGCGCAGCGTCTGCGCGGTCTCTTCGGGGTGCTTCATGTATTCCTTCATGACGGTCGGGCCGGCCAGCAGGATCTCGCCCTCCTCGCCATAGGGCAGTTCTTTGTCGGTGCCGGGCTCGACGACCTTGATGTAGGTATCCGGGAACGGGATGCCGATGCTCCCCTCCTTGGCCTTTGTCAGCGGGGTCAGGCAGCAGGCGGTGACGGTCTCTGTGGTGCCGTAGCCCTCGCGCACCTGGATGGTCGCGCCGTGCTCGGCCAGGAATTTGTCAAGCTTCTTTTTCAGCTCGATGGACAGACTGTCGCCGCCGGAGAAGACGCCCTTAAGGAAGCTGAGATCGGCGCCGTTCATCGTCTTGAGCCGCAGCAGCGCCTCGTACAGGGTCGGTACGCCGGCGATCAGGTTGCAGCGGTATTTGATCAGGTCCTTGGCGTAGGTCTCGGCGGTAAAGCGCGGGATCAGGATGCACTGGCCGCCCTGAGACAGCATCGTGTGGATGCACACGCCCAGGCCGAAGCCGTGGAACAGCGGCATGGCAGCAAGCATGCGGTCGCCGCGCCGGAAGATCGGGTTGGCCGCAATGACCTGCTGGCCGAGGGCGTTGAAGTTGAGATTCGTGAGAACGATGCCCTTGGTCGTGCCGGTCGTGCCGCCGGAATAGAGGATGACGGCGGGATCGTCCGCCGCGCGCTTGACGGCGGGGCTGCCGCTCACAGAATCGGCCTTCCGGATGAAGCTGCGCCAGAGCAGCACGTGCGGCGCGTCGGCCGGGACCTTTTTGATCTTGCGGCCCTGCGTAAGCTGGTAGCCGAGCTTCATCAGCGGACTGAGCGCGTCCTTGATCGTGGCGATGATCAGGGTCTCCACCGGGGTGTTGGCAAGAATGCTGGCAAACTTCCCGTAAAACTGATCGAGCGTGATGGCAAAACGGCTCTCGGACTCGTTGAGATAGAACTCGATCTCCTTTTCCGCGGAGAGCGGGTGGATCATGTTGGCAATGCCGCCGGCCAGATTGACGCCGTAGAACATATAGAGCGCCTGCGGGCAGTTCGGCATGGCGATGGTGACCTTATCGCCCTCCTTGACGCCGATGGCCTTCAGCGCGCGGGCGCAGCGCTCGGTCTCGGCAGCCAGCGTCCGGTAACTCGCCGCGCGGCCCATGAAGCGGAACGCGATGGAATCCGGCTCCTGCTCGGCGATCCTTTTGACCGCCTCGAACATGGTCCCCTGAAAATAATCCAGGTGCATGGGCGTCTCGCCCATAAAAGGTGCCCACGGAGTTTTGGCAGTGATGATGTCCATCTCTTCTCTCCTGCTCTTATTTGAACTCGAAGCCGCTGGGCTCGCCGAAGGGGCGGTCCAGGAGCTCGGGATGCGCGAAGATGTATTTGACGAGCTTCAGGCTGCGGACGAAGTAGAAGCCGTCGGCGATGCGCTCGTCGATCGTGGCGCCGATCTCCACCACGTCGCGGATCTGCTTGGAGCCGTCGTCCATGACCATCTCTTCCTTGTGGATGGTGCCGATGGTGACCATGATGCTGTTGCTGCCGTAGTTGTTCAGATGATGGTAGACCGCCGGGCCCTTGATGCTGCCGAGATTCGACAGCAGCACGGTGGAGTAGTTCGTATCGCCGTCGGTCAGAGCCTTGGGGTTGACGCCCCAGAAGTCCATGCGGCGGATGATGTGAATCACAAACATCAGCAGCAGGCGCGGGATCTTGGCGAAGCCGTCGATCGTGCTGTCGATGCCGCCGGTGGAATGCTCGCTTTTGCGCATTTCCTTCACTTCTCCGGCGATGTGGTAGCTGAAGGAATCGAGCGTATCCTCATCCTTCGGGGTGAAGAACATCAGCGCCTCCTCGGCGTGGTCGGTGAAGCGGCGCTTGGCCACGAAGCTCAGGCTGATCTCGTTGCGCTCGTACATGCGCCGGCCCTGGATAAAGCGGTTCATCTTGGGCCGCTCCCTGATCATGCGGCCGATCGCCAGGATGAAGCAGTGGAACACCGTGGTCTTGTAATCCGGATGCTGCGCGTTCTTCTTCTCCAGGTATTTCAGAAGCTCGGTCACGTCGATCTTGTCGTTGAGAAAGACCTCCGAGTCCGTCCGCTTGTCCATGATATGCATCATCAGCGTGGTGAGGCCGGTCACATCTCTTACCCAGCGCGCATCGCGGCGGTCGCCGAGCTTTCTTTTATATTTCTCCGCCATGTTCAGTCCCCCTGCTCGTGTCAAATGTGAATGATCTGTGAACTCCGATTTTTGATTTTAACCGAATGCTGGAAAAAAAGCAAGGTATTTGGCAAATTTTAATTAAAATTATTGAACAAAAAAGGAGAGCCCGGCGGCTCTCCTTTTTTGTGGTTATTCCAATCAGTCGATCAGGCAGCTTCCGGTCATTTCGGCGGGCTGATCCAGGCCGATGGTGCGCAGGATCGTCGGCGCGATATCGGCCAGACGGCCGGGATGCAGCGTGACGCCCTTTTCGCGCACGACAAAGGGCACGGGGTTCGTGGTGTGGGCGGTATTGACCTTGCCGGTCTCGTCGAACATCACGTCCGCGTTGCCGTGGTCGGCGGTCAGCATCATCACGAGGTCCGGGTGCTTCTCGACCTCGGCGATCACGCGGCCGACGGCCTCGTCCACCGCCTCGACGGCGGCGATCGCGGCGCTCATCACGCCGGTGTGCCCGACCATGTCACAGTTGGCGAAGTTGCAGATGACCACGGCGTACTTGTCGGAGGCGATCGCCTCGATCAGCTTGTCGGCCACCTTGGCGGCGCTCATCTGCGGCACCAGATCGTAGGTCGGGAACTCCTTCGGGGACGGCACCAGGCAGCGGTCCTCGCCCTCGAACTGCTTTTCCACGCCGCCGTTGAAGAAGAAGGTGACGTGAGCGTACTTCTCGGTCTCGGCCACGCGGAACTGCCGGAGCCCGTGCGCGCTGATATAGTCGCCGAGCGTGTTCACCAGCTCCTCGGGCGGATAGGCGATCGGCAGCGTGAGGTTTTCGTCGTACTGCGCGGTGCAGACGTAGCTGAGCGGATAGACGGTCTTCTTGCGCGCGAAGCCGTCGAAGTCCGGAAGGTTCAGCGCCCAGGTCATCTCGCGGGCGCGGTCCGGGCGGAAGTTCATGAAGATCACGCTGTCGCCCTCGTTGATGACGCCCTCGGGGCAGCAGACGACGGGCTTGACGAACTCGTCGGTCACGTCCTGCGCGTAGCTGTCTTCCACAGCCTTCACGGGGTCGGGATTCGCGATGCCCTCGCCGCAGACGATAGCGTTATAGCCCGCCTCGACGCGGTCCCAGCGCTTGTCGCGGTCCATGCCCCAGAAGCGGCCCTGCACCGTGGCGATCTTCGCGTTGCCGAGGGAATCGCACTTCTCCTTCAGCTGCGCGACGAAGCCCGCGCCGCTGGTCGGCGGGACGTCGCGCCCGTCGAGGAAGCAGTGCACATAGACCTTTTCCAGGCCGCGCGCCTTCGCCATGTCGAGGATGCCGAAGATGTGGCCGATGTGGCTGTGGACGCCGCCGTCGGACAGCAGGCCCATGACGTGCAGGGGCTTACCGCCGGCCCTGGCGTCTTCCATGGCCTTGATATAGACCTTGTTCTCAAAGAACTTGCCGGTTTTGATCTCCTGCGTCATTTTGGGCAGGATCTGGAACACGACGCGGCCGGCGCCGATGTTGGTGTGGCCGACCTCGGAGTTGCCCATCTGCCCCTCGGGCAGACCGACGTCCAGGCCGGAGGCCTGCAGCTGGGTGTGGGGGTATTCGGCGAAGAGCCGGTCCAGGTTGGGCGTGTTCGCCTGCGCGATCGCGTTGCCCGCCGTCGGCGGCGCGATGCCGAAGCCGTCCAGGATCACAAGAACTGCTTTTTTGTTCATGTTTTTCTCCTTATGCGTTCACAGGGAGCGGGAAAGCCGCTCCCTGTGGATCGTTTCTTACTGGTTGCTGGCTGCGATGATCGCAGCGAAGTCCGCGGGCTTCAGGGAAGCGCCGCCGATGAGGCCGCCGTCGATATCGGGCTGAGCAAGGAGCTCCGCCGCGTTCTTGGCGTTCATGCTGCCGCCGTAGAGGATGCTGACGGCACGGGCGGGACGGGCGCCGTAGATCTTGCGGATGACGGCGCGGATGCCCTCGCAGACTTCCTGCGCCTGCTCGGAGGTGGCGGTTTTGCCGGTGCCGATGGCCCAGATGGGCTCATAGGCGATGATGCAGCGGCGCAGCT
>CAMZIX010000014.1 GCA_947307375.1 uncultured Clostridia bacterium | reverse complement strand
CTGCTCACCGGCTGGTGGCTGCGCAGCCTCCGGCGCGTGACCGCCGCGCGCGGCGTCGCCGCCTTTGCGGCGCTGGCGCTGCTGGCGGTGAACGTGATCTTCAGCGAAGAGGTGCTGGGCGCGCGCAACTGGCTGAGCATCGGCGGATATTCGTTCCAGCCCTCGGAGTTCGTCAAAGTGCTCTATCTCTATGTGGGCGCTTCCACGCTCGACCGCCTGTACCGCAGACGGAACCTGTTCATGTTCATGGCCTTTTCGGCCGTTTGTGTGATCGCGCTGGCGCTGATCGGCGACTTCGGCACCGCGCTGGTCTTTTTCGTGTGCTTCCTGGTGATCTCCTTCCTGCGCTCCGGCTCCATCGCCACGGTGCTGCTGGCGCTGACCGGCGCGGGCATGGCCGGCTTCCTGGCCGTCACCGTCAAGCCGCATATCGCCCGGCGCTTTGCCGCCTGGGGCCATGTGTGGGAGGATATCTATGGCGCGGGCTATCAGCAGGCCAGGGCCATGTCGGCCGCCGCGGCCGGCGGGCTCTTCGGCAAGGGCGCGGGCTCCGGCTGGCTGAAAAACATCGTCGCGGCGGACACCGACATGGTCTTCGCCGTGGTCTGCGAGGAGCAGGGCCTGATCATCGCGCTGTGCATGGTGCTGGCCGTGATGGCGCTGGCCTTCTTCGCGGTGCGCTCGGCGCGCTACGGCCGCTCGGCCTGGTACGCGATCGCCGCCTGCGGCGCGATGGCGATGCTGCTGACCCAGACGGCGCTCAACGTCTTCGGCACGATGGATCTGCTGCCCTTCACCGGCGTCACCTTCCCCTTCGTCTCGCGCGGCGGCTCGTCGCTGCTGAGCTGCTGGATGCTGATGGCCTTCCTCAAGGGCTCCGATACCCGCCGGGACGCGAGCTTTGTCGTCAATCCCGCGCTCGGCGTCCCCGGAAGGGCCAAAAAGGAGGCGAAGGCATGAAGAAGATCACGCTGCGCGCCTTCTCCCTGCTGCTGCTGGCGGCGCTGATCGTCGCAGGGCTCGTGCTCTATACGATCCGCTACGTCGACGACGGCCGGGACTGGGCGCTGGCCTTCGCGCGGGCCAATTCCGGCGCCAGCGGCCTGCTGACCGACCGGGAAGGACGGCTGCTGGCCTCCTTCGACGCGGTGGAGAACCGCTACGCCGAGGACGCCGCCACGCGCGTGGCCTGCTACGCCGTCACCGGCGACTACTGGGGCCGCAGCGGCACCGGCGCGCTGACACGGTTCTGGGACGAGATGCACGGCTACAGCCTGCTGACCGGCACCACCCACGCAGATACCGTCGACCTGCCGCTGACCGTAGACGCTTCGCTCTGCCGCACGGCCTATGAGGCGCTCGGCGGACGCAGGGGCGCCGTGATGCTGATGGATTACCGCACGGGCGAGGTCCTGTGCATGGTGTCGAGCCCCTCGGTCGACCCGCTGGACAACAGCGAACCGCCGGAGGGCGCCTTCCTGAACCGCTGCCTCGTCTCCTGCTTCACGCCGGGCTCGGTGTTCAAGCTCGTCACCGCGGCCGCGGCCATCGAGACCGTGCCCGACATGGACGCGCGGCTCTTTGCCTGCGAGGGTGCCTATGAGCTCGCGGGCGTTCCGATCGTCTGTTCCGGCGAGCACGGCAGCCAGACCTTCGAGCAGGCGCTTGCCAACTCCTGCAACGCGGCCTTCGCGCAGATCGCCGTGAAGGTCGGGCAGGAGAACATGATCGAGCACGTGCGCACCTACGGCCTGCTGGACGGGCACGAGCTGGACGGCATCCCCACGGCCGCCGGCAGCTATCCGCTGGACTTCGTCGGCGATCCGGAGCTGGCCTGGTCCGCCATCGGGCAGAGCACGGATCTGGTCAATCCCTACGCCCTGCTGCGCTTCGTCGCGGCGGTGGCCAACGGAGGCCGGCTTGCCGAGCCGCATCTGATTGCGGGGCGGAGCGGGCCCTTCACCCGTCTGGTCGAAAAGGACACGGCGGAAAAGCTCGGCGCGATGATGAACTACAACTTCGTTTCGTCCTATCGCGACACCGGGCTCTTCCCGGGCCTGAAGCTCTGCGCCAAGACGGGTACGGCAGAGCTCGGCGACGGCGGCAGCCACGCCTGGTTTGTCGGCTATCTGGCGGACGAGGCGCATCCCTACGCCTTCGTGGTGCTGGTGGAAAACGGCGGCAGCGGCCTGTACGCGGCCGGCCCCGTGGCCAACGCCGTGCTGCAGAAGGCGATCGATTAGTTTTTTTGTTTCAGTTTTGGATAAAGACGAGGTTTCGTCATGATCGACATTTCGGTACAAAATCTGGTCAAGGGCTTTGAGATCGGCGAGCTTGTGCTCGACGGTCTGACTTTCACCGTCAACGACGGCGAGCGCGTGGGCATCCTGGGCCCCAACGGCTGCGGCAAGACCACGCTCTTCCGCCTCCTCTCCGGCGAATACCGCCCGGACGAGGGCGAGATTATGATCGCCCCGGGCAAGCGCCTGGGCCTGATC
Organism: uncultured Clostridia bacterium; assembly: GCA_947307375.1. The sequence continues at coordinate 15,275 of CAMZIX010000014.1, read as the reverse complement.
TCGCAGATCCCGGTCTATCCCGCGGGCTGGACCGTGGAGGACGTGCTGCGCGACGCCCACCGCCGGGTCTACGCCATCGGCGAAAAGCTGGAGGCGCTGGCCGCGCGGCTCGAGCACGACGACTTCCCCGCCCTGCTGCGGGACTACGACCGCCTGAGCGCGGACTTTCAGCGCCTCGGCGGCTACGACATGGACGTGGAGCGCAATCGCGTCGCCAACGGTCTGGACATCCCGCCCGCGATGCGCGAGCAGGACTTCGAGACCCTCTCCGGCGGGGAGAAGACGCGCGTGAACCTCGCGCGGCTGATCCTGGAGGACACGGACATCCTCCTGCTCGACGAACCGACCAACCACCTCGACCTGCACGCCACCGAGTGGCTGGAGGACTATCTGCTGCACTTCAAGGGCACCGTGCTCGCCATCAGCCACGACCGCTGGTTCCTGGACAAGGTGGTGCAGCGCAGCATCGAGATCGTCGAGGGCAAGGCGGAATTCTACAGCGGCAACTACAGCTTTTACGTGCAGGAGCGGCAGCGCCGCTTCGACGAGAAGCTCAAGCAGTATGAAAAGGACCAGGCCAAGGTCGAGCAGCTGCAGCGCGCGGCCGAAAAGCTGCATCTCTGGGCCTTTATGGGCAACGACAAGCTGCACAAGCGCGCCTTTTCGATGGAAAAGCGCATCGAAAAGCTGCAGCAGAGCGAAAAGCCCGTCGAACAGCGCAAAATGACCGTCAAGTTCAAACAGCGCGAGTTCGAGGGCGACGAGGTGCTGATCGTCGACGGCGTCAGCAAGAGCTACGGCCCGAAGCGCCTGTTTTCCGACCTCTGCCTCACGGTCGCCGGGGGCGAGCGCATCGCGCTGATCGGAGACAACGGCGCGGGCAAGTCGACGCTCCTGAAGCTGATCCTCGGCGAGGAGACGCCGGACAGCGGCTATCTGCAGCGCGGCCCGGCGATCCGCACGGCCTATCTGCCGCAGACGGTGCGCTTTTCCGACGACCGGCGCAGCGCCTACGAGATCATGCTCTACGACGGGCGCTGCCAGCCGCAGGAGGCTCGCGACCGGCTCGCGGCCTTCGGCTTCCGCGGCGAGGACGTGTTCACGCCCGTGGGCGCGCTCTCCGGCGGCGAGCGCAGCCGCCTGTGCCTGTGCCTGCTGATGGGGCGGGACGTCAACTTCCTGATCCTCGACGAGCCGACCAACCACCTCGACATCGCCAGCCGCGAGTGGATGGAGGACGCGCTCTCGGACTATGAACAGACCCTGCTCTTCGTCTCGCACGACCGCTGGCTGATCGAAAAATTCGCCACGCGCATCTGGGCGCTCAGGGACGGCGTGCTGACCGATTACCGCGGTACATACCGGGAATTCCTCGCCTGGCAGGAGCGGCAGAACGTCCTCCGGCAGAACGAAAAGCGCGAAAAGCTGGAGAAAAAGCCCGCAGACCGGCGCCCGAAAACGCCGAACACATCCCGGGCCGCCGCGAAGCTCGAGCGCGAGATCGCCAGGCTCGAGGCGCGGCAGCAGGAACTGGCGCAAGACGCCGATACCTACGCCGCCGACTATCAGAAGCTGATGGAGCTCGAGGCGGAGCGGGAAAGGCTCGACGAGCAGCTGCTGGCTCTTTACGAGCAATGGGAGGAGCTGAACCAATGAAGAAAAGCGACCGGACGAGATGGATCGCCGTCGGCGGTCTGGGCGGCGCGGCGCTCGTGCTGCGCTTTGCGCTGCGGGGCTACGCCTACTGGGGCTATCTCTGCCTCTTCCTCGCGGCGCTGCTCCTGCTGCAGCGGTATCTGCCGCCGATCCTGTGGCGCGCCGTGCTGGTCCTCACCTGCCTCGGCCTGCTGTATTTCTGCGCCGTCGAGGTACCGATCATCAAAAACGCCCGCACCGACAAAGAGCCGGAGCGGGACTATCTGGTCGTGCTCGGCGCCGCCGTCTACGGCGACCAGCCCTCGCTGACCCTGGTGCGCCGCCTCGAGGGCGCGCGGGACTATCTGAACGCTTACCCGGACGCCGTTGCGATCGTCTCCGGCGGCATGGGCAAGGGCGAGACCGTGACCGAGGCGAAGGCCATGCACGACTGGCTGGTCGCGCAGGGCATCCCGGAGGAGCGGATCCTGCTGGAGCCGGAGGCCACCTCGACGCTGGAAAACCTCTCGAACTCCTATGACATCATCCGTTCCCGCGGCGACGAGCCGGACGGCAAGGTCGCCATCGTGTCCAGCGCCTACCACCTCTACCGGGCCAAGCTGATCTCCCGCGGGCTCGGCGTGGAGGCCGCGGGCGTGGCCGCGCCCTGGGGCTATTTCTTCGTCATGCTCAACTATTTCATCCGCGAGGCCTTCGGCGTGACCAAGCTCTGGATCCTCGGGCCCTGAACATTCGGAATTGTGCGTCATGAATAAAATCGGGGCATGAATTTATGGAAAACGACAAAAAAGCGCCGCGGCTTCTGCCGCGGCGTTGCTTTTTCCGACGGGACGCGCTAAACTGAATTGAATTTTCCCGATCCTTCCGGAAAGTGAGTGATATGTATGATCCGTGAAAGCGGCGTTCTGATGCCGATGAGCTCCCTTCCCTCGCCTTACGGCATCGGCACGATGGGCAGGAGCGCCTATCGTTTTGTTGATTTCCTGAAATCCGCCGGTCAGAAGTACTGGCAGCTGCTGCCCCTCGGCCCCACCAGCTACGGGGACAGCCCCTATTACTCCTTCTCCTCCTTCGCCGGCAACCCCTACTTCATCGACCTCGACCTGCTCGTCAGGGACGGCCTGCTCCGCCGCGCGGAGCTGAAGGCCTGCGACTGGGGCGACGACCCGGAGCGCGTGGACTACGGCAAGATCTTCACCTTCCGCTTCCCCGTCCTGCGCAAGGCCTTTGCGCGCGGGCGGGAGACGCTGGCCGGAGAGCTCGCGGCCTTCCGGAAGGAAAACGCCGCCTGGCTGGAAGACTACGCCCTCTTTATGGCGGTGAAGGCCAAATTCGGTCTGTCGAGCTGGGTCTCCTGGCCGGACGAGGGCATCCGCCTGCATAAGCCGGAGGCTGTGAAGGCCTGCCGTGAGGAGCTGAAGGACGACGTGGACTTCTGGTGCTTCGTGCAGTTCCTGTTCTTCCGCCAGTGGAAGGCGCTGCGCGCCTACGCCCACGAGAAGGGCATCCAGTTCATCGGCGACGTGCCGATCTACGTGGCGCTGGACTCCGCCGACGTGTGGAGCGCGCCGGGCTTCTTCCAGCTGGATGAGAACAATCTGCCGAAGGAGGTCGCGGGCTGCCCGCCCGACGACTTCAACGAGGACGGCCAGCTCTGGGGCAACCCGCTCTATGCCTGGGACAAAATGAAGGCCGACGGCTTCGGCTGGTGGATCCGCCGCATCGAGGGCGCGGAAAAGCTCTTCGACGTGATCCGCATCGACCACTTCCGCGGCTTCGACAGCTACTGGGCCGTGCCCTACGGCGACGAGACCGCCCGCAACGGGCGCTGGCGCCCCGGTCCGGGCATGGATCTGGTCGGCGTGCTGACCGCCTGGTTCCACGAGCTGCGCTTTATCGCGGAGGATCTGGGCTTCAAAACGGAGAGCGTGGAAAAGCTGCTGGCCGATTCCGGCCTGCCCGGCATGAAGGTGCTGGAATTCGGCTTCGATCCGAAGGGCGACTCCGAGCACATGCCGCACAACTGCGTCAACCTCAGCGTCTGCTACATCGGCACGCACGACAACGAGGTCGTCAACGGCTGGATCAAGTCCACCGACCGCAAAACCCTGGCCTACACCGCCGAGTACATCCACAAGGCCGCGGACGAGAGCTGGCCCTGGGCCATGATCCGCACCGGCATGTCCACCGCCTCGCAGCTCTTCGTCGCGCAGATGCAGGACGTGCTGGAGCTGCCCGGCTACGCGCGCGTCAACTCCCCCGGCACCGCCTCCGGCAACTGGCAGTGGCGCATGAAGCCCGACGCGATCACCCCCGAGATCACGCGGAAGCTCCGGCGCTGCACCAAGACCTATCGCAGACTGTGACATGCAACAGAAAAGAAGAACCGCTCCGGGATCTCAGCCCCGGGGCGGTTCTTCTTCCGTATCGATCACATAGCGCCCGCAGGCGTTGATGATCGTCGTGTTCCCCCGCTGATAGATGCGGCGGGAGGCGTTGCTGTAATTGAGATGCACGTGGCCGTGCACAAAGTAGCGGGGCTTCAGTTCGTCGATCAGCGGCAGGAAGGCCTCAAAGCCCCGGTGCGCGGGGCTGTCGTCGTCCCCGTAGCCGCGCGCCGGCGCATGGGTCAGGATGATGTCCACCCCGCCGGCTTTTTTGACCTTCCGACGAAGCTTCCGAATGCGCCGCTGCATCTGCCGCTCGGTGTACTGATCCTTGCCGCCGCTGTACCAGCCGCTGCCGCCGAGGCCGAGGATCCGCAGACCCTTGACCGTCACGAGCGCGTCCTCCGCGCAGTCGCAGCCCTCGGGCGGATGTCTCTCGTACAGGCCGTCGTGGTTGCCGCGCACATAGACGAGCGGTCGATTGGCCATCGTGACCAGGAATTCCAGATAATTGGCCTTCAGATCCCCGGCCGAGAGGATCAGATCGAAGCCGCTCAGATGACCGGGGCGGTAGTAGTCCCAGAAGTAGGGCTCCTCCTGATCGGAGACCAGCAGGATCTTCATAGCTGCTTCTCCTGCTTGACCGGCGCAATGCGCTCGCGGTAGACGCCCAGCAGCCGCACCAGGCCCTGTGAATAGGGCAGCAGCTCGTCGAATTCCGGGATCGCGCCGTCCACGTTGTCGCAGAGCCAGTCCATACGCATGATCTCCTCCGGGCTGAGGGCGGTCTTGCCGTCGCAGCGAAGAAGACCGTTCTGATCGACGATCTCGGCGCAGAAGGGATCGACCGTGCCGTCGATGATGTCCCTGCGCAGGAGCTCGGCCAGCCTTGTCACGCCCGCCGGGAGGTTTTTGCTCAGCTTCAGGTCCACAACGCCGTTGGCCATGCCCCACCAGTAGTTGATGGCCTTGCTGCTCTCCTCCCAGCTTCCGTCGAGCACCGAGCGCACGATCTGCTCGTACATGGCGCCCCACTGCCAGAAGGGCATCGCAAGCGACAGCAGGCCGCCGTCCTCCTGCAGCTCATACAGGCCGTAGTCCAGCGCCCAGTGCGCCGTCTCCCCGTCCATGGATTCCCGGTTGGAGATGACGGTAACGCCGCTCGCGCGCAGTTCCGCGATCGGATCGCCGCCGGTGCAGGACCAGACCAGCTTCACCCGCGCGCGGGGGTTCGACATCCGTGCGCCGAGGGCGAAGGCGTTGATGCCCGCAGGCGTGCCGAAAATCGGATAGTTGGCCACATAGCCGACCAGATTGTCGTCCGCCATCGCGCCGGCGATCGCGCCGGCGATGAATTTGCACTCGTAAATGCGGCTGTAATAGCTGCGCACGCCGGGATAGGGCTGCGACAGCGAGCAGTTGAGCACCTTGACGTTTTTATACTTCGCGGCGATCTTGCGGCAGGCGTCGATCATCGGGGGCGTCGTGGCGAAGATGATCTTCGCGCCCTCCGCCTCCACCGCCGTTTCCATCGCCTTTTCGTAGTCCCGGCCCTCGGCCTGGAAGAGCTTGACCTCGACCTTGCTGCCGAGCTTTTCCTCCAGCTGCTGCCGCCCCTGGTCGTGGGCGCGGGTCCAGGCGCTCTTCTCCAGCGGGAAGCCGTAGATGAAGGCCACCGTGACCGAGGCGGGCAGGGTCACGGTCAGGATCTTGGACACCAGGCTCTTGTCCTTCTCCGCCGGCTGGGTGGACACCTCGATCGGCTCCTCCCCCTCCGTCGCCCGGATATCGGGCAGCAGGCGCTCCAGTTTTTTGCTCAGCTCCGCCGTCGTCTGCTCCTTGACGGCGGCAAAGGAATAGACCTCCAGCCAGGTGAGCAGCGCCTCGGCCGGCGTGCTGTCCGTCTCCCCTTCCTTCAGCCGCTCGAAGGCCTCCCGGAAGTGCGCGAAGCCCGCGCGGAAGCTGCGCCGCTCCTCCTCCGTCCAGACGTGGTCGGCGTCCATGCCGAGCGCGGCCTGGAGTTTGGCGTAGCAGCCGCTCCTGCGAAACTGCACCCCGTACAGGCCGGAGAGCCGGTAGAAGTCCAGAAATTCGCAGTAAAGCCGAGACTCCGCATCCTCGCCAAGGACGGGGACGACGCGCGTCACCAGGGCGGGGATCGTCGGCGCATCGAAGCTGATGAGCACGCTCGCGCGCTTGTTGCCCTCCTGGATATAGAAGCGGCCCAGGTATTCATAGCATTTGATCGGATCGCGGATGCCCTCGTCGCTCAGATGCGCGTCGCACAGGGCCATCCACTTGGCGCTGAACTCCGTCCCTTCGCCGAGCAGGGGCATGAAGTTGCCGGCCAGCGCGGCCATCCGCCCCGCGCTCTTTGTGCCGACGATCAGCTCGCTCGGGATGTTGACCAGCCCCAGCTCCTCCTGCCTGACGATCGTCCGCTCCTCCAGCAGCCGGTCGAGCACGGCGGGATAGGGGTCTTCCCCCAGGCTTTCCGCCGTCTTAAAATACTTCTGTCCGCTTTTCAGGGCCTTCGTATATTGCTCCAATGCTTGCTGACTCATGTCCGGCCCCTCCTTCTGTCATTTTTGATGTCAAGTGATGATACACCCAATCGGGGCGGAATGCAAGATTGGAGCGATAAAGATTCTCCTGTGAAAATGCACAAATATTCCCCGAAATCGGTCGGTTTTTCGCGGCAATGCCCGATTGAATCACGGCGCGATGTGTGGTACAGTAGAGTCGTTAAAAAACACGCCAAAGAGGAGGAACCGCCTATGCCCTGCACCACCGTTCTGGTCGGCAGAAAGGCCAGTCACGACGGGTCGACGATGATCGCCCGCACGGACGACGGTCATTTTGACGTCAAGAAGCTGATCGTCGTCCAGCCGAAGGATCAGAAAAAGCGCTATAAGAGCGTCCTCTCCCATGTGGAGATCGAGCTGCCCGAGAAGCCGCTGCGCTATACCGCCTGCCCCAGCGTCGATCCGAAGGACGGCATCTGGGCGGCCACCGGCATCAACGAGGCCAACGTCGGCATCACCGCCACCGAGACGATCACCTCCAATCCGCGCGTGCTCGCGGCCGATCCGCTGGTCGAGCTGAAAAAGGCCAAAGGCCGCGAAAAGGAGGTGCCCGGCGGCATCGGCGAGGAGGACATCGTCGTGCTGGTGCTGCCCTATATCCGCACGGCCCGCGAGGGCGTGGAGCGGCTGGCGGCGCTGCTGGAGCGCTTCGGCACCTATGAGTCCAACGGCATCGCCTTCAGCGACGAGAACGAGATCTGGTGGATGGAGACCATCGGCGGCCATCACTGGATCGCCCGGCGCGTGCCGGACGAGGTCGTCGTCATCAATCCCAACCAGTTCGGCATGGACGGCTTCGACCTGGACGACGCCTTCGGCGCGCAGAAGGCGCACCTCTGCTCGAAGGATCTGCGCGAGTTCATCCGTGACAACCGCCTCGACCTGAACCAGAACGGCGCCTTCAACCCGCGCGACATTTTCGGCTCTCACCGCGACATGGACCACATCTACAACACGCCGCGCGCCTGGTTCATGGGCCGGACGCTCTGCCCCTTCTCCCACCGCTGGGACGGCCCGGAGGCCGAATTCGGCCCCGAGAGCGACAATATCCCCTGGGCGCTGGTGCCGGACCGGAAGATCGCGGTGGAGGACGTGAAATACCTGCTCTCCTCGCACTACCAGGGCACGCCCTACGATCCCTATGCCAAGCAGGACAGCGGCAGACGCGGCATGTACCGCTCCATCGGCATCAACCGCACCGGCGTCACCGCCGTCTGCCAGATCCGCAGCGGCGTCCCCCGCGAGCTGCAGGGCGTGGAGTGGATCTGCTTCGGCTCGACGACCTTCTCGGCGATGCTGCCGCTCTATGCGACGGTCGCGAAGATGCCGGATTACGTCAGCAAGGTCACGACGGACGCCTCGACCGAAAACTTCTACTGGGCCAGCCGCCTGATCGGCGCCCTGGCCGATCCCTGTTACGGCAGCTGCATCCAGAATATCGAGCGTTATCATGAGGCCGTGTTCGTCAAGGGCCGCCGCCTGCTGCTCGACTACGACCGCAAAATGACTGAAAGCGGCGACTTTTCGCTGTGCGCGGAGGCCAACGAGGCGCTGTGCGCCATGGCGAAGGAGCTGACGACCGACACGCTGAACAAGATCCTCGCCGAAGCGAGCCAGCGCATGAAAAACGGCTTCAACCGCGCCGACAACTGAGAGGGAGGCCGCCGACATGAAGATCGCTGTCATCACCGGCGCTTCCGCCGGGATCGGGCGGGAATTCGTCCGCGCCGTCGACCGGGCGGAGAGCTTCGACGAGATCTGGGTCATCGCCCGCCGCGCTGAGCGTCTGGAGGAGCTGAAAGCGCAGTGCCGCAATCCCGTCCGGCCCCTGGCGCTGGACCTGGCCGCGGACGGCGGCACGGAGGCCTATCAGGCGCTGCTCGAGCGGGAAAAGCCCGAGATCTCCCTGCTCGTCAACGCCGCCGGCTGCGGCGTGTTCGGCCCCTTTGCGGAAAAGGAGCTGGATAAGCTGCTGATGAGCGCGCGGCTCAACGCCCTCGCGCTGACGGCCATGTGCCATCTGAGTCTGCCCTATATGAAGCGCGGCGCGCGCATCGTCAACATGGGCTCCAACTCCGCCTGGCAGCCGGTGCCCTGCCAGGCCGTCTACGGCGCGAGCAAGAGCTATGTGCTCAATCTCTCCCGCGCGCTCTGGCGCGAGCTGCGCCCGAAGGGTATCCACGTGATGTGCGTCTGCCCGGGCTGGATCAGGACCGAATTCCAGCAGCACGCGCAGCACGACGCCTACATCCGCTACGTCGACCGCTGGTACGGTCCGGAGGAAGTGGCCGCGCAGGCGTTGAAGGACCTGGCGAAGAAAAAAGTCGTGTCCATCCTCGGCAGCCCGGTGCGCCGCCAGGTGCGCCTGGTCAAATTCCTCCCGGTGAAGCTCGTCATGAACATCTGGTGCCGCCAGCAGGGCATCGAATAAACAGGAAAGAGAGAGAATCCCATGGCCTATCTGACCGACATCGAAATTGCGCAGCGCTGCACGCTGCGTCCCATCAGCGAAGTCGCCGCCTCCCTCGGCATCCCGGAGGACGCGGTGGAAAACTACGGCCGCTACAAGGCCAAGCTCGACATCCACGCCCTGAAGGAGCTGCCCGAGAAGGGCAAGCTGATCCTCGTGACCGCCATCACCCCCACCCCGGCGGGCGAGGGCAAGACCACGACCAGCGTCGGCCTGACCGACGGCCTGCGGAAGATCGGCAAGAACGCCGTCGTCGCCCTGCGCGAGCCCTCGCTGGGGCCCGTGTTCGGCGTCAAGGGCGGCGCCGCCGGCGGCGGCTACGCGCAGGTGGTGCCGATGGAGGACATCAACCTCCATTTCACCGGCGATTTCCACGCGATCGGCGCGGCCAACAACCTGCTGGCCGCGATGCTGGACAACCATCTCCAGCAGGGCAACGCCCTCGGCATCGATCCCAAGCAGATCACCTGGAAGCGCGCCGTGGACATGAACGACCGCCAGCTGCGCCACATCGTCAGCGGCCTGGGCGGCCGGATGCAGGGCGTGCCCCGCGAGGACGGCTTTGAGATCACGGTGGCCAGCGAGATCATGGCCGTGCTCTGTCTCGCCGCCGACCTGAAGGACCTGAAGGAGCGTCTGGCCCGGATCATCGTGGGCTACACCTTCGACGGCCGTCCCGTCACCGCCCACGACTTGAAGGCCGAGGGCGCGATGACGGCGCTGCTGAAGGACGCGATCAAGCCGAACCTCGTGCAGACCCTTGAGGGCACCCCCGCCTTCGTGCACGGCGGCCCCTTCGCCAACATCGCCCACGGCTGCAACTCCGTCACCGCCACGCACACGGCCCTGAAGCTGGCCGATTACGTGGTCACCGAGGCCGGCTTCGCCGCCGACCTGGGCGCGGAGAAATTCGTGGACATCAAGTGCCGCATGTCGGATCTGCACCCCAGCGCGGTGGTCGTCGTGGCGACGGTGCGCGCGCTGAAATACCACGGCGGCGTGCCGAAGACGGAGCTGAACAGCGAAAACCTCGAGGCGCTGGAAAAGGGCCTGCCCAACCTGCTGCAGCATGTGAGCAACGTCAAGGACGTATTCGGACTGCCCTGCGTCGTGGCGATCAACGCCTTCCCGACGGACACCGAGGCGGAGCTGCGCCTGGTCGAGGCCAAATGCAAAGAGCTCGGCGTGAACGTCGCGCTCAGCGAGGTCTGGGCCAAGGGCGGCGAGGGCGGCGTCGCCCTGGCCGAGGAGGTCGTACGTCTGTGCGAGCAGCCCAACGACTTCCGCTTCACCTACGAGCTGGATCTGCCGATCGAGGAGAAGATCCGCGCGATCGCCAAGCGCATCTACCACGCCAGGCACCTGCTGATGCTCCCGGCCGCGAAGAAGAAGGCGGCCGAGCTGGAGAAGCTCGGCTTCGGCGTTCTGCCGATCTGCATGGCGAAGACCCAGTATTCCTTCTCCGACGACCCGACGCTGCTCGGCGCGCCGCAGGACTTCACGGTGAACGTGTCCAACGTCAAGGTCTGCGCGGGCGCGGGCTTCATCGTGGCCTACACCGGCGACATCATGACGATGCCCGGCCTGCCGCGCGTCCCCGCCGCCGAGAAGATCGACGTGGACGAAAACGGACGTATCACGGGTCTGTTCTGAGCGCCGCACCGCATTCTGCCAAAAAGGCCGCCGGAATAAAAACGGCGGCCTTTTTCCATCACTTTTCAAGTGCTTTTGAAGCGCCGTCTCCCTTGACAAAAGGCGGCGCTTCCAGTAGAATAAAGATGTACAGGCTGTCAATCAGTCCGATCATCACCATGGAGGACCGCCATGAAAAAGTGGAAAAGACTCCTGCGAAACCTGAAGAGCAGCAACAAAAAGCTGCGGAGGCAGGCCCGCGCCGATCTGGCCGGACTCTGCTGCGCCCTTTTCCTCCTCGTCGTCATCATCGTCGGCGTCATCGTCGCGCAGATCCCCGCCCGCGCCGGCGTGAAGGACAGCGAGGTGCCGGAATCCGCGCTCACCCTGAGCGGCACCGCGCCCGGCCGCAACGGCGATATCGCCGTGACCGTCGTCGCCGACAATGAAAAGATCTACCAGATCAAGGTCGACGAGCACAAGGAGACCGACGGCATCGGCACCGAGGCCGTCAAGCGCCTGCCCGCCAAGATCTTCCAGAAGCAGAGCCTGAAGGTCGACGCGATCTCCGGCGCCACCATCAGCTCCAACGGCATCAAGAACGCCATCATCAACGCCCTTGACGCCGGCGGCATCAAGCCCGTGACCTTCGGCGGCTCCGTCGTCAAGGCCGAGACCGTTGCCGAAAAGGTGCAGACCAAGTCCGGCGTCACCGTCACGCTGGCCAAGGACTGGTCGGAGCAGTACCCCTACATCTACGCCAGCTGGGCCTCGACCGAGGAGAACAAGGACGTCACCGATTACCTCGTCGATTACCCGATGCTGAAGATCCTCTATGAGCCCTACGGCTTCTCCAAGGACTACAAGGCCGCCCGCGGCCACGCCTACACGCTCGAGGACGTCGTGGAGACCAAGCGCACCGGCGAAAACTCCAAGGCCTCCTGCTGGACCTGCAAGACCCCGCAGTTCACCAACATGGTCAACGAGCAGGGCATCGAGGTCTACGGCGGCTCCTTCATGGAGCTGGTGAACGTGCTGACCGAGCCCGTCAGCTGCTACACCTGCCATGCCAATACCCCCGGCGTCGTCACGGTGACCCACACCTATCTGATCGACGGCGTGGGCGAAGACTTTGAATCCATTGACGCGGCCAACCTCGCCTGCGGCCAGTGCCACAACGAGTACTTCTTCGATCCCGGCAACGGCGGCGCGACCACGCTGCCGCACAACAGCCTCGCCAGCATGAGCCCGGACGCGATCCTCGCCTTCTACAACGACGGCTCCAACTTCCCGGACGGCGAGCCCTTCGCCGACTACACCAACCCGCGCACCGGCGTGCGCCAGATCAAGGTGCAGCACCCCGAGATCGAGACCTTCCTGGGCGAGGGCAGCCAGCACCGCAACGACTACACCTGCGCCGACTGCCATATGCCGCAGGTCGAGGCCGAGGACGGCACCGTCTTCAAGGACCACAGCCTGAAGAGCCCGCTCGAGAATCCCGCGCTGCTCGAGGGCGAGTGCTCCAAGTGCCACGAGGACCTCGAAGCCGAGGTGCGCGCCGAGCAAGAGCGCATCGAAGCCCGGACCTACTCCATCGGCTACGAGCTGGAGTTCCTGACCGAGCGTCTGGCCAAGGCCGTGGAGGACAATGAGCTGAGCGACGAAGAGCTGGCGGCGGTCCGCTCCCTCGCCAGAGACGCGCAGTTCTACTGGGACTTCGTCTTCGTCGAGAACGCCGAGGGCGTGCACAACCCGAAGCTCACGGATTACTGCCTCGATATGGCCGAGAAGCTCTGCAACCAGGCCCTGGGCATGTTCCAGCGCTGAACCGTATCCGCACATTGACGCCGCCCGCCCCGAAGGGCGGGCGGCGTTCTTCCTGGAGAAATACGCATGAAAAAGATCCTCAACTATCTGCGCTCGATGCGCTTCGGCATCCTGCTGCTGATCCTGATCGCCGTCCTTTCCATTGTCGGCTCGGTCATCCCGCAGGGGAAAGAGCTGAGCTGGTACGTGGAAAACTACCCGAACATCCATCCCGCGCTGCTGCTCCTGCAGGTCCACCGGATCTTCACAAGCTGGTATTTCATCCTGCTGCTGGTGCTGCTGTGCCTGAATCTGACGCTCTGCTCCGTGCTGCGCATTTTTTCCGTCGTCAAAGCCTCGAAAACCGAGCTTGCCGACACGGCCTGCCTGCCGGTCACCGAGCTGCCGCAGCAGGGGCGGGAGCTGCTGGAGCGGCATCTGACGGATACCGGCTGCCGCCGCGCGGAGCTCGGCGGAGCGCGGGTGTATGTCAAGCGCCGCTATGGGCGCTACGGCAGCTTCATTACGCACCTGGCCATCCTTCTGACCGTGCTCTTCGGCGCGGCGGCGCTGTATACGCCCAAAGTGATCGACATGGACTGCATGCCCGGCGAGAGCGTGCTGCTCCCCTCCGCGGACGGCGCCGCCGGCTTCTCCGTCGCCTCCTTCCGCGCCTCCGACGAAAACGGCCGTCTGGATTTTGAAAGCGCGCTGACGATCACACTGCCCGACGGGCGCAGCAAAAGCGGCACGATCAGCGTCAACCATCCGATGAGCTTCGGCCCTTACAAGGTCTATCAACAGTCCTACGGCACGGCCGGCTCCATCACCGTGACCAATCTCAACAATGGCGGCTCGGACACCTTCACGATGACCGATCTGTCCTTCCTCTCGATGGACAACGTCAGCGGCGTCTGGTTCGTCGCGCTGTATCCGGACTATATCCTGAACGCCGAGGGGAACATCATGCCGGTCGACACCGGCGACCGGACTTATCCCCACCCCGTCTACTACGTGCAGACCGTGGAGAGGGAAACCAAGACCATGCGCCTGTTGCAGCCGGGCGACGTGATCGAGATCGCGCCCCTGCGCTTTACCTTCAACGCCCCCGTTTCCTACCCCGGCCTTCGCATCAAGCACACCCCGCGGCTGGTCAACGCCCTGCTGATCGCCTGCTTCGTGCTGATGGTCGCCGGCCTCTTCCTGATCTTCTTCCTGCCGCCGGTGCTGGTCAAGGTCGACGCGGAGGGCTACGCCGTCGGCGGCCCGAAGCCGGAGGGCACGCGCCTGGAGCTGCAGGCGCTGCTGCGAGAGTATACCAAGGAGGATCCCGTATGAACGTCCTGTTTTTCGTCGTGCTCGGCCTGTATTTCCTGGCCGTGATCCTGCAGTTTTCCGGCACAGCCTTCAAAAAGGAAGGGCTGACGAAGGCGGCCTGGCTGCTGTTCGTCGGCGCCTTCGCCCTGCAGACGCTGTTTCTCATCCTGCGCGGCATCGTCGCCCGCCGGATCCCGCTGTCGAACCAGTTTGAATTCGCCAACGCCTTCGCCTGGGGCATCGCGCTGCTGCTGATCGTCGTGCGCAGCCGGCTGAAGGCGGACTGGCTCTGCACCGCCGCGATGCCGGCCGCCCTGCTGGTGCTCTCCTACGCCGCGCTGCAGCCCAAGGAGATCACCGAGCTGATGCCCGCGCTGCGCAGCGCCTGGTTCGGCATCCACATCGGCTCCGCCGTGTTCTCCTACGCGGCCTTCATCCTGGCCGGCTGCGTCGGCCTGCGCTATCTCCTGACGAAAAAGCAGGAGAACGCCGACAGCACCCGCCTCGCGCAGATGGACTACCTGATCTACCGCCTGGTCGGCTTCGGCTTCCTGTTTCTGACGGTCGTGATCCTCTCCGGCGCGATCTGGGCCGAGCAGGCCTGGTCCGCCTTCTGGACCTGGGATCCCAAGGAGACCTGGGCGCTGATCACCTGGATCATCTACGCGGTCTATCTGCACCTGCGCCTGCGCCGGAAAAAGGACGCGGCCTTCCTCGCCTGGTTCGTCGTCATCGCAGTGCCGGTGGTGTTCTTCACCTTCGCGGGGGTCAACACGCTCCTGCCCGGCCTGCATTCCTACGGTTAAGCCCATGACGCGCGAAAAAGCGGCGGATCCTTTCGGATCCGCCGCTTTTTGCGCTTCTGCTTATGAGAGGTATTTGACCGCGGCCAGGGCCGCCACCGCGCCGTCCGCCGCGGCGGTCGTGAGCTGACGCACCGACTTTCTGCGGCAGTCGCCTGCCACGAAAAGGCCCGGGGTCCCGGTCAGGCAGTCCTCGCCGCTGTCGGCGTAGCCCTTGGGGTCAAGCGCCAGATAGTCGGCGAAGGCGCCGTTGTCCGGCTGGTGCCCGATGGCCACGAAAAGGCCGTCTACGGCGAGTTTTCTCTCGACGCCCTCCTGCTCCAGCACGAGGCCGGAGAGCTCCTCCTCGCCCTCCAGCGCCTTTACGACGGCGTTGAGCACGAACTCCACGTTTTCGCGCTTTTCGAGCGCCTCGACCAGCTTCTGCTCGCCGCGGAAGCTGTCGCGGCGGTGGACGAGATACACCCTGCTGCAGCTCTCGCTCAGCAGCAGCGCGTCCTGCAGGGCGCTGTTGCCGCCGCCGCATACCGCCACCGGGCGGCCGGCGTAGAACGCTCCGTCGCAGACCGCGCAGTAGCACACGCCGCTGCCGACCAGCTCCTCCTCGCGCGCGACGCCC
>CAMZIX010000013.1 GCA_947307375.1 uncultured Clostridia bacterium | reverse complement strand
GACAGCATGTCCCTCGAGCAGCTCTCAGAAGAATCCGATCCCCGTTTATCGGCTGTTTTGGAAGAACTCCATCGCAACCCCGAGGATGTGGTTTTAGCCAGAGAGAACAAGGAAGAACTTTATAAAGCCTTATCCGAATGTCTGTCAAGCTATGAGAAAACAGTGTTTTCCCTGTACATGGACGGACTCAGTTATCAGGAGATCGGCGTACGGCTTGACAAGGACGTCAAGTCCGTCGACAATGCGGTCCAGCGGATCAGGCGAAAGCTGGCGCGGAACCTTAATCTTGGCGATATCAGCATGAGCTGAACGCAAATACAGCCGAAATGGCAAGAGCAAAAAAAGAGAGGATTCAAAATGTACCAAGACAAGACCTTAGTTTGCAAAGAGTGCGGCAATGAGTTCATCTTCAGCGCCGGCGAGCAGGAATTCTACGCAGAGCGCGGCTTCCAGAACGAGCCCCAGCGCTGCAAGGCCTGCCGTGACGCCCGCAAGAACGCTGCTCGCGGTCCCCGTGAGTTCTTTACCGCTACCTGCGCTGCCTGCGGCGGCGAGGCGAAGGTTCCCTTCGAGCCCAAGTCCGATCGCCCTGTGTACTGCAGCGAGTGCTTTGCAAGGATGAAGGCCCAGGCCTGAGTTGTCTGACCTAAGGATAGGGATGCGATCGCGTCCCTATCCTTTTTAATTTTCGGGAGGTTCATTTATGGAAATCACAAGAGATACCCTGATCGGCGATATCGTTGCCAACTGCCCGGAAGCCATGCCCGCGTTTCAGGCGATCGGCATGCACTGCATGGGCTGCGCAATGGCCAGCGGCGAGACGGTGGAAGAGGCCTGCGCGGTGCACGGGATCGATCCCGACGAATTTATCGAGGGGCTGATCGACTATCTGGAGAACCTTTGATCCGGAACGCCTGACCATGGATCAGAGATTATCCTGTATTGTTCAGATGATCCGTCCCGGGCGCGGCGTGATCGACGTCGGGACGGATCACGGCTTTCTGCCGGCGCAGCTCGCGCAGGAGCGCTATCCCGGCGCAATCTACGCCTCGGATCTGCGTGAAGGTCCGCTGGAGGCCGCCAGGCGTACAGCCGATCAATGCGGCGTATCCGGGCGGATATGCTTTCTTCTCTGCGACGGACTGGATGCCTGTCCTCCGGACGCGGTGGATACGATCGTCATCGCAGGCATGGGCGGCGACACGATCTGCGGGATCCTGGACCGTGCGGAATGGTGCATGGACCCCAAATACCGGCTGATCCTGCAGCCGATGACCAAGGCCGAGGTGCTGCGCTATTGGCTGTGCAACAACGGTTTTTGCATTGAGGAAGAACGCCTGATCGAGGATGGCGAAACGATCTACCAGATCCTCGCCGCTGTTTTTGCCGGCCGGAATGAGGCGCTGAATGATGCGGAGCTCTGGCTCGGGAAAAAAGGTTTGGCCGATCCGGCCCTGTATCAAAAGCAGATCCGGCAGGAGATCCGGCGGATCGAACGTCGGATGCGCGGCATTTCGTCCGCGTCAGAGAACCGACGCAGGGAGCTAGATGCATTGCAGCGCCGGCTGGCTGAGCTGCAGACATTGAGGAATGACATATGACGACGGTACATGATATTTTTCATACTTTATGCGCTGCGGCGCCGCTCGAGCTGCAGATGGATTTTGACAATTCCGGCTTTCTTGTCGGGCATGGGGATGCGCCTGTTTCAAAGGTGCTGCTTACGCTTGACGTGACAGACGAAGTCGTTGACGAGGCGATCCGGGAAAAGGCCGAGCTGATCGTTTCGCATCATCCGCTGATCTTCGACCCGCTGCGCTCCGTTTCGGATGAGACGCCGAACGGGCGCAGGATCCTCAGGCTGATCGAAAACAGGATCGCCGTGATCTCGATGCACACGAATCTTGACATCGCAGAGGGCGGCGTGAACGACGTGCTGATGGCGTCGCTCGGCGCGCAGACAGAGGCCGTTCTTGATGAAAGCGGCTGCGGCCGCATCGGCGTCCTTGACGCAAAGGTCAATCTGCAGGATTTTCTGCGGCGCGTCAAAAACGCTCTGCATTGCCGCGGGCTGCGGTATGCGGACGCAGGCAGGGAGGTTTATCGCCTCGCTGTGATGGGCGGTTCCGGCTCCTGCAGTATCGAACAGGCCGCCGCTCTCGGCTGCGATACTTATGTGACGGCCGATATCAAATATCATCAGTTTCAGAAAGCGGTCGATCTGGGCATGAATCTGATCGATGCGGATCATTTTTATACGGAAAATCCGGTCATTCCGGTGTTGGCGGATCTGCTTTCGCAGAAGTATCCGGAGCTGAAGGTGACGGTCTCCGCTGAGCATCAGGCAATCGTGCGCTTTGCCTGAGGAAATGACATACGAAGCCTCCGCTTCTCATACACTCGTACAAACGAGATTGAAGAAGCGGAGGCTATTGTTATGTCAGAACACAGCATCTATCGGGATCTCGCCGAGCGGACGGGCGGATCGTTTTTACTCGGCGTCGTCGGGCCGGTCAGGACAGGCAAGTCAAGCTTTATCAAGCGCTTTATGGAAACGCTTGTCATCCCCAACATCGAAAACCCTTATCATAGGGAAAGGGCAATGGATGAACTGCCGCAGAGCGGTTCGGGCAAAACGATCATGACCGTGGAGCCGAAATTCGTGCCGGAGGATGCGGCGGAGATCAAGCTGCCGGACGGCACGCAGCTTTCCGTGCGTCTGATCGACTGTGTCGGATACATGGTGGAAGGCGCAGCCGGCCAATTTGAGGACGGCGCGGAACGGATGGTGACGACGCCCTGGTTCGATCATGAGGTGACGATCACGCAGGCAGCCGAGGCCGGTACGGAAAAAGTCATCCGGGATCATTCCAGCATCGGGCTGGTCGTCACGACGGATGGCAGCTTCGGAGAATTACCCAGAGAGGCCTTTGTCAATGCGGAAGAGCGCGTGATCCGGGAACTGCAGGAACTGGGAAAGCCTTTCACACTGATTCTCAACAGCGCCAGGCCGGGATCGGAGGAGAGCATGCGGCTCTGTGCTGAACTGACCGAACGCTACGGTGTCGTTTGCCATGGCATGAATTGCCTCAATATGGATGAAGATGATATCAACACGATTTTGAACTCGGTGATAGAGGAGTTCCCGATCGAATCCTTGAGTATTTATCTGCCGGACTGGGTCGATGCGCTGCCGGAGGACAGCGAGCTGAAGAAGCGTGTCCTCGAGCTCTTGATTGACCGTGTTTCCGCTCTTCACAAGGTCAAAGATCTGCGCTGCATGACCGACGAAGTAAAGGACGAAGCGCTTATCAGCAATATGCAAAGCTGTGACCGATCTCTGGGACAGGGGAAAATGGCGCTTCGTGTGGAGATGCCGCGATCCTTGTATTACGAAACGCTCAGCCGGGAGACGGGCCTGACGATCGGGAGCGACGGCGATCTGATTGCCATCCTCAGTACATTGGCATCGATGAAAACGGAATATGAAAAGGTACGCAGCGCTCTGGAGTCAGTCGATGAGACCGGCTACGGCGTCGTGTATCCCAGTGCCGATCAGATGCGTCTGGCCGAGCCGAAGATCGTCCGACAGAACGGGAAATACAGCGTTCATCTGCAGGCAAGCGCGCCGGTCATCCATATGATGACGACCGAGGTACAGACGGAGGTCAGCCCGGCCATCGGCGGAGAAGGCGCCTCGGAGGAGATCATCAGTTTTTTGCTACAGGGCTTCGACGGTGACGTCAACCGGATCTGGGAGTCAAATATTTTCGGCAAGTCGCTCAATGAGCTGGCGGAAGAAGGCCTGCGCAGCAAGATCGACAATTTGCCGGAAAATGTGCGCGTCAAGTATCGAGAAACGCTGCAGCGGATGATCAACGAAAGCTGCAGTGGATTGATATGTCTGCTGCTATAACGGGAAAATTTGACTTGATGGGTGTAAACAAGTATAATGAACAAAAAAGCGTGGAAGGCCTTTCTGCCGCAGCTGCTGTTTGTGCTGATGCTTTTTGCCTGTGTGCTGCTTTCCCTGGTTTTTCTGTTCCGCGGCGCGGCCAGACTTGACAGCGCCGCCGGCGGGGGCTTGTGCACCCTGGTCATCGACCCGGGCCACGGAGGCTTTGACGGCGGTGCGATCTCCGACGACGGCAGCAAGGAAAGCGATATCAACCTGGCCATTGCCCGGAAACTGCGCAGTCTGTCCGAGCTGATCGGTCAGCCGCAGACAATGACACGCAGCGACGACAGCATCCACAGCGATTATGCGGCCTACAGCGAGCATGAAGATCTGGAGCGCCGAACGGCTCAGATCAACGAAACGCCCGGCGCCGTCCTGATCAGTATTCATCAGAATGATTTTCCGACAAGCCAGCCGAGCGGCGCGCAGGTCCTGTATGCGCCGAGCGAGGGCAGCGAACAACTTGGCAAGCTTTGCCATCAGAATCTGATCCAGCACTTGGATCCGCAGAATCGACGCGTTGCGGAGCCGGCGCCGAAAGCGCTGTATATCACTTCCCACGTCGATTGTCCGGCGATCCTGGTCGAATGCGGCTTCATGTCCAATAATTTTGATGTCCAAAAATTGTGCAATGAAGCCTATCAATGCTCGATCGCGCTGGTTTTGACGGCTTCACTTCTGCAGTTTTTATGCGATAACGACAGGATTTGATCGAACGGAGAGATAGAATCATGGCTAATAAACAGAAAAGCGTCTATTGCTGCAGCGAATGCGGCGCAGAAAGTGCGCACTGGGCAGGGAAGTGCCCCAGCTGCGGGTCCTGGAACACGCTGGTCGAAATGAAGCTGGATGCGCCCTCCTTTTCCAAAACAGGCGGGCGCAGTCAGACTCCTCCGAAGCCGAAAAAAATCTCAGAACTGGATATGAGCACGGAAATCCGTTTTTCGACCGGGATCTCGGAGTTCGACCGCGTGCTTGGCGGCGGCGCCGTGATCGGCTCGCTTGTGCTCGTCGGCGGCGCGCCCGGCATCGGCAAATCTACGCTGCTGCTGCAGATGTGCGGAAGCATCGGCCAGGGCGGAAAGATCCTGTATGTCACCGGTGAGGAAAGCGAGCGCCAGCTGAAACTCCGTGCTACGCGTCTCGGCATCGATAACGGGAGCCTGTATGTGCTGGCGGAAACGGATCTGGATAAGATCCTCGCCGGGATCGACGCGCTCAAGCCCGATTTGGTCATTGTTGATTCGATCCAGACGGTTTGCGACCCGGATATCAGCTCCGCGCCAGGCAGTATCACGCAGGTGCGTGAATGCACAATGCGCTTGATGCGTCTGAGCAAGGAGCAGGGGATCACGATCTTTGTCGTCGGTCACGTCAACAAAGAGGGAAGCATTGCCGGCCCGAAGGTGCTGGAACACATGGTGGACTGTGTGCTGTATTTTGAAGGGGAAAGCAGCACCAGCTTCCGGATTTTGCGCGCAGCGAAAAACCGTTTCGGCTCAACCAATGAGATCGGTGTGTTTGAAATGGTGCAGAACGGCCTGCACGGCGTGGAGAATCCCTCCGAGCTTCTGCTCAGCGGCCGTCCGGAAAACGCGCCGGGTACCTGCGTGGCCTGTGTGATGGAGGGCAGCCGTCCGATCCTTGCCGAAGTGCAGGCTCTGGTGAGCACGGCAAGCTATAATGCGTCCAGGCGCTGCAACGGCCTGGATTACAACAGAGCGGCCATGCTGCTGGCCGTGCTGGAAAAGCGCGGCGGACTGAATGTTTCCGGCTGCGACGCCTATATCAATGTCATTGGTGGATTGACGCTGGATGAACCGGCCGCCGATCTGGCTACGCTTCTTGCTGTTGCTTCCAGCTTTCTGGATCGTCCGCTCGGACTGGATCTGGCTGCGATCGGCGAGGTCGGCTTGTCCGGTGAGATCCGTAGCGTCAGCATGATCAATCAGCGGCTGGCCGAGATTGCACGGCTCGGTTTCCGCCGCTGTGTGATCCCGTCGCATGTCCGCGATGAGATCAAAGCGCCGGACGGCCTGAAGCTGATCCCGGTCAAAAACATCAATGAGGCCTGCGGGGCTGTTTTAATAAGAGATCAAGCCTGAAATAATCAAAAAATAACTCCTCGTTATCGAGGAGTTATTTTTTATTTTTCGATCTCTGATTTGTGCTTTCTGCCGATCGGATTGGCCATGGCCGCCTCATGGAGCGCTGCGTTATCCAGATGGGTATAGATCTGGGTCGTGTTCAGGTTACTGTGACCGAGGACCTCCTGCAGGGCCCGCGTATCCACGCCGTTTTTGAGCATCAAAGTAGCGGCTGTATGTCGAAGCTTGTGAGGGGAGTACCTCGTAGCGTCCAAACCGGCCAGTTTCAGCTTTTTTTCCACCATTTTCTGTACGCCACGTACACTGATGCGGCGCATATCACGGCTGATAAACAGGGCTTTTTTGTCTTCCTGAACAATCTTTTCTTCATCGCGGATCATCAAATAGTCGTCAATGGCTTCTCGGCAGCCTTCGCCAAAATAGACGACGCGTTCCTTGTTTCCCTTGCCGAGCACACGCAGGTGATCCTCATACAAATCGGTTGTGTTTAATGAAACGAGCTCAGATACACGCAGGCCGCAGGACATAAAGAGCATTAACATACAGTAATCACGCAGAGCATATGGTCCGTCACAGGCGTTGAGCAGACGCTCACATTCGGATTCTTCCAGATATTTAGGCAACGAGGCCTGACGTTTGGGCATATCCAGTTCCTGACAGACATTATGATCCAGCAGGTGGCGCTTTACCGTAAGATAATTAAAAAAGGATTTAACGGAGGAAGTGCGGCGGCAGCGACTGGCTGCGGACAGCCCGTGGCCGGAATCCTGCATATCCGGTGAAAAAGACTGATAACGGTACAGCTCTTCAATTCGAATCGCTTTGATGAAGTCGAGGTCAACGTCCGTGATATCGATCTCATTAAAAGGAGTTTTCGGATCGACAAGATGTCTGCGCCGTTTTAAATATCGGAATAATATTTTGAGATCAAGATAGTAGGCTGCGATCGTTCGATCGGAATGACCTCGAACTGTGGAGTGATATTCAAGAAATTCCATGAGAATATCGGGAATATCATTGATTTGATCCAGATTCACGCAAGTGGGCTCCTTTCGCGACGGCAGGCTGATTTAAGTTCGCTAAATTGATATTATGCGAACCAAAAGGGAAAAAAGCATACAGGGAAGAGGTTTCCTTCCCCGTTGTGTCTATGATACAGCCGACCGCCGGATTTGTCAATAGACGAAAAACCGCGCAGTCTGTGATTTCAGACTGCGCGGTTATTTTATTGTTTGCTCAGATCGATCAGGGGTTCTTTTGTGACACGGATGGCATTCAGGACCGTCGCGACCGCAGCAGTAAAATCAAGGAAGACGGCAAACCAAACGCTGCAGTTTCCGGTCAGTGCCAGGAATAGCAGTATCGCTTTTATAAGAAAAGCAAAGACCACGTTTTCCGTGACGATCTCCTTGACACGCCGGCTGAGTCTGATCGTCTCCGGAAACAGCTCAAGCCTGCTCGGGCTGACCAGAGCGTCGGCATATTTCCCCTTCTTGCTGACGCGGACGTCGACAGCCGCATTGCTGTGCGCCTGCAGGCTGTTTGCGTAAAGATACATCGTATCCTTACGCTCCAGGCTTTCCAGATATTGGAGCTTCGTTTCGTCCGTAAACTCAGAGTAGACCTCGTCTGCGTTCAGGCTCATGCCGAGCTGTTCGCCCTCTTCTTTGCTGTCCTCCGTAAGTAAGATACAATGCTCAACGCCGGTTTTCTTCAGATCGGCGATCAGGCTTGCGTTCTGCTTGTTCAGGTTATCGGACATCAGCACCTTGCCGATATACTTGCCGGCAATCATCAGATAGTAGACGCTGTTATCCGTCTTCCCCTCATAGGGGATCGCCTCTCCCCTCTCTGTCAGCAGCTCGCGTTTTGCCAGTGTGACATCGTTTCCGCCGATCTTCAGATCCACACCGAAGCCCGGAATGTCTTTGAAGTCACTGATCAGATCAAGCCGGTATTCGCGGTCCTGGGTCGCCAGGATCGCTTTGGCAAAGGCCTGATCGGAATAATAGACGGCGTGGGCGACGAATTCCATAAAAGTATCATTGTCCAGAACATCCGTCTTTACGCCTAAAAACTCAGGCTGACTGTCCGAAAAAATGCCGTTTTTGTCAATGACGGCGGTTTTTACCTGGCGAAGCTTTTCCAGCACGCGGGCATGATTGAACAGGACGCCGAGACGGGTTGCGAAGCTGATTCCCACGACGCCGGGCAGAGGCAGAGCGGCCAGAGCGGAGACCGGAAGGCTGATGGCGAGGATGATCATGGCGCGGCGGATGGATTCTCTGACGGTGAGCTTCGTCACGATCGGCATGAGGATCGCAAAAACGACCGCTAAAACAATCAGGCATTTCAGAACCGCAGAGGCGGCGCCGCTGATCTCCTTTTGAAGATCGGTCTCCCCTGCCTGCTCGTCATCGATAATGATGGATGCTCTGTCCCGGAAATCCGGATCGGAGCGGCTCAGCATCTCCAAGGCGGAGGCTCTGGTCCTGCCAACGGCATAATTGACAAGGATGAGACCCGCCTGGTACAGGATCATGCATACCGCGCCTTCAAAGCCGGAGCTGATCAAAAAGGACAGAACGACGATCAGGACCATGACGGCCGGAGCGGAGAAAAAGTCATGATTCAGGACCGCGTCCACCAGATCAAGGATGACGTCATAGCCTGCCGCAAGAACAGCCAGAAGCAAAAGAACGATCTTCAGTCCCGGCAGCAGATCCAGAAATCTGACCGCGGCCAGCAGCAGAGCGGCGACAACAAGACGGGCGATCAGAATGCTGTCCAGTTTTCCGCTGCTGCGCGGAAGTTTCTGCATATATGAATTGATTTGGCTGAAAGGAGATTCCATGTCTGCCACTCCCCTGTTTATCTATATCCCGGTTCGGTGAGATTCAGGCTTTGCCGTCGGAGCCGAGAACGTGGATGATCTTATGCGCGACCATTTCCTTAACAGCCTGACGAGCGGGCTTGAGGTACTGGCGCGGGTCGAAATGATCGGGGTGCTCGGCAAAATACTTGCGGATATTGCCGGTCATTGCCAAACGGATATCGGAGTCGATGTTGATCTTGCAGACAGCGAGCTTGGCAGCCTTGCGAAGCTGATCCTCGGGAATGCCGATAGCATCCGGCATATTGCCGCCGTACTGGTTGACCATCTTCACGAATTCCTGTGGAACGGAAGAAGAGCCGTGCAGAACAATGGGGAATCCGGGCAGACGTTTGATGCACTCTTCCAGAACATCGAAGCGGAGCGGGGGCGGAACCAAGACGCCCTCTTCGTTGCGGGTGCACTGAGAAGCCTTGAACTTGTAGGCACCATGGGAGGTGCCGATCGCGATGGCCAGAGAATCGCAGCCGGTGCGGGACACGAATTCCTCAACCTCTTCCGGGCGGGTGTAGCTTTCTTTGCCATGCTCGACGGCGACTTCGTCTTCGACGCCGGCAAGCGTACCCAGCTCAGCCTCGACAACGACGCCGTGATCGTGGGCGTACTCCACGACCTGGCGGGTCAGGGCAATATTCTCTTCAAAGGATTTGGAGGAAGCGTCGATCATGACGGAGGTGAAGCCGCCGTCGATGCAGTTCTTGCAGAGCTCGAAGGTGTCGCCGTGGTCAAGATGCAGCGCGATGGGGATCTCCGGATTCTCGATGATTGCAGCCTCGACGAGCTTCACCAGATAGGTGTGGTTGGCGTAGGCGCGGGCGCCCTTGGAAACCTGAAGGATGACCGGGCTTTTCAGCTCGCCGGCAGCTTCGGTGATGCCCTGCACGATCTCCATATTGTTGACGTTGAAGGCGCCGATGGCATAGCCGCCGTTATAGGCCTTGGCAAACATCTCTTTTGTTGTGACAAGAGGCATAATTTTACTCTCCTTACCTGAAAAAAGTTTAAATTTGTGTATTTGTACTATTTACAAATTTGCTTTTCTATTATATCCTCATTCTGTTGCATAATCAAGAAGCACATTTCACAAATGCGGCAATTTTTTGACAAGAAGCATTGGAGGATAAATGCTAATGAATAAAAAACTGATCGGAGCCTGCATCTTTGGACAGTCCGGCGGACCTACGGCAGTCATCAACGCCAGCGCCTATGGCGTGATCCGCGCGGCCCTGGAGGCAGAGGAAATCACGAAGGTTTACGGAGCGGCACACGGAATCCGCGGCGTTTTGAACGACAAGCTCTATGTGATGGATGAAGAAGATCCGAAGGAGTTGGAACTGCTTCTGCACACGCCCTCTTCCGAGCTTGGCTCCTGTCGCTATAAAATGAAGGATCCGGAGGTCGACGATACCGATTATCGTCGCATCCTTGAAATCTTCAAGAAATATGACGTTCGTTATTTCTTCTATAACGGCGGCAACGATTCCATGGATACCTGCAATAAAATCAGCCGTTATATGGAATCTGTCGGTTATGAGTGCTGCGTCATGGGCGTTCCCAAGACGATCGACAACGATCTGTTCGGTACGGACCACTGCCCCGGCTTCGGCAGTGCGGCCAAGTATATCGCCACCTCCTGCATGGAGATCAGCAAGGACTCCCGCGTATATGACAACGGAATGATCACGATCGTGGAGATCATGGGACGTCACGCCGGCTGGCTTGCGGCCAGCGCCGGTCTTGCGAGTTATTTCGGCTCCGGCCCGGATCTGATTTATCTGCCTGAGACGGATTTCGATATGGATCAGTTTTTTGCTGACATCGAAAGGATCTATCAAGATAAAGGAAACGTTCTTGTCGCCGTTTCCGAGGGCATCCACTATGCGGACGGCAGCTTTGTTTCCGAGGCCAAGACCTCCGCGACCGACGGATTCGGCCATGCGCAGCTGGGCGGGCTGGCATCGCTGCTGGCCAATCTGGTCAAGGCGAAGACCGGCGTCAAGGTACGCGGCATTGAGCTGAGCCTTCTGCAGCGCTGTGCGGCGCACATTGCGTCTGAGACAGATATCTCCGAGGCATACGCCGCCGGCAGGAAAGCCGTTGAGGAAGCAGTTCAGGGCACCTCCGGCTATATGGTCGCCTTCCATCGCGTTATGGACAACGGCAAGTACCGCTGTGAGCTGACCCTGGTCCCGCTTGCCTCGACCGCAAACTACGAAAAGAAGATCCCTCTTGCATGGATTAACGACAAGCATAACGGCGTCAAGCAGGAGCTGATCGACTACGTGCTCCCGCTGATTCAGGGCGAACCCGAGATCCCGATGGAGCATTCCCTCCCCCGCTATGCTCGCCTGAAAAAAGTTCTTGCGTAAGATAAAATAAAAAAAGCCAGACGGTCATTGACCGTCTGGCATTTTTTATTCAATTACCAAGGGCATGGCGTTTCTTCGGGCTGAGCGATCACATCGCCGTTCAATACCTGTTGAATCAGTTCTTTTGCCGTATTAACCGTATTGGCATCCGGCAGGAAGACAAACACATCGATGTCCATGGAATATACACTTGCGCTGGCTCCTGTTC
The DNA here is from genome assembly GCA_947307375.1 of uncultured Clostridia bacterium. Next base: position 7,228 of record CAMZIX010000013.1, on the reverse strand, counting down.
CCGTCACGGCATAGCTGACGATATTCCATTTGGGGCCGGTTGCGATCTGACTCCGAACCAGGGATCTGATCAGATCATAGGGCATGCTGGTCTCAAAGCTTCCTTCCACGGACGAGAGGATATCGTCAAAGCGCAGAAGCATATCGGAGGAGGTTGCTTTTTCAATCACACCCTTGATAAAAGCCATGTGGTTGCGACCGCGCTGCTGATCGCCGATATTGTTGCGGGCACGGACGAACGCAAGGGCCAGATCGCCGTTCAAAGTATTGGGGCCTTCGGCAAAATGATAATCCTGCGGGCCGATCGACGTCCACATTTCTTTTTCAACGTCAACCGTCACGCCGCCCAACGCATCGACAATATCGACAAAGCCGGCGAAATTGACGCGGAAGTAATAATCGACATTGACGTCGTAGAGCAGACCCAGGGTATCCATGGATACCTGCACGCCGTACATGCCGGCATGGGTCAGCTTGTCTCTTGCATAAAAGTCGGGGTCCGAGAATTTCATCATGACGTAATAGTCACGGGGGGTTGTAAGCAGCAGGATCTGATGTGTAGACGGATTGACAACCGCGAGGACATTCACATCGGAACGGCTTTTTTCGATCATCTCTTCGCCGCGCGTGTCGATCCCGCTGAAATAGACGACGAAGCAATCCTTCACTTCTTCCTCGGGCGGAATGATCTCCGCGGTCTCCTGCGGGATCTGCGTCGGGACAGGCGGGGTTTCTTTTATCTCGGAAATGACCTGTGTTTTACGGATCTCACGAAGCTGATCCTGCAGATGCTCATAGCCCTCAGTTTCGGTGAACAGATCCAGAAAAGCGCTTTTCACAATAATGGCGTCGACGTCCTGAGTGATCAAAGCGTCAAAAAGCTTGGAAAGGCCGTCATATGTTTTGATTTTAATGGATTGACCGAACTCATCTTCCAGAGTTTTGACCACCTGGTTGGTATTTGCCCGATCCTGCTGATCGAGGATTCCGTAGGTCATATCAGCGGTCAGGGCCGTCGAGTCGTCGGAACGATCGCTGAGCATATAAACGCTGATCGTCGATACTTCGGTCTTGGTTGTGGTAATATTCTGAGCGACGTTTACAGCACGATTGAGGTACAGAACGGACGACACAAGCACCAGGCAGAGAGCAAGACACAGAATACCGCCAAAAATGATCAAAAAGCTGTGTTTGGAGCGAAAAACGAGCAGAGCCAACAGGCAAAGCACGATAATGAAAAGGATAATGACAAGCACCATCAGCCGCATGGGGATCAGCCGGGATTGAATCACATGGTATGCAAACAGCGCCAGACATGCAATCAAAACCAGAAAAGCAATCACGGAAAACAGCCGGCTTTTTTTCATAAGTGAGTTCCTCGAAATATATAGAATAAATCCATCATAGGATCATGATATTGGCTTTCCAATAAAACTGCCTGCATTATACACCTATTATTTTCTTTTTTCAAGTTTATCCGCGATATACTAAGGAACATAAGAATTTCAACGCTTGCTTGCACAAAATGACGACTGCTGATATACTGATATTATTCGATGAAAGGAAGAGACAAGGATGACTGTCCAGCTCAAAAATCCGTATATATCGGTCTCCAGCGGTTCGTATGTCAGCTATGGCGGCAATCAGATGTGCTCCGGCAATAAAACAGAGCGTACCATCGGCTGTGGCGTGGTTGCGGCGCTGGATCTGTTTCTTTATCTCTCCCGCTATCACCGCGGACCAGAACAAACCGGCCGGGCGATCTCCCTCCCGGATGCCTGGCCGATGGATCAACAGCAGTATCTGGCGCTCCTGCGTTTTTTCCGGAAAAGATATTTCCCGCTGATCCCCGGACATGGGATCAACGGCTTGAGTCTGGCGATCGGCATGAACGCCTATTTCATCAAAAACAGGATCCCCTTTCTGGCACTTTGGGGCGTGCCATACGGCAAACTCTGGACGACGATCCGGGCTATGCTGGAGCAGGATATTCCGGTTATTTTCTCCGTTGGGCCAAACTTTCCTGTTTTCTGGCATCATCATAAGCTGAGATTCTATGTTCGGCGTGTTGACGGTGCCTACGTCCCCGGTCCGCAGACGCACGCCCACTATGTAACGATCACCGGAATGGACGAGCAGTGGCTGCAGATCGCATCCTGGGGCAGACGGTATTACATTCGCCGCGAGGAATACATGGACTATGTCAAAAATCACAGCGCACGCCTGGTCAGCAATATCCTGTACATACGAAAAAAATAGCCACGGAGTATCCAGCCGGATGCCCCGTGGCTGTATGATCTCCGCGTTCAGTCGAAGGCAGGATTGACCGCGTAGAAGTTTTTGCTGTCCATCTTATCCATGGCGAGGCGAAGGCCCTCGCCGAAACGCTGGAAGTGCACCACTTCCCTCTCCCGCAGAAAACGGATGACGTTGTTGACGTCCGGATCATCGGAAAGACGCAGGATATTGTCATAAGTGGTGCGCGCCTTCTGTTCGGCGCCCATATCCTCGGTCAGATCGGTGATGACGTCGCCCTTGACCGCGATGCTCGCGGCGTTCCAGGGGAAGCCTGAGGCGGCCGTTGGATAAACGCCTGCGGTATGGTCGACAAAATAGCACTCCAGGCCGGCTTTTTTGATCTCCTCCGGGCTCATGGTTCTCGTCAGCTGATGGACGAGCGTGCCGACCATTTCCAGATGCCCCAGCTCTTCGGTACCGATGTCGGTCAACAGACCCTTCAGTTCCGGGTAAGGCATCGAAAAACGCTGGCTCAGATAACGCATCGAGGCACCAAGCTCTCCGTCCGGTCCGCCATACTGCGAGATAATGAATTTGGCCAGAGCGGGATTCGGATTTTTGATCCTGACAGGATACTGCAGCTTCTTTTCATAGACAAACATGCTTATCTCTCCTTTCGCCCGCTGCAGTCCCACGGCCAGGGATCACTGAGCCAGGTGTAGCGCTCTGCGCCGAGCAGGTCGGTTTTCATCATGGGGCCGCAGAGCTCGACGATTCGTTTGCGGGCTTCCATCTGCATGGCCAGAAAGCTCTGGAACAGAGAAAACGCTTCTTCATCCTCGGCGTGCGTATCCAGATAGAGGCCAAGCTCGTGAACGACGAAATCGATCGCCATCATCTCCGTCATCGGCGATGCGGGCAGATCTGGGTTGACGACCTGCATAAACGGCAGGTCGAGCCCGGGGAAAAGTGTTCCCCTGCTCAGCGCTTCGCTGCTCTCGTAAGAGGGCTCGGCGCTGTCCTGCATGGGCGTGAGCGCCGTCGCCAAAGGAAAGCGCGCCGGCAGTGAGCCGGTTCGATAATCCCTCTGATTGCTGTTCAATTTGATTCCTCCAGTTCATGGCATCGGGGTTTGCCCCGATCCATCCTATGCAAAGGGAGAGCGATATGAAACTTTGTTATCTGAATCTGGATACGACGGACGCAGCCTGGAACCTGGCTGCGGAGCAGTACATCTTCGACGCCCTGCCGCGTGATCGGAGCTATGTGATGCTCTGGCAGAACGCAGGAGCCGTGATCATCGGAAAATACCAAAACACCCTGGCGGAGATCAACGCGGAATATGTCAGGGAGCATCATGTCCAGGTCGTACGTCGGCTTTCCGGCGGCGGCGCCGTCTATCACGATCTGGGCAATCTGAACTTCAGCTTTTTCACCGACGCGGAGCATTTGGGGACGATCGATCTGAAGCTTTTCTGCCGTCCGGTGATCCGGACGCTCCATTCTCTCGGCCTTCCGGCCGAACTCAACGGGCGGAACGACATGACGCTGGCCGGGAAAAAGTTTTCCGGGAACTCGCAGTATCTGCGGCAGGGCCGTGTGCTGCATCACGGCACGATCCTCTTTGATTCGGATCTGGACGCGGTAGAATGCGCCCTGCATGCGGACGCGGATAAGCTGCAGAGCAAAGGCGTTTCTTCCGTCCGCAGCCGTGTGACCAATCTGCTCCCCTGCCTGCGCGAGCCGATGAGCCTGAGCGAATTCCGGGAAAAGCTGCTGGCGGAGATCCTTCGGGAGAACCCCGGCGAGCCCTATGTGTTCAGCGAGGCGGACCGGCAGGCCATCGAGGCGATCCGGCGGCAGCGCTATGCCTGCTGGGACTGGAACTACGGCCGCTCCCCTGCCGGCAGCATGGAAAAAAAGCGTCGGATCGAAGGCTGCGGCACGGTCAGCGCGTTTCTTTCCACGGACAGGGGACGCATTCGGACGCTGAATTTCCGCGGTGATTTTTTCAGTACGCTTGAGCCGGACGGCCTGGCGGAACGGCTGATCGGCACGGAGCTGCGAGAGGACGCGCTCCGCGCTGCGCTTGGCGATCTGGATCCGGGCCCCTATCTGCACGGTATGAGCAAAGATGCGCTGATCCAATTCCTGCTATATTGATTGCAGAGACAAATATACACTTGAAAATATCCTGTTAAGATAGTATAATGATGATACTGATCTTAACAGGATATTTTTAGGTTGTGAATCAGGATGGACAAAGAACGAATTTATTTGTGTATCGATCTGAAATCCTATTATGCGTCGGTGGAGTGTGTGGAGCGCCATCTGGATCCGCTGACGACAAAGCTGGTAGTCGCAGACCCGGAGCGGACGGAAAAAACCATTTGCCTTGCCGTGTCCCCGGCGATGAAGGCGCTGGGGGTACGCAACCGCTGCCGTGTTTTTGAGATCCCCGGACATATCGACTATATCATGGCCAGGCCCCGGATGGCGCTCTATATGGAATATGCCGCGCGGATCTACGGTATTTACCTGCGCTATGCAGCCGAGGAGGATATCTTCGTCTACTCCATCGACGAGGTGTTCATGGACATCACCGATTACTATGAGGCGCGCGGCCTGACGGCCAAGGCCTTTGCTTCGGCGCTGCTGCATGAGATCTATCGGTGCACCGGCCTGACGGCCACCTGCGGTCTCGGCACGAACCTTTATCTCGCCAAGATCGCGCTGGATATCACGTCCAAGCGCACGCCGGATCATATCGGCATCCTGACCGAAGAAGCTTACCGCCGGGAGCTTTGGGATCACCGGCCGATCACGGATTTCTGGCGGATCGGCCCGGGCACGCAGCGGCGTCTGGAGCGACTGGGCATTTTCGACATGGGCGGCGTCGCCCACGCCAACGAGGACGCGCTCTACAAGACCTTCGGCATTGACGCCGAGCTGCTGATCGACCACGCCTGGGGGCGCGAGCCGACCACGATGGCCGATATCAAGGCCTTTCGTCCGCAGAGCAGGAGCCTGACGCGCGGCCAGGTGCTGGCTTCCGACTACGACTATCCGAAAGGCCGCATCGTTGTGCGTGAGATGGCGGAGGATCTGGCGCTGGAGCTCTTTGAACAGGGGCTGGAAGCCAAGTCGGTGGGGCTCTCGCTCGGTTATGCCTACCGCGCGGAAAAGAAACCGGCGAACGGAAGCATCATGCTGGAGCTGCACAGCAGCTCCGTACGGCAGCTGGCAGACACCGTGCAGGAGCTTTATGACCGCATCATGGCGCGTGACGATACGATCCGGCGCATCAATCTCTGCTATGGAGGCGTGCGGGATCGGCAGCCCCGACAATATGATATCTTCACGGGGGCAGAGGCACAGCGGCGCGAGGAACGGCTGCAGACGGCCATCGTAAGCATCCGCAGGAAATACGGGAAAAACGGGCTGCTCAAGTGCATGGATCTGCAGGAGGGCGCCACCGCCCCGGAACGAAACCGCCAGATCGGAGGACATCGCGCATGAGAGCAAAAATGGATCGCGCCGAGCGGGCCAAGCAGTTTATGCCCTTCTCCGCGCTGGATGGACTCAACGATACTCTTTACGAGCGGAACCGACCGACGGAGGATCGGGTCTGCCTCGGCGAGGACGCGCAGATCGAATTGGACCGCAGGCTGCACACCCTCTGCCCGGGGCGAGAAGTCTGCGCAGTCTATTACGCCAATCGTCAGTACACCGCGCTCAGCGGCACGGTAAAAAAGATCGACCTGACCGGGCGCAGCGTCCTCATTGATGGAACCTGGATCGCCCTGGACGATATCCTGGATCTGCAGACATTTTGATAAGAAAAGCGCGCCGGTTCAACCGGCGCGCTTTTCTGTTACCTGATAGATCTGGATGCCACCCTGATCGTAAATCAGCGGATAATGCCCGGAGAACCAGTTTTCGTCGATCACATACTTCGCGCGTTCGTACTCGCTGATATATACATAATCGACGCCAAGCTCTTCGGCTCCCCGCAGGAACTCCTCCCCGCCATGATACATCCGCGAAACCTGCTGTTCCCGCGCCTGATAATTGACGCCGTGGAAGTACAGATACAGGCCCGGGCCACAGACGATGTTGCGGCCGGTCAGCACGGAGACGGCGTTGGTGTGGCTCGTGGCTGTGAGGAAGAGCGCGTCCGGCTCCGTATGCTCCGTGATAAATTCAGCGGCGGCCGCCTGTTCTCCCGAGAGCAGACGGTAATTGCTGATCGTCTCCCGTCCAAGACTCAAGATCCCGGAGAAGGTGCCGAGGAATACAAGAAGAAGCGCCAGCGCACGGCGCAGCCCTATCGGCTTCATGTCAGAGAAGGCGCGGCAGAGCCAGTCGCAGACCAGGATATCGGTCAGCATGAACCAGACATACAGGAGCTTGTTGTTATCGTACAGGTTCGGCTGAAACGCAACGAGGTTGGACAGGAGGAATATCGCTGCGGCGCCGAGATAGATCGAAAGCTTTTCACCGCGCAGGAAGAAAAGCAGCGGCCACATCGCCAGAAAAACGACGCCGCAGTTGATCGTGTAGAACAAAAACCAGTTCCTGATAGCGCCCTTGGCTCCGACGACCCAACCGAGATTCCATTTCAACAGATTCCCGGTGCTCACCGAATCCATCGTCCATTTCAGGATCTGAGGCGCCGCAAGAAGCAGACAGATCAGTCCGTAAAAAACATAGTGCCTGAACAAAACGGATACGGTCCCGTTTCGCTTTGCCTCGGGCAGCGCGGAGAAAAACCAGACAGCGGAAAGGATTCCGAGCGCCAGAAAGCTATGGGTGTGGATCATCGGCATGGAGGAGGCCAGCACGGCAAGAACAAGGGTCTCACGCAGACCGCTCCCCTTCAGCGACCGCTTCACGGCCAACAAAAGCAGATAGATCGCGGCCAACAGCACACACCAGCCGGCCATCGTCGTCCGCTGCGGGATCAGCATGTCGCAGATGACGTTGACCCA
>CAMZIX010000012.1 GCA_947307375.1 uncultured Clostridia bacterium | reverse complement strand
TCGAGCCGCAGGAAGAGCAGGACGACATGATCTTTGCCGAGGAAGTCTTCGGCGGTTCCGTCCCCAAAAACTTCTTCCCCTCCGTCGAAAAGGGTCTGCGCAACGCCGTGCAGAAGGGCGTACTCGCCGGCTACCCGCTGGTCGGCCTGAAGGCCACGCTGTATGACGGCTCCTATCACCCCGTCGACTCCAACGATATGGCCTTCCAGACGGCTGCCCGCCTGGCCTACCAGGACGGCATCCCCAAGGCCCGTCCCACCATCCTTGAGCCCATCGGCCTGCTGCAGGTCACCATCCCCGACGCCAACCTCGGCGACATCATGAGCGACATCAGCTCCAAGCGCCGCGGCACCGTGCTCGGCATGACCGCCGAGGACGGCATGCAGACCGTCGAGGCCGAGGTCCCGATGGCGGAGATGAGCAGCTACACCATCGACCTGCGTTCCATGACGCAGGGCCGCGGTTCCTTCAGCTGCAAGTTCATCCGTTACGAGGAAGCCCCCGGCAACGTCCAGCAGAAGGTCATCGAAGAGGCCAAGGCGCTGGCCGAGCAGGAGTAATCCCGCACAAAATCCATCAGGGCGGCGCGCAAACGCCGCCCTGACTTTATCATGCATACTCGGGGGATCGTCATGTTCAAACGACTGAAAAGCATCAAGGATCTGCTCTGGGCAGCCGGAATCGCTCTTGCGCTGCTGGCGCTGCTGGTCGGCCTGGTGGCCGCGACCTTCACGCCCTACCACGGGGACCGCGAGCGGCCGGTGATGCAGCTGAAAACCGAAAAGCCCAAAAAGACCGCCGAGGAAGAGCCCGCCGCCCCCGTCAAGCAGAGCGGGACGCTGAAAGCGGACGGCACGCTCCATCCGCTGGCGCAGACCGCGGACGCCGGCGAGGCCTATCTCGATACGCTTACGATCCTCTGTGACAGCGGCTATGCTTCCCTGCGCGGATCCGGGCTCTGCAAGGCCTCGATCTGGAGCAGCGAGACCGGCAGCCTTCCGATGAACGACGTTGGAAACTGGCAGATCCGCTATCCCGGAGACGGCTCTTCCATCACGCTGGAGAGCGCCGCGCTGATCGACAAGCCGAAGATCCTGATCATCGCCATCGGCAGCGACGGTGTGGCCGAGCTGAACAAGGACAGCTTTACGGAGAGCTACAGCTCGCTGATCCGGACCGTTCTCAACGCCAGTCCGAAAACGACCGTCGTCTGCCTCCCGCCCTGCTCGGTCACCACGGCTTTCTCCGGATCGGAGGAGTACAGCAAGGACAAGGCCGAGGAAGTGAACGGCTGGATCAAGAGCATCTGCATCAGCACCGGCGTCTATTACGGCGATCTGACGCAGATCCTGTGCGTCCAGGGCTATCTGCACGACGAATACGCCGACGGCAGCGGACGCGCGCTGAACAACGCCGGTCTGCGGACCATGCTGAATTACCTGCGCGACCACAGCGTCGACGCGCAATAACACGAGAAAACAAAACAGCCCATCGGAATTCTCCGGTGGGCTGTTTCTTTCGGCTTATCAGCCTTCAAATTCGATGATATAGGCGACGCGGCCGCTGTAATAGGCGGGATAATCGCCCGCGGGATCGTTGCGGTTGTCGTTGTAGCCCCAAACACCGTTGATATTGCTGAGCATCAGGTAATCCTCGGGGACGTTACCGTCGACCAGCGAGGGCTCGCCCGGATGCCAGGGCCAGTAGTCGACCTTGGCGCTCTCGACCCAGGTCATCGTGCCTTCGACGCGGCGGCAGCCGATCCAGATATAGCTGACGTTGTTCTCCTTAGCCAGCGCCAGGACCTTGTTGTACTCCGCCTCGTCGTTGATGACGACCAGATGTCCGCCGGCGTTGACGGCGCTGTCGCGCGCGGTGATCCAGCTGACATCGCTGACGATCAGCTCATAGCGCGACTCCTTCGGCGCTTCCGTGGGCGCGGGCGTCTCCATGACGGGCGCAGGCGTGTCCACGAGCGTGGAAGGCGTTTCCACAGGGGGCGTTTCCGGAATGACGACGTCCAGCGTTTCCGCCGGCTGATTGATCTGATCCTGCAGCTGCTTGAGCTGGATATGGTCATAGATCGCGGCGGCGGCCAGCAGCAGCGTACAAAGCAGCAGGATGATCACCAGCGGACGGCGCCGACGGCGGCGTACCTTGGTCGCGATCTTGCGCTCCCGCTCGGTGCTGTTCTGATACTGCGGCGGAGTGAAGCGGCTGATGACGACCGGCTCCAGCTCCGGGTTTTTCTCCTCGGTGAGGATCACGATCGGCTTTTCTTCCTCTGCGGACGTCTCCGGGGCGCCGCTTTCTTCCGTCTGGGGCTGCGCCTCGGCTTCCGGCTCGGGCTCGGGATCCGGCATCAGAGGGCCGACGATCGGCTCCTGCGGGACTTGTTCTTCATCGATTTCGTTTTTCACGATTTCAGGGTCCTCCTCCTTGCGGAGAATATCCAGCATCATTTTTTCCACCGTGCTGAGATCTTCTTCTTTTTTATGATAGACGCTTTCGGCGCTGACCGGGCCGGACAGGTAGATATTGCTCACACAGCTGAGCAGCGCAGCCTTCAGCTCCTCAACGCTCTGATAGCGATCGCCGACCTGAAACGCGGTCGCCCTGGCGATGATTTCGGACAGGCGGCGTCCCGCGGCCTTCGGCGGCGTGATCGTCTCGCCGTTCATGCGGCGCTGGCGTGCGCCGTCCTCCCCGCTTTTGTGAAAGGGAAGCCGTGCGCTGTTGACGGCGTAGTACAGGATCAGCCCGAGCGAGTACACGTCGGCCGCCGGACTCTTCTGCCCGTGCCAGAACATCTCCGGCGCAAGGAAATCGCGCTCCTGTCCGGTCCAGTTCCCATCGGCCGCCGGGCCGAGACGGACGCTGCCATCCGGCTCGCGCGTGATGTTGTCCGGGAACAGGCCGCCGCGATAGGCGCCGGTGCCGACCTCCTGCTGAATCAGCTCGCAGAGGCGGACCAGCAGCTCGCACAGCTCTCTGCGGTCCAGATCGGCGATCGCATCGCCGAGCGGCTTTCGCTTGATCTCTTCCGTATGCTCCACGGCGATTCCTCCTTTTGGGCGAACATTCTCTGCCACATTAGCAGAATTATGTTAACACATTCAGTCGAAATCGTCAAGCGGAACTCGCAGGTTTAAGAAATCCTCACTTTTCCATTTTTTCCGCCAGACGGTCGATCTGGTCGGCGTAATGGCCGAGCTCCTTGTTGGTCCTGCCCTCGCAGGCCTTTGCCGCGCGGGTCAGACGCTCCACCGCCTGCAGCAGACGTGTGAAGGCCGGGCTGGTCGTGCGCTCCCTGGCCTGCTTTTTGATCGGTCTGGGCTGCGCGACACAGGCGAACTCGCCCTTGCGCAGATCAAAGCGCGTGCCGCTGTAGGGCGCGAAGGCCGGGTAATGCAGCTCCTGGTTCAGACAGGCGGTAAAGCTGTCGGCGGCCTCCGGGTCGCCGTGATTGACAAAGGTCAGGCGCGGCGGCTGCTCGAAGCCCCTGAGCCAGTCGATCAGACCGTTTTTGTCCGCGTGTCCGCTCACGCCGGGCAGAGCTGTGATCTCGGCGCGCACCTCGATCTCCTCGTTGAAGAGCTTGACCTCCTTCGCGCCGTCCACCAGCAGGCGGCCCAGCGTGCCCGGCGACTGAAAGCCGACGAAAAGCACCGAGCATTCCGGGCGCCAGAGGTTGTGCTTAAGGTGATGGCGCACACGGCCGGCGTCGCACATGCCGCTGGCCGAGAGGATCACCTTGGGCGTTTTATCGTCGTTGATGGCTTTGGATTCCTCCTGGGAAACTGCCAGCTTCAGGCCCGGGAACACGATCGGATTGACGCCGGAGCGGATCAGGCGGCGCATGTCCTCGTCCAGGAACTCGGTATCGCATTGGAGGAAGACGCTGGTCGCCTCGATGGCCAGGGGGCTGTCCACGTAGACCGGGAACTCACCGTGGCCGGTGACCAGGCCGCGCTCCTTGATCTCGCGGATGAAGTACAGGATCTCCTGCGTGCGGCCGACGGCAAAAGACGGGATCACCATATTGCCGCCGCGGTCCAGCGTCTGCTGGATCTTCCCGGCCAGCGCCCCCACGTAATCCGGACGTTCGGCGCTGTGCAGGCGATCGCCGTAGGTGGATTCGATCAGCAGATAATCCGTCTCCCGCACCGGGCTGGGATCGCAGAGGATCGGCTGGCTGCGGTTGCCGACGTCGCCGGAAAAGGTGATCTTTCTCGTCTCTCCGTCTTCGGTCAGCCAGACCTCAATGGCCGCGGAGCCCAGCAGATGTCCCACGTCCGTCATTCGGATGCTGACGCTCTCGTTGACCTGGATCATCGTACCGTAATCGCAGGGCCGCATCAGGCCCATCAGCCCGGCCACATCGTCGAGATCGTACAGCGGCTCCACTTCCGCGCCGCCCTTGCGCTGGTTTTTGCGGTTCTGCCATTCAGCCTCGGAGATCTGGATGTTCGCGCTGTCGCGCAGCATGATATCGCAGAGCGAAACGGTGGCCGAGGTCGCGTAGACTGCGCCGCGAAAGCCCTGCTTATACAGCAGCGGCAGCAGACCCGCGTGATCGATGTGCGCGTGCGTCAGCAGGACGAAATCCAGTCTGGCCGGCGGGAGCGGGAGCGGCTCGTTTTCAAAAAGATCCTTCCCCTGCTCCATGCCATAGTCCACAAGGCCCTTTTTATCACCGACCTCCAGCAGCGTGCAGCTGCCGGTGACTTCATGCGCAGCGCCTAAAAAGGTGATCGTCACAGGAATCTCCTCCTTCAGACAGTTTTCTTCTTTTTTCTCTATTTTACACCCTCGCATCCTCCGCTTCAATTCTTATTTTTCTCAAAATTCGATCATTTGAGGATGGCGAAACAGCCGGAAATATGTTATGATGTTATTTGTATGATTTTACCCGAACGGAGACGCTTTCATGAATCGAAGCTTTCGACAGGCTCTCGCGCTGATCCTGATGTGCGGGATGCTGTTTTCTCTGGTCGCCTGCGGCGTGCTCGCCCCCGTTGAGGAGCAGCCCACGCCCAATGCGGCGACCGAAAAATCATCCTCGGGCACTTGGTGGAAGCCTGCTTCCAAAACCGAGAAGAACAGGGAAACGGAGAACGAAACGCCCGCAGTCACCGCGCGGCCCACAGTCTTCCTGCCGCTGAGCATCAACGAGGTGATGCTCTCCAACAAGGCGACGCTGGCCGACGCGCAGGGCCTGTTCCCGGACTGGGTCGAGCTCTACAACTACGGCGGCGAGACCCTCTCTCTCGGCGGGCTGATGCTCTGCAAGGGCGATGAACGCTGGCCTCTGCCGGATCGGCAGCTGGAGCCGGGCGGCTATCTGGTCGTGTTCTGCGACGGCAGCGGCTCCGACGAGCTGCACGCGAGCTTCAATCTCTCCAAGGACGGCGTCGACCTGATGCTTGAAACCGCCGAGGGCGCGCTGATCGAGGAATACCTGGTGCCCGCCTGCGGCGCGGACCGCAGCGTCTACCGCAACGACGAGGGCGTTTCCGTAATCACGGACTTCCCCACCCCCGGCTACGACAACACGCAGGACGGCTACGCGGCGCTGCAGGCCGACCGCCGCTGCGACAGTCCCCTGCAGATCTATGAGGTCGTCGTCTACAACGCCTGGGATCTGCCGCAGAACGGCAATACCTACGATTTCGTCGAGCTGAAAAACATGTCCTCGGCGGACGTCGAGCTCAGCGACTATTATCTGTCCGACAAGGGCAGCGACCGCGCCCGTTTCCAATTGCCGGAGCGGACTGTCGCGCCCGGTGAGATCGCCGTCATTTACTGCACCGGCGACGAGACCGTCAGCGGCGGCAATCTCGCGCCCTTCGGACTCAGCGCCGACCGTGACCAGCTCTATCTCAGCGGCAAAGACGGAACGCTGGCGGACTATGTATCCCTGCACGATATCCCCTACCACGGCTCCCTCGGCCGGATGGACGGATCCAAGGGCTTTTTCTTCTTCGCCTCTCCCACAGCCGGCTATGCCAATGCCGGCGGCTGCCGCCTGATCGCCGAAAAGCCCGTGCTGCTCGGCCGTGACGGTGTGTTCGAGGGCGTCGACGGCGTCAGCGTCGAGCTCTCCGCGCCCGGCGACATCTATTATTCGCTCGACGGCTCCGCGCCCACGACGGCGTCTGCCCGCTATACCGAGCCTCTGCGGCTGACGGAGACGGGCGTTGTTCGCGCGATCCAGGTCGAACAGGGCAAGCTGACGAGCGAGATCCTGGAGCTGGCTTTCATCATCAACGAAGGACACACGCTGCCGGTCGTGAGCCTCGTGGGCGATCCCGCCGAAATCACCGGCCCCGCCGGTCTGTACCGCAACCCCAGCCGGGATATGGAACGCATCGGCGCAGTCAAATTCTTTGAGGGCGGCCAAAGCTTTTCCATCGCCTGTGGCATCAAGCTGCACGGCGAGACCTCCAAGCTGGCGCAGGCCAAAAAGTCCTTCAAGCTGAAGTTCCTCTCCCGTCTCGACGGCGAACTCCACTACGACCTCTTCGGCAACGGTGTGACCGACTTCTCCTCGATCCTCCTCCGCGCCGCGCAGGAGAGCACCTACTCCACGCTGATGCGCGACAATATCGTGCACCAGCTGGCGATCCGCTGCTTCCCGGAGCTCCCGGCGCAGGACTATAAGTATTCGGTGCTCTACATCAACGGCGAATACTGGGGCGTGTACAACATCCGCGAGGCGCACTCCGTGGAGCACTATGCCTATCACTACGGCTACGACCCCGACACCGTCACGCACTGGAAGGGGCTGTGGGACCGCGACAGCGAGATCGGCCAGATCTGCACCTGGGCGCTGAACCACAATCTCGCCGATGACGAAAACTACAACTATGTGGCCGAGCACATCAACGTCGACAGCGTGATCGGCTGGACGATCCTGCAGGCCTGGTGCAGCAATCACGACTGCAATCCGCCGAACGCCCGCTTCTACTACTCCACCGAGGACGGCATGCTGCGCTATGCGCTGGTCGACCTCGACCTCGGCATGTTCGAGTACGACGGCTTCGACGTGCCGCTGCGCGGCTCGGTGGTGGACGGCGACCGCTATTCCTACGGCTTCAACAAGCTGGCGCTCAAGCTGCTGGAAAACAAGCAGTATCAGCGGCGCATGGCCGAGCAGCTCTCGGAGGCGCTGAAGGGGCCGATGTCCACGGAAAACGTGCTCGCCCTGATCGACGAGCTGGCCGATCAACTGAGGCCGGAGATCCAGCGCGACCGTGAACGCTGGGCCAAGGGCGGCGAAGGCGATAACGTAGAATTCTGGGAGCACGGCGGCGAAATGGTCGACTCCCTGCGCCGCTACGTGGAAAAGCGCGGCACGAAGGTCATGATCAATTCCTTCCGTTACAATCTTTCCCTGCTCCACGGGTCTCTGTCGAAGGAAGAGCTTGACCAGTTCTTCGCTGATATCGAAGACTGAACGGACAAAAGAAAAACGCCATGGAAAACAAGGTTTTCCATGGCGTTTCTTTTTTCTCGCGTTGATTATCTCTCCAGATAAGTCCGCAGCAGTTCCTGCAGCAGCTCGTCCCGGTCGATGCGGGTGATAAGCGTGCGGGCGCTGTTGTAATTTGTGATATAGGTCGGGTCCTCCGACAGGATATAACCCACGATCTGGTTGATGGGATTGTAGCCCTTGACCATCAGGGAGTTATACACGGACGACAGGATCTCCTTCATCTCAGCCTTACTGTCCAGCGCGGTAAATTTTCTGGTGGCATCTTCCATGAATGCTCCCCCTCCCAAAAATTTCATTTCTGTAACATATTATAACAGAAAAATATGTTATGTAAAGTAGTTTTTGGTCGAAAGGCATGAAAGTTTCTTAATTTTTTTTAATTTTTTAACGAATCACCGCTCCAAAACGCTCCGAAAGGGCATTCAGGACCCGTTTCAGCGTCTCCTCGGCGTGCTCGTCGGTCAGGGTCTGGTCCTCGGCGCGCATGCTCAGAGAGAAGGCCACAGACTTCTTGCCCTCTGCGATACGGCTGCCGGCGTAGACGTCGAACAGCGTGCAGCCGACCAGATACCTGCCGCCGCTGGCAAGGATGCAGTCCTTCAGCTCGCCCACCGGGATCGCCGCGTCGCAGACGACGGCGATATCGCGCGTGACCGCCGGGAAGCGCGGCAGCGGCTTGAAGACCGGCGTGCCGCCCTTGTTTGCAAAGAGCGCGTCAAAGCTGAGCTCGGCGCAGTAGAGCTCGGCGTCCACGCCGTAGTTGGCGGCAACGGCGGGATGGATCTGCCCCAGCACGCCGAGGCGCTGACTGCCCATCCAGACGCTGGCGCAGCGGCCGGGGTGATAGGAGGGATTCTCCTTCTCCGCAACGAAGCGGGCTTCGCCGCTTCCGAGGCCGGCGATGATCTGCTCGACCCAGCCCTTGAGCACAAAGAAGTTCATCTTCGGCCCGTAGGCGCCGAGCGAGACGATCTTCGGCTCGTCCGCCGTGCCGTCGGGGCGCTTGAGGTAGATGCGGCCGATCTCGTACAGGCGGGCCTCTTTGTTGCGGTAGTTGAAGTTGCGGGTCAGGATCTCCAGCATCGAGGGCAGGATGCTCGTGCGCATGATGGAGCTGTCCTCGCCCAGCGGATTGAGGATGCGCAGGCTGTCGCGCCGCGGATCGTCCTTCGGCCAGGCGATCTTGTCATAGTAGGTCGGGCTGATGAAGGAATAGGTGATGATCTCGTCGAGGCCCATGCTGCGGCAGGTCTGGCCGAGCTCGCGCTCGTACTGCTGCACGGGCGAGAAGCCGCCGGCGGTGCTGATGCCGCCGCTGAAGGCCACCGGGATCTCGTTGTAGCCGTAGAAGCGGGCCACTTCCTCCGCGATATCAGAGTAGTGGGACACGTCGCCGCGCCAGGAGGGCACGTGGATCATGTCGCCGTCGAGCGTGAAGCCGAGCTTCAGCAGGATGTCCTTCATCGTCTGCTTGTCGATGTCGGTGCCGAGCAGGGCGTTGATCTTTTCGGGCTCGAGCAGAAGCGTCGTCTCCGGCAGGGGCTTCGGCAGCACGTCGATGATCCCTTCGACGACCTCGCCCGCGCCGAGCAGCTCGATCAGCTCGCAGGCGCGCTGTACGGCCTTCATCGTGTTCTGCGGATCAAGGCCCTTCTCATAGCGCGAGGAGGCGTCGGTGCGCATGCCGAGCGCGGTGGCGGTACGGCGGACGGAGGGGCCGTTGAAGTTGGCGCTCTCGAAGAGCACCATCGCGGTGTCGCCGACGATCTCGCTGTTGGCGCCGCCCATGACGCCGGCCACACAGATCGGCTTTTCCGTGTCGCAGATGCAGAGCATGCTGGTGTTCAGCGTGCGGACCGTTCCGTCCAAGGTGGTGATGCTCTCTCCTTCCCTTGCGCGGCGGATGTGCACTTCCTTGCCCTCCACACAGGAGAAATCGAAGGCGTGCATCGGCTGGCCGACTTCGAGCATCACATAGTTCGTGATGTCGACGATGTTGTTGATCGGGCGCATGCCGGCGCTGCGGATGCGCTCGCGCATCCAGGCGGGAGACGGGCCGATCTTGACATTTTTCACCATGCGCGCGGTGTAGCGCGGGCAGAGCTCGGCGTCCTCGATGATGATTTTGGTCAGCTCGTTGATATCGCCGCCGGCCCTGGCCTGCACAACGGGCGTGTGGAGCTTCAGTTCCTTATCGAAGGTCGCCGCCGCTTCGCGGGCCAGGCCGATCACGCAGAGGCAGTCCGGGCGGTTGGGCGTGATCTCGAACTCGACGATGTGGTCGTCGAGGCCGAGGAAGGCGGCCATATCGTCGCCGGGCTTGAGCTCCTCATGCAGCACAAGGATGCCGTCGCGGATGCAGTGCGGGAATTCGCGCTGCTCGGCGCGCAGGTCTTCCAGCGTGCAGACATGGTCCTTCGCCGTGTCGTAGGCCACCAGATCGCCCTCATGGACGTTCTGGCAGTTCGTGAGCGTCTCGGCCTCCGGCTCGAGGCGCAGCTTCCAGAGGTTCACACCGGCGTTATCCACCGCAAGGACGCGGGCGGCGATCACCTTGCCGAAGATGCGGTCGCCCGCCTGGATATTGGTGGAGATCGAGGGCTTCTCCGGGTCGATCGGATGATAGTCGTTCAGGATGGCGGCCGCCTCGATCGAGGCATAGGGGAAGTCGTGCTCGGTGACGTCCAATTCTTTCAGCGAGCAGAGCATGCCGTCGGACAAGACGCCGCGCAGCTTCCCTTTTGTGATCTTCACGCCGTTCGGCAGCAGGGCGTTGTGCAGCGCGACGGGCACCAGATCGCCCACGTGGACGTTCCAGGCGCCGGTGCAGATCTGCACCGGCTCCGCCTCGCCCACATCCAGCATGGCGACGAGCATATGGTCGGAGTTCGGGTGCTTCTCCAGCGAGAGGATGCGCCCGACCCTGACGTTTTTCATCCGCGCGCTCAGATCCTCGGTGACCTCCACCTTGGAGCCGGAGACGGTCATGGCCTCGTCAAAGGCCCGGTCGTCATACTCACTCAGCGGCAGATCGACAAATTCATTCAGCCATTTTCTCGAAAGCTTCATTGCAAACCGTCTCCTTTCTCAGAACTGCGCCAGGAAGCGCTCGTCATTCTCAAAGATGAGGCGCAGGTCCGTGATCTTGTACTCGCCCATCGCGAGGCGCTCGAGGCCCATGCCGAAGGCCCAGCCGGAGTAGACGTTCGGGTCGATGCCGCAGCCGGCCAGCACCTTCGGGTGCACCATGCCGGCGCCCAGCACCTCGATCCAGCCCTCGCCCTTGCAGGTGGGGCAGCCCTTGCCGCCGCACTTGTGGCACTGGATATCCAGCTCGCAGCTCGGCTCGGTGAAGGGGAAATGATGCGGGCGGAAGCGGGTCACCGTGCCCTTGCCGTAGATCTGCTCGACGACGAGGTTCAGCGTGGCCTTGAGGTCGGCCATCGTCACGCCCTTGTCCACGACCAGGCCTTCGATCTGGTGGAACATCGGGCTGTGCGTGGCGTCCACCTCGTCCTTGCGGTAGACGCGGCCCGGCGCCAGCACGCGGATCGGCAGCTCGCGCGTCTCCATCGCGTGGATCTGCATCGGCGAGGTCTGCGTGCGAAGCAGGATCCTGGCGTCCTCGGTGAAATAAAAGGTATCCGTCCAGTCGCGGGAGGGATGGCCGGCGTCGATGTTCAGCTTGTCGAAGTTATACTCCGCCAGCTCGACCTCCGGGCCGTCCAGGATCTCAAAGCCCATGCCGATGAAGATGTCCTTGATCTGGTCGAGGACATTGTACATCGGGTGCTTGTGCCCGAGACGGTCCGCCTCGCCGGGCAGGGTTACGTCCAGCGCCTCCTGCTGCAGCTTCCTCTGCAGCATCACGCGGCTGAGCGCCTCGCGGCGCGCCTCGATGGCGGCCTCAATATCGCCGCGCAGCTGGTTGGCCAGTTGGCCCATCACCGGACGCTCCTCGGCAGAGAGCTTGCCCATCTGGCGGAGGATGCCGGTCAGCTCGCCCTTTTTGCCCAGATAGCGAACGCGCATTTCCTCCAGCGCATCCATGTTGTCGGCCTGAGAAACAGCCCTCAGGGACGACTCTCTCAGCTTCTGCATCAGTTCTTTCATGCTTCTGACTCCCTGTTAGAATTAGAATAAACAATAAAAAAGACTTTCATCCCATAGCATGGGACGAAAGCCGGACTTCCGCGGTACCACCCAAATTCGGCCGCAAAAGGGCCGCTCTTGTCGGAAAAGATAACGGTTTTCAGCCGCCGGTGATTGGCCGGTGCTCCCGGGCGAACCAAGCGCGCTCTGCCTGCGGGGGCTTTCAGCCGGCGACCCCTGCTCTCTGACGGTGATCTCACGCTATTTTCCCGTTCAACGCATGAACAAACGTAACATACCACAAATGAAGGCCGGAATCAAGTATTTTTCTTGATCCCGGCGCTTCTTTTCATTCTTTTTCTTCCCAGGTGCGCTCGCTGATGATGTAGCGCGGACGGTGCTTGACCTCCAGGTAGATCTTGCCGATATACTCGCCCAGGATGCCGAGGCAGATCAGCTGCACGCCGGAGACGAAGCAGACGATGCAGGTCGTGCTCGCCCAGCCGGCGACCGCTTTGCCGCAGAGCGCGGTGATCAGCGCCCAGAGCACCCCGATGAAGCTCAGGAGCGCGACAAAAACGCCGAAGCCCGTGATCAGATGCAGGGGCTTGACTGACAGGCTCGTGATGCCGTCGACCGCGAGCGCCAGCATCTTGCGAAGCGGGTAGTGGCTCTCGCCCGCCAGGCGCTCGGCGCGCTTGTAGTAAACGCTGCTGCTCTTGAAGCCCACCAGCGGCACCAGTCCGCGCAGGAAGAGATTGACCTCCTCGAAATGGGCAAACTCCTTCAGCACGCGCGCGCTGATCAGGCGGTAGTCGGCGTGGTTGTAGACGACCTCCGCGCCCATCATCGACAGGAATCTGTAAAAGCCCTGCGCTGTGGTGCGCTTGAAGAAGGTATCGGTCTCGCGGCTCTCGCGCACGCCGTAGACGACCTCGCTGCCGGAGAGATACTCGTCCACCATCGCATCCATCGCGTTGATGTCGTCCTGCCCGTCGCAGTCGATGGAGATCGTGATGTCGCAGCGGTCCTTCGCTTCCATCAGGCCGGCGAGCACCGCGTTCTGATGGCCGCGGTTGCGGCTCTGGCTGATGCCGAGGCAGTGCTCATCTGAGGCGGCGAGCTCGCGAATGATCTCCCAGGTGCGGTCCTTGCTGCCGTCATTGACGAAGAGCACACGGCTCTCCTCCGCGATCTTCCCGGTCTCCGTCAGCTGGCGGAGCTTCGCCAGGAACTGCGGGGCCGTGATCGGCAGCACCTCCTGCTCGTTGTAGCACGGGATCACGATGTACAGAACAGGCTTCATTCGGCTTCCTCCTTCAAAAATGCGTCCAGCTCCTGCACGGTTTTAAAATAGTAACGGCAGTTGGCGCGCATGAAGCGCTCGATCTCCGGGATATCGTTCGACCAGCCGACGGCGGCGAAATCCACCCCGCAGGCGCGGGCCATGTCATAGCCCGGTTTGAGATCGTCGATCATCAGCACGTCCTCCGGCCGCAGATCGAAGTCTCGCATGATCTCCTGCAGCGACCAGGGCATAGGCTTGCGCCGCTCCGGCGGCACCTCCCAGCCATAGACCGCGTCCGGCGCCGGCAGTCCGTTTGCCTCGTAGTCCCTGCGAATGTTATAGTCGAAGGAATGTGAGATCACGCAGACCAGGCCGCCCGCGGCCTTCTGCCGCTCCATGATTTCCCGGATCCCGGGATAGGCCGTCGGGATATGGTTTTTCACATAGCCCTGCCAGTATCTCGTCTCGTCCTGCAGCTCCTCCTCGCTCATGCCGTAGTCCTCGCGGCACATGACGAGGAAGCCCGGATCGAAATTCCGGAGAAAATACTTTTCCAGGCTGCAGCTCATGCCGGGGCGGCGCAGCCCCAGGTATTCGACGAAGCAGGGCCAATGGATCGTCGCGGTGCTGTTGACGACCGTGTCGTCGTGGTCAAAGATCAGGCATTGATATCGCATCGGTCTCTCTCCGGGGATCAGTAGAAGGTGGCCACTTCCTGCGCGGGCGCGGCGCAGGGCCGGGCCTCGACGAAGCTCAGCACGGGGCCCTTTTTGCCGTAGGCGCGGTGGAACTTGAAGTTGATCTTCGCGGTCAGCACCATCCAGCTGTCGTCCTCGATGCTGGCGGCGTTTTTATACTGGCAGACGAGGCCCGCGAACTGGATGTCGTTGACGCAGCAGGTCATCAGATGGCGGCCGACGACGAAGCACTCGGCCGGCAGGCGCTTGCGCACCACGGACTTGCACTTGAAGCGCACGGTCTTGCCCTCGTACTTCGGCGAATCCTCGGACAGATCGCGGTACCAGAGGGCGTAGTCCTCGTCGGCGATCTCGATGATCGGCGCGTTCACGTCGAAGGGCAGCGGGTCCTGGATGTCGTCGTACTCCACCTTGCCGCCCGCGTACTCGTAGGCGATGTCCGCCCGGCGGGAGGCGCCGCGCACGATCTTGTGCAGCTCCATCTTGTCGATGGCGGCGCTGTAGCGGTTGAAGACGACCAGCTCGCAGCTTTTCAGCTTGTCGTAGACCAGCTGGCGCATATTGTTGTTGTAGCTGACGAAGCTGCGCGCGTCGGCGAACATGAACTCCTGGTAGACGATCCAGTTTTCCGGCATCGCGTTGTAGAGCAGATCCAGCATCCACATGCCGTTGTACTCCACGACCACGCGCTCGGCGTTCACATCGTCCAGCCATTTGATCAGATTCTCGCCCGTCAGCTGCGTCTCGTTTTCCACGACGCGCAGATAGACGCGCTTGTCCGCGAACTGGTCGGGCGCGTATTCCTCCTCGCCCTCCTCGCAGATCAGCAGCAGGGTACGCTCGCCGTTGCAGAAGCGCTTGTCCTCCAGGGTCTCCTGGATGAATTTCGTTTTGCCGGCTTCCAAAAAGCCCGTAAACAGATAGACGGGGATCTCTTTTTGCTTACTCAAACCTGAAACAGCTCCTTCAAAGCCTGCTCGTTGATCTTCGAGCCGATCACGCAGAAGCGGCCGACCACGGCGGCGCCGCCGCGGCGGATATCCACCTCGCCGGGCACATAGTCAAAGTAGATCCAGTCGCCCTCGCCGGAGTCGACCAGGCCCTTGGCGCGCAGGATCATGCCGTATTTCACCTCGTCCTGCAGGGCGTTCAGCACGGCCTTCAGCTCGTCCTCGCTGAACTTGCGCGGCGTCTCCATGCCCCAGCTGGTGAAGATCTCGTCGGCGTGGTGATGGTGCTCATGATCGTGATCATGGTGGTGATGGCACGCGCAGTCGGGGTCATCGCATTCGCCTTCCCCATGCTCATGGTGGTGATGGTGATGCTCATGCTCCTCATCCTCGTCGTCATGATGATGGTGATGGCAGCATTCGTGCTCCTCATCCTCATCGTCGTGATGATGGTGATGATGGCAGCATTCGTGCTCCTCATCCTCATCGTCGTGATGATGGTGATGATGGCAGCATTCGTGCTCCTCATCCTCGTCGTCGTGATGATGGTGATGGCAGCATTCGTGCTCCTCATCCTCGTCGTCATGATGATGGTGATGGTGGTGCTCGTGCTCCAGCTCATGCAGCTCGCGCTGCAGGGCGTTCTCCTGCATGGCCTCGAGGATCTGCGCGCCGCTGAGCCGATCCCAGGGCGTGGTGATCAGACGCGCCTCGGCGTTGATCCCCTTCAGCAGTTCGACGGCGGCCAATGTTTTGGCGTCGTTGGCGGTATCGGTGCGGCTGAGCACGATCAGATCTGCGCTCGCCACCTGGTCGTTGAAAAACTCGCCGAAGTTGCGGGCGTACATCTTGCACTTGCCGGCGTCCACGACGGTCACCTTCGTGCCGATCTCCGCGCCCTCGACGCGCTCCACGGCGTGCGCCACGTCCGAGAGCTTGCCAACGCCGGAGGGCTCGATCAGGATGCGGTCGGGCGCGTAGTCGGCCATGACCTGCGCCAGGGCCTTCGTAAAATCGCCCACCAGGGTGCAGCAGATGCAGCCGGAGTTCATCTCGGTGATCTGCACGCCGGCGTCCTGCAGGAAGGCGCCGTCCACGGCGATCTCGCCGAACTCGTTCTCGATCAGCACGAGCTTCTCGTTCTGATAGCCCTCCGCGATCAGCTTGCGGATCAGGGTCGTCTTGCCGGCGCCCAGAAAGCCGGAAAAAATATCGATTCTAGTCAAGGTTTCTGCCTCCTAAGCAAAATACTATCTAACTGTTTATTATAGCACTTCATTTTTGCTTTTACAAGGCTTTTACTCCGGGCTCGGCAGCTTTGTATTGACGCGCGGTGCTTGTTATGCTATACTATCTTGAAATTTTATGTACTGAAGGAGTTGTTTATCCGATCATGGATGACGGCAGTCGATTGCCGATGACCCCCTGGCTCATCGCAGTCGTATTCTTGCTGCTGGCGGCGTATTTCGCCGTGACCGAAACAGCCATCGCCTCTGTTTCCCGCAGCAGGATCAAGGCGAAAGCAGACCGGGGCGATCCGCGGGCCGAGAAAGCACAGTATGTGCTGGATCATTTCGACCAGGCGGTGACGACCCTGCTGATCTGCACCAATATCGTTCATCTGGCCGCCGCGGCGATCGTCACGGTGGCTGTCACCGCCCGCTGGGGCCTGAGCGCCGTTTCGATCAGCACCCTGATCACGACGATCGTGGTCTTTTTCGCCGGCGAGATGCTTCCCAAGAGCATCGCCAAGAGCTACAGCGAGCGCTTCACGCTTTCGAATGCCGGCACGCTGAAGCTGCTGATGGCGGTCTTCACGCCCCTCTCCGCCGCGCTGACCGCGATCGGTCATGCCGCGGCCGGCCTCACCCGGGGCGACCCCGAGATCAGCGTGACCGAGGATGAGCTCTACGACCTGATCGAGGACATGACCGAGGAGGGCACGCTCGATGAAGAGCAGGGCGACCTGATCTCCTCCGCGCTGCAGTTCGGCGACGTGACGGTGGAGAGCATCCTGACGCCGCGCGTCGACCTGGCCGCGATCGACATCGACGACAGCCCGGAGGAGATCCTCGCGCAGATCAAGGCGCAGAACCACAGCCGTCTGCCGGTCTATGAGGGCAGCATCGACAATATCATCGGCATCCTGCAGATCCGCAAGTATATCAAGTCCTATCTGCATCTCGGCAGCGCCATTGACCTCCGTCCCCTGCTGGATGAGCCGCTCTTCATCCACCAGAGCACCAATATCGACGAACTGCTGCCCATCATGTCCCGCCGCAAGCAGAACCTGGCTGTGATCACCGACAACTACGGCGGCACGCTGGGCATCGTCACGGTGGAGGACATCCTGGAGGAGCTGGTGGGCGAAATCTGGGACGAGGACGACGTAGTGGAGGAGGCCGTGGTCGAGCAGGCCGACGGCAGCTACGTGGTCGACGCCGAGGAGTCCGTCAGCGACGTGTTCGAGCAGCTCGGCTTCGAGGATCCCGAGGAGGACGAGGAGCTGGTGAACACCCGCATGGGCGAATGGGCCTATGAACAGTTCACCGCCATCCCCGAGGTCGGCGAGTCCTTCGTGTATCACGATCTGCAGGTCACGGTGTCCGAGATGGAGCACAACCGCATCCTCAAGCTGCGCGTGCAGATCCTGCCCGAGCATACGGAAGGGGGCGAGGAAGCATGACGATCGCCCTTGTCATCATCGGCATCGCCCTGTGTCTGGCGCTGTCCGCCTTCTTCTCGGCCAGTGAGATGGCCTATTCCTCCTGCAACGAGCTGCGGCTCGAGAACATGCGCGACGACGGCTCAAAACGGGCCGGTACCGCGCTGAAGATCACCGGGCGCTTCGACGACGCGCTGAGCGCGATCCTGATCGGCAACAACCTGGTCAATATCGCCGCCTCGTCGCTGGCCTCGGTGCTCGCGATCCTGCTGATGCGTTCCGACCGCTACACCTGGCTGGCCACGCTGATCCTGACGCTGCTGGTCATCATCTTCGGCGAGACGATCCCCAAGATCACCGCCAAGAAAAACGCCAACCGCATCGCGCTGCGAAACGCCTACCTCGTGCGCGGACTGATGATCGTGCTCTTCCCGCTGATCTGGCTGGTCGTGCTGCTGGTCAAGCTGATCACCATCGGCATGAAGCCGGAAGAGGACGAGGATCCGGACGAAGCCGTCGAAGAGCTGCAGTCCATCATCGAGACCGCCGAGGACGAAGAGGTCCTCGACGAGGACCAGTCCGAGCTGGTGCAGGCCGCCATCGACTTTGCCGATATCTCCGCCTCCGAGGTCATGACCGCGCGCGTGGACGTGCAGGCCATCGACATAGACGACGACTGGGAGGAGATCCTCGCGCAGATCGAGGAGGCGCCCTATTCCCGCCTGCCGGTCTATGAGGACAGCATCGACAACATCATCGGCGTCCTCTACCTCAACCACTTCCTCAAGGCGCTGACCGACGACGGCCGCGCCGATATCCGCGCGCTGCTGATGCCGCCCTGCTACGTCTACAAGACGATGAAACTGCCGGCGGTGCTCAACGCGCTGCGCAAGGCGCGCCAGCACCTGGCCATCGTATCCGACGAATACGGCGGCGTGCTGGGCGTGCTGACGATGGAGGACGTGCTGGAACAGATCGTCGGCGACATCTGGGATGAAACAGACGTCGTCGAGGAAGAGGTCGTCCAGCGCCCCAGCGGCGAATACGAGCTGGACGGCGACATGGTGATCGACGACTTCCGCGAGCTGCTGGAGATCCCCGAGGATGAATTCGAGGCGGAAAGCGAGACCGTCGGCGGGTGGACTGTGGAAAAGTTCGGCGCCTTCCCGGAGCCCGGCGCCGTGTTCCAAACCGGCGATCTGAAAGTGACCGTCCTGCAGATGGACGGCCGCCGCGTCGAAAAGATCCTGGTCGAGCGCCTGAGTCCCGAGGAGGAAGCCGACCCGGACAAAGCCGAGACGGAAAACTGATTCAAGCAAATAAGAACGCGGCGACTCGTTTGAGTCGCCGCGTTCTTTCTTATTCTTCGCCGTCCGGCGGAAGCGCCGTGACGAAATAGATGATGTCGCTCACCGGCCGTTCGATGTCGAAGTCCACATGGTTGTACGGTTTCCCGTCGACGACGATCTCCGCCGTTCCGCCGCCGTCCAGCGCGTAGGCCTTCTCCACGCCCCTGGCCTGGATGTACTGCGCCGTCTGGTTGATGTCCGGCACATTGTCGTACCATTCGCCGAAGCCGCAGGTCATCAGCAGGTAGTGCAGACTGTCGAGCTGCCCGATCGCGGCGCGGCTGTAGTGGAACTGCACCTCGCCGACCGGGTAGTAACTCGTATGGGTCGCTTCCCCGTTCTCCACAAGGATCGGCCCGAAGGCCAGACCGAAGACCACGTCGTTGTCCTTGACGAACCGCTCGGCCTCGCCCTCTCCCATCAGCTCGCCGCGATGCGAGAAGAGCATATCGCCCGAAGCGGTAAAGAAGCAGGAATCGATCAGCGCCGGGTTGTTGCGGTAGATCTCGCGCTGGTAGACTGTGATGCCGAGGTTGCGGTAATCGTAAAAGTCGCCGTTGATCGAGGCCACGGCGTTGACGCTTTTGGCAAATTCCGATCCGCGGATCCGCGTACCGGGCCCCCTGCTGTAGCTGCCGCCGGCCAGGCCGCGCCGCAGCTGAGAGCCGTGAGCGATCTTGACCTCGCAGAAGCTGAGGCAGCAGTCGTTGACGGCCTCCTTCCAGCAGATCATGAGGATCGTATCGTCGCAGTAGCAGACGATACGGCTGCCCACCATGCGCTGGATCTCCGGATTCCAGCAGAGCTCCTGTCCGTCCAGCAGCACGTCGGCGGAGTCCACGATCTCCTGTACCACCGCCGGATCGTCCGTGTAGACGTATTTTGCCGCGTCGAAGGCCGGACCGGCCGGCGCGTCCTCGGCGATGGTATAGACCGGGCGGTCATAGACGAGATTTCCGCTTGCCTCCGCCAGAGAGCGGGCCGCCCAGGCCTCCGCGCTCGCATCCGAAGCGCCGCCGTTGACGATCCGCAGCAGCTCCTCCGCGTTCTCGATATGCCAGCCGAGGTATGAATAATGCAGCCGCAGCTCCAGTTCTGTCGCTGC
The DNA here is from genome assembly GCA_947307375.1 of uncultured Clostridia bacterium. Next base: position 923 of record CAMZIX010000012.1, on the reverse strand, counting down.
GGTATACGCCTCCGGCTGCGCCAGCACGCGCTGCAGCGCGGCAAGCCAGGCCTCCTGCGCGGCCTCCGGCAGAAAAGAACCGTTTTCATCCGCCAGGAAGCGCCGCGGCCGTTCTTCGCACAGGGCGCGGAGCCCGGCCTCCGTTTCGCTGCTCAGCGCCGTCTGCACGGTGTTCAGGTCGAGCGCCTGCAGCGATACGCTCTGCCGCGCGTCCAGTCCCTCGACAACGCTTCCGCCGCGCAGACGGAAGGCATAGCTCGCGGAAAGCGCGTCCCGCATGCGCCGCGCGCCCTCGCTCTCCGGCTCGTCTCCGATCAGCAGGCCGCCTGCTCCGTCGAGCAGAGACTCGGCCGAACCGGCGTCCCCGGAAATCAGGGCGTCAAAAAAGGCCGCGGCCGTATCGCGCGGATCGCCGTGGGGCCTGATTTCCGGGCTGGGCATCGGGTCCAGGACGCCGGAGCCGGGCGTCAGCAGCAGAAGCAGGAGCGCGGCGGCCGCAGAGGCAAAGCTCAGCGCGCCGAGCACGGTCTTCGCCGCGGTTTTCCGGCGGAGCAGGATCAGCACGGCCAGCGCATCCAGCGCCGCGGCGATCAGCAGGAACAGCGAAAGACTCAGTACCAGACCGGAGGGCGGATTCCATATGAGCGTATCTATCAGTGGACTCATTCCGGTTCCATCCTAAAACGTATTCTTTTCTGATTGTACCATTCCTGCCCGTAATTGCAAGAGCCGTCGCGCTGTTTTCAGGCAAAAAAATCCCCGCGGGTCATCTCGCGGGGATTTTAGGATCTCAGACTTGTTTTCTTTTCTTCTCGCCGCAGACGCTGAGGTAGGCGCGGTAGTTGACGACCGCCAGCGTCAGGCAGCTCAGGCTCATCAGGAAATAGCAGGACAGGTGCCAGTTGCCGTGGCGCTGCACCAGC
>CAMZIX010000011.1 GCA_947307375.1 uncultured Clostridia bacterium | reverse complement strand
GCTCCTCGTCGAACATGGCGGCCATGCCGATCGCCTGGGGAAAGCTGGTGGCCGTGCCGCCGCGGGCCAGCCCGTGCAGCGCTTCGTTCCACCAGTTGTAGGCGGGGACGCCCAACCGCTCGATGGCGGGCGCGTCAAAGCGGAGCTGCCCGGCCTTTTCCTCAGCGGTCATGCGGCCGACCAGTTCCTCAGCAAGCTGCCTTGCCCGTTCGCGCGTCATGGACTGTCTCTCCCTTCTCCCTTGCTTCAGAGCTGCCGGACCGTTTCACCCTCCAGCAGCCGGCCGTGCACGGTGATGTGCTTCGGCGGCGTTGTGCGCGGATGCTCGATCCGCTCGATGAGCTGCTCGGCGGCGATTCGGCCGAGCTCTGTTGTGTTCTGCTGCCAGGTGGTGAGCTTCGGGCTGACCATCTTGGCCATGTGGATGCCGTCGTAGCCGACGATCGAAATGTCCTCCGGGACGCGCAGGCCCGCGTCGTAAATAGCGTTGATGCCGCCGATATAGGAGTAATCATCGGAAAACAGGATGCAGCTGGGCCGTTCCGGCAGCGCCAGCAGCCGCCTGGTTGCCTTGTAGCAGCTGACCGGCTCGTGATACAAGCATTCGTCGACATACTCTTCGGGAATCCGGAGCTCCAGCGCCTCGCAGGCGCGGAAGAAGCCGGTCAGCCGGCTTTCGGTCACAGCGGTCGGGTTGCCGTGAATGTAGGCGATGCGGCGGTGGCCCTTGTCGTATACATAGCGGACCAGAGACTCCAGCCCCTGCATATTGTCTGAGAGGACCGCCGCGCGGTTGTTGAAGGCGTGGTCCAGACTGATGACCGGCAGATCGGAATAGAAAAGCTCCTGCACCAGCGGATCGAGGAAGTCGGCGCAGATGACGGCCACGCCGTCCAGCCCACGGGCGAGTGCGTGCTGCAGATAACTGGTGTTCGTCGGCCCCATGTTGTCGCTGATGAAGGTGATGTCGTAGCCGCGGCGCTCCGCCTCCTGGCGGAAGCTGTTGAGCGTCGAGGCGAAATACTCGTGCATGAAGCCGCTGTTGCTCAGATCCGTGAACACGATCCCGATGCAGTAGCTGCGGTTGGTCTTCAGCGCGCGGGCCGCGGAGTTGGCGGTATAGCCCAGTTCCTTCGCGGCTGCGAGGATCTGCTGCCGCGTCGCCTCGCCGACGTCGCGGCGTCCGTTGAGGGCCTTGCTCACCGTGCCGACAGTGACGCCGCAGCGCAGTGCGATGTCCTTCATGGAAACCACGGATCTACCCCCTCAACGCGAAATCGTTTTCGTAAATCAAAAATACCGTATTTTTCCCATTAAATCAAGAGATGATTCGGTAAAAGTACGTGTATTTTAAAAAATTGTCGCAATTGTATATTTTGGAGCTTCTTTTTTGTGAGTTCTGCACAGATTGCTTTCCTGTTATCCATTTCGCGCCGAAATAATCCGCTATTTCGCGCGTATCCATATAAAACTATCACTTTTTTTGATAGATTGTCAGCCGGGAAAAGAGAATGATCCGCGAAATCGTTTGCCGTCCGCCGCCGAAAAGGCTGGAAAAGGCGAATGAACTGTGCTATGATCCTATATAAATGAAGGATGCCCGAGCGTGAAGAGGGAGAACGGGATGACGCATCGTTCGGCGAAATAGGAGAACTTCGACAGGATCGAGCTGAACATGCGGGAATTCAATCGGGGCGCAATGGCTATTTTACGAGGCCGCCGGCTTTACAGCTGCCGCGGATACATGGAGATGAAGCCCCGATCCGGGCGGAGCGCCAGATATTGGAAGGCCCCGGCCGTTTGGCCTTCTGCAGGGCCAAAAAACACCACAATTTTTTAAAAAAATTGAAATATAGGCTTGCCATTTTCACCAAAAAGCATTAGAATATACCATGCGTTCATAGTTTGTTTATTTTTTGCCGTCGGGCCGCAGAGGATCGGGATATGGAGCGTCAGGACTTTCTGGATAAAATCATAAAGAGCTATGCTCCGTATTATGATATCGAGATCCTGGAAGACGCCGAGGGACCGCTGGTCGCCAAGGCCGCCTACCACGAGCACGGATCCGGTTATCTTCTGTCGAAGAAAGCCGTACTGTATACGGCTGACAAGCATGAATACGTTTGGTTCTTCTCCGTACCCCGTCTGACGCAGGAACTGTACCAGAGCTTCCTGGACCAGGTGGTCGCGGAGGGGCTGCCGATAGTGGATCCGAAGCCGGGCCACATGTCGACGGCGCTGTCCGCCGTCGTGATCTGTGACGAGGCGGAGGAGGCGGCGCTCGAAACGGCGCGAAGATGCCGCACCCGGAAAAGTTTTCAATTTTCGCTCAGGGGATGGATGGAAGTGCAGACGGTCATCGCAGAAATGGGGAGAACTGCGGTGACGGGAAACTCTTTCGCCAGAGACACTGCGGAATTTTTGAAAAATCTGCTCTGCCCGAAGGCGGAGCAAAAAAAAGAAAAGCTTTTCAAATTCAAATGAAGGAGTGAAATTGTATGAATGGTTTAGTACTGCTCATCATTTCTGTCGCACTGCTTCTCTGCGGCTACATTTTCTACGGCCGTTACCTCTGCAAGCAGTGGGGCGTCGGCGAAGGTGATCCCACGCCTGCGCACACCATGGAAGACGGCGTGGACTATGTTCCCGCCAAGGCCCCTGTCCTGATGGGACACCACTTCTCCTCGATCGCCGGCGCCGGCCCCATCACCGGCCCCATTCAGGCCGCTGTTTTTGGTTGGCTGCCCTGCATCCTGTGGATCGTCATCGGCGGTATCTTCTTCGGCGGCGTGCATGACTTCGGCGCCCTGTTCGCTTCCGTCCGTCACGGCGGCAGATCCATCGGTGAGATCATCAACGAGAATATGTCCAAGCGTGCCAAGCGCCTGTTCATCATCTTCGCTTACCTGACCCTCATCCTCGTCATCGCCGCTTTCGCCTCCATCGTTGCCGGCACCTTCGGCGCCACCATCAACGAGGGCGTCGTCGACAAGGTCGCTTCCGAGGCCAATGCCCGCGTTGCGAGCGTGTCCATCCTCTTCATCGTCATCGCTGTCTTCTACGGCCTGCTCCTCAACCGTACCAAGATCCCGATGGGCGTTGCCAGCATCATCGGCATCGCCGCGATCGTCCTGATCATCATCATTGGTCTGAACTTCCACCCCGTGTATCTCTCCTCCAAGACCTGGATGTGGATCGTCGGCATCTACATTGTCATCGCTTCTGTTGCCCCTGTGTGGATCCTGCTGCAGCCGCGTGACTTCCTGTCTTCCTTCCTGCTCTACGCGATGCTCGCTCTGGCTGTGGTCGGCGTTATCCTGGCCCGTCCCGACATGAGCACCATGGACACTGCCAACTTCAACGTTCCCGGCAAGCCCATCTTCCCCGTGCTGTTCACCACCATCGCCTGCGGCGCCATTTCCGGCTTCCACAGCCTGGTCTCCTCCGGCACCACCTCCAAGCAGCTGGATAAGGAAGCTCATGCCAAGCCCATCGCCTACGGCGGCATGCTGCTCGAGTGCGTCCTGGCTGTCCTGACCCTGTGCGCTGTTGCCTACGCCAAGAAGTACGACCTCGCCGGTGCGACCGCGATCTTCGGCGGCGGCCTTGCCCACATGATCGACGACACGATCCATGGCAGCTACGACATCCTCTACACCCTGCTTGTTCTGACCTACTCCGCCTTCTGCCTCACCTCTCTGGACACGGCCACCCGTCTGGCCCGCTTCATGTTCCAGGAGTTCTGGCTTGACGCTGAGAAGGGCGAGACTCCGGAGACCGTCACCGGTGCGAAGAAGTTCTTCACCAATCCCTACGTTGCCACCATCATCACGGTTGTTCTCGGCATTGTCCTCGGCCTGACCGGCTATGCCAAGATCTGGGCTCTGTTCGGATCTGCCAACCAGCTGCTGGCCGCCCTGGCTCTGATGGCCATCGCTGCCTGGCTCGGCAACATCGGCAAGAACAACAAGATGATCTTCTTCCCGATGATCTTCATGCTGATCGTCACGATCGCGTCTCTGGTCATCAACACCATCGGCCAGTTCAAGGCCATCGGTGCCGGCGGCGCCGACTGGGGCCCCTATGCGCAGGCCATCATCGGCATCCTGCTGATCGTCCTGGCTGTCTTCCTCGCTGTCGAGGGCGTCAAGACCTTCAAGAAGCAGAAGGCCAATGCCTGATTGCTGAACTGACAACAGCAATTCCAAGTTCATACGAACGCTTCACCGCCCTTCGGGGCGGTGAAGTTTTTTCGGGGCGCTCCGCGGAGCGCCCCGTCTTTTTCTGCCGGCCCGGCGCGCCGCGCGCTCTGCCCTTGACTTTGCACGGCCGATGGGGTTTAATGGTATTTGGAGGAATAGTTCCTCCGCAACTCTGACTATTCAAGGAAAAGGGAAGGATCCGCCATGAAAGTTGTCCTGCAGCATCTGACCAAGCGCTTTCCCAACCACAACAAAAAAGGCCCCGATGTGATCGCGGTCAACGATTTTACCTTTGAGATCCCCGACGGGAAGCTGATCGGTCTGCTCGGCCCCTCGGGCTGCGGCAAGAGCACCACGCTCAACCTGATCTCCGGCCTCGAGACTCCGACCAGCGGACAGATCTTCTTCGGCGACGACGACGTGACGAAGCTGCCGCCGGAAAACCGCGGCGTCGGCCTCGTGTTCCAGAACTACGCGCTCTATCCGCACCTGACCGTGCGGCAGAACATTCTTTTTCCCCTGCAGAACCTCAAGGGCGAGCAGAAGCTCTCCAAGGAAGTGATGCTGGAAAAGGCCGAGGAGGCTGCGCGCCTCGTTCAGATCGAGCAGCTGATGGACCGCAAGCCGAGCGAAATGTCCGGCGGCCAGCAGCAGCGTGTGGCGATCGCCCGCGCGCTGGTGAAGCGGCCCCGGGTGCTGCTGCTGGACGAGCCGCTGTCGAACCTTGACGCGCGTCTGCGTCTGCAGACCCGCGAGGAGATCCGCCGCATCCAGCGCGAGACCGGCATCACCACGATCTTCGTCACCCACGACCAGGAGGAGGCCATGAGCATCTCCGACCTGATCGTTGTGATGAAGGACGGCGTGGTGCACCAGATCGGCAAGCCCCAGGATGTCTACGACCGCCCGGTCAACCTCTTCGTGGCAAAGTTCCTCGGCACGCCGCCGATCAACGTGTTCCGCGGCTCGGTGCGCAGCGGCGTGCTGATGCTCGGCGACGACGCGATCCTGCGCGTGAAGGGCGTCGAAGACCGCGAGGTCTACGTCGGCATCCGCCCGGAGGGCTTCATCCTCGACGAAAACGGAACGCTCTGCTGCGCCAGGCGCGCCGTCGAGGTCATGGGCCGCGATACCAGCGTGGTTTCGACCCATCCCGCGGCCGTCAGCGAAACGATCCGCTCTATCATCCCCTCCGAAAACCGCGTGGACGTCGGCGCGGACACGGTGCGCTTCCGGGTCAAGCCCTTCAAGCTCCATCTCTTCGACGCCGTGACCGAGGAGAGCATCCCCTTTGAGGCCGAATAAGGACGGAGGCTGCCATGGAACAGAATAACCGCAAGGCCTGGCTCTATCTGCTGCCGGCCATCGCTTTTCTGGGCGTGTTCATGGTCTACCCGCTGTTCGACGTTCTGGTGTATTCCTTTGAGGAGCGCTTCAACTTTGCCTCCCAGACCTATACCGGCGTCGGCTGGTACAACTACGGCCACGTCCTGCGCGATCCCTATTTCCTGCAGGCGGTGAAAAACACTTTCATCCTGGTCATCATCACGGTGCCGCTGTCCACCGGCCTCGCGCTGCTGATCTCCCTGGGCCTCAACTCCATCAAGCCCCTGCGCCAGGCCTATCAGACCGTGTTTTTCCTGCCCTATGTGACGAATACTCTGGCCGTCGGCCTGGTGTTTATGATCCTCTTCAAGAAGACCGCTTATTCCGACGGCATGATCAACCTGCTGATCGAGGCCTTCGGCGGCGAGGCGGTGGACTTCATCGACGGTCCCTACTGGGCCAAGATGCTGGTCATGTGCCTGTACACGGTCTGGGTCGTCATGCCCTTCAAGATCCTGATCCTCACGAGCGCCCTGGCCTCGGTGAACCAGGACTACTACAAGGCCGCGCGCGTGGACGGCACCTCGAAATGGCGCATCTTTACCCGCATCACCCTGCCGATGATCTCCCCGATGATCTTCTATCTGGTCATCACCGGCTTCATCGGCGCCTTCAAGGCCTACTCCGACGAGGTGGCCATTTTCGGCACCGATCTGAACGTAGCCGGCATGAACACGATCGTCGGCTACGTCTACGATATGCTCTACGGCAACAGCGGCGGATATCCGTCCTATGCCTCCGCCGCGGCGCTGATCCTGTTTGTGATCGTGTTCACCATCACGGTCATCAACTTGATGATCAGCAAGAAAGCGACTTGAGGAGGTGCGGGGAATGGATTACGAACGCATTGAACGCCGCGCCAGGGCGGGCGCGCGTACGCGCAAGACCGTCACCTACGTGCTGCTGACGCTCTGGGCGCTGATCGTGCTCTTCCCGTTCTACTGGATGCTGCTCAGCTCCGTCAAGAGCTACAGCGCCTACAACGCCGAGCACGTGCCCGCCTTCTTCACGCTTCGGCCGACGCTGGAAAACTATATCACTGCCTTCACCGGCGTGCCGCTGGCCCGCTATTTCGGCAATACGATCATCTTCACCGTGGCGACCACGGGGCTGATGCTCTGCGTGATCATCTTCGCGGCCTATGCCTTTGCCCGGCTGAAATTCCGCGGCAAGAACATCCTGTTTTCGCTGTTCCTCGCGCTGATGATGATCCCGAACGAGCTGGTCGTCATCACCAACTTTGTGACCATCACCAACTGGAACATGCGCAACACCTTCTGGGGCCTGATCCTGCCCTCGGTGACAAGCGTGTTTTATATCTACCTGCTCAAGGAGAACTTTGAGCAGATCCCGGAGGAGCTGTACAAGGCCGCCAAGGTCGATGGCACCTCGGACCTCAAGTACCTGTTCAAGGTCATGCTGCCGATCTGCCGTCCGACGGTGGTCACGGTCATCATCCTCAAGGTCATCGAGTGCTGGAACTCCTACGTCTGGCCGCGCCTGATCACCGATGAGGCCGCCTATTTCCTGGTCTCCAACGGGATTCAGGAGCTGCGCGAAAATGGCTTCGGACGCGAGAACGTACCCGCCATGATGGCGGCCGTCGTCGTGATCTCGGTGCCGCTGATCGTGCTGTTCCTGATCTTCCGCAACAAGATCATGGCGGGCGTTTCGAGAGGAGGGACGAAGGGATGAAACCGTTGAAAAAAGCCCTCGCCCTGCTGCTGGCGCTGCTTGCGCTGCTTTCTCTCACGGCCTGCCACGGCCGCCTTGCCTCCGAAAGCGGGGAGAAGCCGGCGGAGATCAGCTTCGAAGGCGAATCCCCGGTGCCCGAGCGCTTTGACGAGAGCAAGAAGATCGAGATCAGCTTCTGGGCCAAAAACGACACCAACAAGACCCAGATCGCCATTTACCAGCAGGCGATCGACAGCTTCCAGGCGCTCTATCCGAATGTGAGCGTGAAGCTGCGTCTGTATACCGACTACGGCCGCATCTACAACGACGTCATCACCAACATCAACACCAACACGACGCCGAACGTCTGCATCAGCTATCCCGACCACATCGCCACCTACCTGACCGGCGAAAACGTGGTGCTGCCGCTGGACGCCTGGTTCGTCGATCCCGCCTACGGCCTCGGCGGCAGCGAGCTGAAGTTCGATTCGCCGCGCGCAGACGAGATCATACCGGAGTTCCTGGCCGAGTGCGTGCTGGAGGGCGAGCACTACGCCATCCCCTATATGCGCTCCACCGAAGCCTGCTACGTCAACAAGACCTTCGTGGAAAAGCTCGGCTACGAGCTGCCCGAGGTGCTGACCTGGGACTTCGTCTGGGAAGTCTCCGAGAAGGCCATGGAGAAGAATGCGGACGGGACCTTCAAGATCAACGGCCAGCAGGTGATGATCCCCTTCATCTACAAGTCCACCGACAACATGATGATCCAGATGCTGCGCCAGCGCGGCGCAGGCTATTCTACGGCCGACGGCACGGTGCTGCTGTTCAACGACACGACGAAGGAGCTGCTGTACACGATCGCCGAGCACGCCCGGAGCCGCGCCTTCTCCACCTTCAAGATCTCCAGCTACCCGGCCAACTTCCTCAATGCCGGCCAGTGCATCTTCGCCGTCGACTCCACGGCCGGCGCCACCTGGATCGGCTCCGACGCGCCGCTGGTGGACATTCCGCCCGATCAGGTTGTGGACTTCGAGACCGCCGTGCTGCCGGTGCCGCAGTTTGACACGGAGCATCCGGTGATGATCTCGCAGGGACCCTCGCTGTGCGTCTTCCAGAAGGACGATCCGCAGGAAGTGCTGGCCTCCTGGCTCTTCGCCCAGTATCTGCTCACAAACGACGTGCAGATCGCCTATGCCGAGACCGAGGGCTACGTCCCCGTGACGAGCAAGGCGCAGAACGACCCCGGGTATCAGGATTACCTCAGCCGCTGCGGCGAGGACAAAAACGAGCACTACGATATCAAGATCCAGGCTTCCGAGCTGCTGATGGCGAACACGGGGAATACCTTTACGACGCCGGTCTTCAACGGCTCGGCCTCCGTGCGCGACGCGGCCGGCCAGCTGATCGAGAATGTGACCAAGGCCGTGCGCCGCAAGACGACCGTGGACGAAGACTATATGAAGCAGCTCTACGACGAAGTCATCGCCCTTTACCGTCTGAACAAGGTCAGCTTCGAGCAGCCGGCGGAGGACCAGACGGAGGCGTCGGCCCCGCAGAAGGGCGCGGAGGAGCTCGGCCCGCTGCCTGGCGCGTCTGTAGCGCTGCTCTCAACGCTCGCCGCGGTCTGGCTGCTGATCGGGCTGTTCGCCCTGCGCGGTCTGATAAAAAAGAAACAAGGGGAAAAGCGGCGCAGCGCTTGATTTGTTCACAAAAGCTGGGTATAATAATCACGATGTTCTCAAGTGGAAAGACCCGAACGGGACATACAACTTTTTTACGAGGAGAATGAAAGATGAAAAAGATTCTTGCACTGTTTCTCGCTCTGTGCATGCTCTTCGCGCTGACTGCCTGCGGCCAGAAGCCCGCTCCGGCTCCCCAGCCCACGGAAGCGCCTGCCGAGCAGCCCACGGAAGCGCCTGCGGAACAGCCCGCCGAAGAGCCGGCTGAGCAGCCTGCCGAGGAACCCGCCTTTATGAGCTATGCCGAGTATGCCGCGGCTGCGGTCGACGACCCTGTCACGATCAAGGCAGCCGTTCAGGCGACCCAGTCCTGGTGGAACGACCAGATCACCGTTTATACGCAGGATCAGGACGGCGCGTACTTCCTGTACAACATGGCCTGCTCCGAGGAAGACGCGGCCAAGCTGGTCCCCGGCCAGTGGATCCTGGTCAACGGCTTCAAGGGCGAATGGGCCGGTGAGGTTGAGATCGTCGACGCGACCTTCGAGTTTCTCGACGACGAGCCTTATGTCGCCCAGCCCGTGGACGCCACCGAGGCCTGGGGCACGGTCGACATGATCAACTATATGAACCAGCTCGTCGTGTTCCGCGGCCTGACCGTCGAGGCTTATGACGACAGCGGCGCCGCCTTCGCCTACAAGGATCCCGAGGGCAAGACCGACGACCTGTACTTCAAGGTCACCAAGGGCGACACGACCTACGAGTTCTGCGTGGAGTTCTATCTCTGCGGCAAGGACACGGACGTGTACAAGTCCGTCGAGAACCTGCAGGTCGGCGACGTGATCGACCTCCAGGGCTTCCTCTACTGGTATGAGGGACCGAACCTCCAGGCCACCGCGCTGAAGCCGGCGGATCAGCCGGCCGGCGGGATCGACGAGCTCACGTTCATGAGCTATGCCGAGTATGCCGCCGCCGAGGTCGACGATCCCGTCACGATCCTGGCGGCCGTGCAGGATCACCAGTCCTGGTGGAACGACAAGGTCACCGTTTACGCTGCGGATCCGGACGGCGCCTACTTCATCTATGAGCTGGCCTGCTCCGAAGAAGACGCGGCCAAGCTGGTCCCCGGCCAGTGGATCCTGGTCAACGGCTTCAAGAGCGAGTGGGCCGGTGAGGTCGAGATCGCCGACGCGACCTTCGAGTTCGTCGACTCCGCGCCCTACATCGCCGAGCCCGTGGACGCCACCGAAGCCTGGGGCACGGTCGATATGATCAACTACATGAACCAGCTTGTCACCTTCAAGGGCGTGAAGGTCGAGGCCTACGACGACAGCGGCGCCGCCTTCGCCTACAAGGATCCCGAAGGCAAGACCGACGACCTGTACTTCAAGGTCACGCTGGGCGACACGACCTATGAGTTCTGCGTGGAGTACTATCTCCGCGGCAACGACACCGACGTGTACAAGGCGGTCGAGAATCTGAAGGTCGGCGATGTGATCGACCTTGAGGGCTTCCTCTACTGGTACGAGGGACCGAACCTCCAGGCCACCGCGCTGACGGTGAAGTAAGTATTCTTCGAACATAGAAAAAGATCACGGAACCTTTGTTCCGTGATCTTTTTTATAATTCAATGCTCTTCGTTGCGATCTTGTCGCAGAAGACCCGGTCGTGCTCGACGAAAAGCAGCGTCGGCGCGCTCTTGAGCAGCAGCTCCTCGATCTGGATGCGCGAGATCACGTCGATGTAGTTGAGCGGCTCGTCCCAGACGTGCAGGTGCGCCGGCTCGCAGAGGCTGCGGGCGATCAGCACCTTTTTCTTCTGTCCGGCGCTGAATTCGCTCAGATCCCGGTCGAACTGCGCGCGGACAAAGCCGAGCTTGTGCAGGATCACGCGCAGCAGGCTTTCATCGACGCCGCAGCTGCGGGCATAGGCCGAGATGCTGCCGCGCAGGAAGGCCGGATCCTGCGGCACATAGGAGATCACGAGGCGGCTGCCGCTCTCGAAGAGGCCGCTGTGCGGGATCTCCTCGCCGCAGATGAGCTTCAGCAGACTCGATTTGCCGCTGCCGTTCCTGCCGCGCAGCGCGATCCGATCTCCGCGCCTGAGCTCGAAGCTCAGACCTTCGAACACCGGCCCCGCGCCGTAATCCACCGCCAGATCGCGGCCCAGCAGCAGGCGCTCGCTGTGGTAGACGAGCTGCGGCAGCTTGAGCTCGGCGCTGTCTTCTATGTCCTTCAGCAGACCGGACTTTTCCTCGATCGCCGCCTGCTGCCGGCTCTCGATGGCCTTGGCGCGGGCCATGCTCTTCTTGGCCTTTGCGCCCTGCAGCGGCGCCCAGCCCTTTTTGTTGTCTGCCTTGGCGGCCTCCGCGCCTTTTTTGCGGCTCTCCGCGCGGTCCGACCACGCGGCCTTTTCCCGCACGGTCTCCTTCAGGCGCTTGATTTCCTTTTTGAGCTTTTCGTTTTCTGCCAGCTCGAAGCGGTCGCGCAGCTCCTTGTTTTCCCACCAGGAGGAGAAATTGCCGCGCTGCACCTCGATCGTCGTCTTGTTGATCGAAAGGATGTGGTCCACACAGGCGTCGAGCAGGGCGCGGTCGTGACTGACGAGGATGAAGCCGCGCTTGCCGCTGAGATAGCGGCCGACCAGCTCGCGCCCGTCGAGGTCGAGGTGATTCGTCGGCTCGTCGATCAGCAGAAAACGGTTGTCGCGCGTGAACAGCAGCGCCAGCAAAAGCTTGGCCTGCTCCCCGGGCGAAAGCGTGTCGAATCGCCGGTCCAACAGCGCCTCCTCGAGGGAAAGCGCAGCCATTTCGCGCAGCAGACGCCATTCCCCCAGCTCCGGATGTAGCTCGTCCAGGATCTGCCGCGCCGGTCGATCCGGCTGCGTTACGTGAAAGGGGAAATAGTCGCAGTCCACGCTTTTGGAAATGCTGCCCTGGTATTCGTATTCTCCCATCAGCAGGCGGAGAAAGGTGGTTTTGCCGCGGCCGTTGCGCCCGGTGAAGCCCAGCTTCCAGTTTGTGTCGATCTGAAAGCTGCAGTGCTCAAAAACCGGGTCAAAGCTGCCGGGATAGGTGAAGCTGAGGTCGTTGACTTGAAGCAATGACATGGTATGTATGCCCTCCGAAAAAAAGTATGGCCGCAGGACAGAGACTCCTGCGGCCAACAGCGGAGGGCGAACGCCCCGGCGGACGCGACCGACGGGTCGCGTCAAAAAACCGAAAGAAATCTCATTTCCTGCGCTGACGGGCATAGCAAAGCAAGCGGTGAAACTGCACCGCCGGGAGAATATCCCGCTGCTGCCCGAATTCAGGCGGAAATGTTCATCCTTTCAGCTCCCATCTGTATCAGTTGTTTTCAGTATAAAGGACCTGTGCGGAAAAAGCAAGGGTAGAATCAGCTCTCCATTTGTTTGCCGAGGAAGCAGGCCACGGTCTGCGCCAGTTTCATTTCCAGCTCGCCGGCCGGCCGGCTGCCGCGGGGCGAGACAAACATCACGCAGCCCATCACGTCGCCCTCGGTGAGAACAGGCGCCGCTACCGAGAGGCAGAACTGCTCGTCGGCGGAGGAAACGGGAAGACTGCTGCCGCCGCTGTCCTGGCGGAACACGGCGCGCTTTTCCATGATCGTGCTGAGTGCGGAGCTGATGGGCTTTCCGAGCAGCTCGCGTTTGGCGCCGCCGGCAATGGCGATCACGGCGTCGCGGTCGCAGACGGCGGCGATGCCGTCGGTGGATTTGCGCATACTTTCGCAGATCTGCGCGGCGAAATCCGACAGCTCGCCCACCGGAGAGTACTTTTTGAAAATGAGCTCGCCCTCGCGATCGGTGAAGATCTCCAGCGGGTCACCGTCACAGATAACATTGGCACGAAAAACCTTGTCCGGACGCTTCTCAGCTTCCTGGACGATTGTGACATTTAAGCTATCTTTCGTGCCGAAATTAAAAGTTTCGGCGCTCTTTTCTGACGTTTCAGACGCATTTGCCTCTTCCGGGAGCATCCCGCAGCGCAAAATGCTGTCGATGTCGGCCTTGAGCTTGATTTCCACGTGGTCTTCATAGACGAAGATCTTGTCGAGGATCAAATGCAGATCCTTTGGATCGAGCCTGTCTTTCTCCAGAATCTCGTCGAAAACCTCGATGGCGGTCCTGGCGGCTCGGTTGACGCGGATGATCGTGTTCTCCCGATCCTTGGTCAGCTCGATCTGTTTGCTCAGCGCGGAGATGCGGCTTTCGATATCCGCCTCCATCTCGTCGTAGGTCTGGTTGATGATGGCCTCGTTCTGCGGCCGCTTCGACAGGTCGCGCACGCGCTGCCGCTTGGCAATCTTCAGCTCCTCCTGCAGCTCTTGGAGCACCTGCTCCATGTTGTCGGCGGCGGTCTCCTTCTCTTCCAGATCTTCGTCCTGCTTCTGGATATCAGCCTGCAGCTTTGCGATCATGTCCGCCGAGGTCTCGCGCACCTTGCGGAGATAATCCTTCAGCAGCGCATCCAGCGTGTCCACGCGGATGTAATGGCTGGTGCAGCCCTTGAGCCCCCGCCGGTGATAGGTGCCGCAGCGGTAGGCGTCCCGCAGATCGGGGCGGCTCATGGAGAACATCGGGCTGCCGCAGTCGCCGCACACGAGAAAGCCGGTGTAGGTGTTCTCGTATTTTTTCACCCCGCGGTAGTCGCTCCTGGAGCGCGAGCGCCGCAGCTCCTCCACGATCCGGAAGTCCCGGTACTCGATGATCGCCTGATGGTGGTTCTCGATGACGATCTGCTCGTCTTCGTCCTTCTTCACGTCCTTGCCGTTGATCTTCTTTCGGGTGTACTTGCTCTGGCGCAGGGTGCCGATGTAAAAGTCGTTTTCCAAAATCCCCTGCACGGAGACGATGGCCCATTCCGATTTGACCGTGCGCTTGTACTCCTTGCCCTCGGCTTCCTTGCGCTCCCGCTCGGACATGCGCGGGGTGGGGATACCCTCGTCGGTCAGATAGTTTGCAATACGCTTATAGCCCCAGCCCTCGATGTACAGTTGGAAGATCTTGCGCACGATCTCGGCCTCCGTGGGCACGACCTCGAACTCCTGCCGGGCGTTGATCTTGTAGCCGTAGGGCGCGGCGCAGATCCACTTGCCGTCCTTCTGGCGGCGGTTTACCACCGCGCGCACCTTTTTGGACGCGTCCGTGACCGGCATCTCGTTGATGAGAAACTGGAACTGGATCTTCAGCCAGTCGTCGTCGTTGGGAAAGTCGATCCCGTCGCCGATGGAGATGATGCGCACTCCGGCGTCGCGCAGATCCTCCAGCTCCACCAGCCCGCGGCTGTTGCGGCGGGAGAAACGGGAGAAGTCCTTGACCACCAGAATGTCATAGGTATGATTGAGCAGCCCCGTGCGCATATTCTGATACCCTTCCCGCTGCTCGAAAGTGTAACCGGAGCGGTCGCGGTCTTCAAAGAAGCTCAGGCTGCTGCCGGGGAATTTTTCTTTGACGAAATCCTCAATGATCGCCTTTTGGTTTTCAATCGAGGTGTTGTCCCGATCCAGTTCTTCATCGACGGAGATCCGGCAGTATCCCGCAATATCGAAGGTTTCTATCACAATAATCACCAACTTTCTATTTTGCTTGTTGATAGTATTGTAACATGTTTTTTCGGGATTGCAAGAGCTTTTTTGCACAGGATAAGGGCGTTGACCGCTCTTCCACGGCAGATCTTTCTGTGATATAATTTGATTTGCCAAAACAGGAAGAGATCAGAGAGGCGCGGTCAATGAAACGAACAAGAACACAATTGGATCTGGCGCGGCTCCCCTCCGAGGCAGTGTGTTTTCTCGAGGGGGCTCCGCTGTACGACAGCAGCTGCTCGAAAGAGGCGCGGGTCGTCTTCATCGACCGGGACGGCGGCATGTACATGAAAACGGCCGCTGCGGGGACACTGCAGACCGAAGCGACGATGACCGCATACTATCACGGTCTGGGCCTGTCTGCGGAGGTGCTGTTGTATGGCACGGAGGGCGGAACGGACTATCTGATCACGCGCCGGATCCCGGGTGAGGATTGTACCGACGATCGCTGCCTCTCCGATCCGAAGCGGCTCTGCGACACCACGGCGACGCTGCTGCGCGCGCTGCATGAAACGCCGGGTACGCGCTGCCCAGTAGACCGAATCGCGTCTTATGCCGACAATGTGCGGCAAGGCCTGGACGGGAACCACTATGAGCCGGAGCTTTTCGCGGGCATGTGGGAGTTTTCCTCTCTGGCCGAGGCCGCAGCCGCCGCGCGGGAAGGAATCCCGGCGCTGAAAGGGGATGCCCTGATCCACGGCGATTACTGCCTGCCGAACATCATTTTGCAGGACTGGAGGCTCTCCGGCTACATCGACCTCGGAAACGGCGGGATCGGAGACAGGCATATCGACATTCTCTGGGGTGTGTGGACGCTGAACTACAATCTGAAAACCACCGCCTGGACTGATCGGTTTCTGGACGCCTACGGCCGGGATCGGATCGAGCCGGAAAAGCTGCGTGCCATCGCCGCCATGGAAATGATCGGCGGATAAGGAGATGAAAGCGATGAGAGCAAGAGCGGAAGACGCCTCCCGGCTGGCAGAACTGGTCGGGATCGTCTGGCCGGAGCATTCCAGAGAAGAGCTGACGGAGATCGTCGGAGAATACATCGGCTCAGACAATTCCGCCGTTTATTATGCCCTCGCCGACGGGCAGGCTGTCGGCGTGGCCCTGTGTGCGCTGCGTCACGATTACGTGGAGGGCTGCGAGACCAGCCCCGTAGGGTACCTGGAGGGGATCGCCGTCCGTGAGGCCTACCGTCACCGGGCCGTTGCCCGGGCTCTTCTGTCGGAATGCGAACAGTGGGCGCGGGAGAAGGGCTGCACAGAGTTTGCCAGCGACTGTGAGCTGACAAACGACGCGTCGCTGCGCTTTCATCTGTCGGTCGGCTTTCGGGAAGAAAACCGGATCATTTGTTTTAAGAAAATGCTGTATTCATACAAGGAAGCAGAAGAGACAGACGCCGGGCGGATCAACGAGCTGTTTGTCGAGGAGCGGGATGATCAAACCCTTGGATGAACAGTCGCTCATCCCGATTTGTTGAGGGAAAGGCCTGTGGAATCATGACGGATACGATTCACGTTCGAAGCCTGAACGCTTATCTGCGCCAGCGCTTCGGAGAAAAGGTGTACAAGCTCGCCCTGGACGGCGGCTTCACCTGCCCCACGCGGGACGGGACGCTCGATACGCGCGGCTGCATTTTCTGCGCCGGCGGGAGCGGCGCCTTCACGGTGCCGGTCGGGAAAGACGTCCATGCGGCGATCGAACAGGCGAAAACGCTGGTCGCAGACAAGGGCGGGAAGAAGTATATCACCTATTATCAGAGCTATACCGGTACCTACGCACCGCTGGAAAGACTGCGCGCGCTGTACACGGAAACGCTTTCGCATCCGGACGTCGTCGCCCTGTCGATCGGCACCCGCCCCGATTGCCTGCCGGATGAAGTCGTCGAGCTGCTCAGGGAGCTGAACGCCGTCAAGCCGGTCTGGGTGGAGCTCGGCCTGCAAACGCTGCACGAGGCCACCATGACCGTCGAGGGGGATCTGGCCTGCTGCATCGGTGAAATCAAGAAGACGCATGAGAATATTGAAAAGCGCCGCGCCTTTACCGTCGCGCTGGTGAACCGGGAATTGCTGGCCGCGGTCGATTACTTCAGCTCGGCGTCCGGCTACCGGCAGGCCGACAAATTCGAGAGGACCGGGCTCAAGGCCGTCAGGAGCGCGCATGTGGACGCGCCAATCATCGAGGGTTGCCCGCTGGTGTTCGAATGGAAGCTCAAGGAGCTGGTGCGGATGGAGAATTTCAGCACGGTCATTGGCACCATCGTCGACGTGGCCGCTGACGAGTCCGTGCTGGGCGAAACCGGGAGAGCGGACGCCGAAAAGCTCGGCATGGTCCTGTACGATTTCTTCAGCAACAGCTATTTCACCCTGGGCGAGAAGGTCGGCAAAGCCTGGGGCGAGGGCAAAAAATTCTTGAAATGAGGGAGAACAGCATGTGTGACGCCGCGCTGCTTGTGATCGATATGCAAAACGGTTTTCTCTGTGAGAAGTCGCCGCTTTTCATCGACGGCGCTCCGGCGACCGTAGCGGCCTGCGCCGCCGTGATCCGCGCCTGCCGCGATAACGCCGTCCCCGTGTTTTTCATCACCCGTTCCTATGCCGCCGACGGGAGCGACGTAGAGCGCGCCCGCCGCGCCGTTTGGGAGGCCGGCGGCAAACCGCTTTCGCCGGGCTGCGCGAAGGAGATCTCCGCGGAGATGCCGGAAGCCTTTGGCAGGGACGCACAGGATCATCAACTCGTCAAGCCCCGCTACTCTGCCTTTTTTGCCACCGGGCTGGATCTGATCCTGCGGCGCCTGGGCGTCAGGCGTCTGATCCTCATCGGCACGACCACGCCGAACTGTATCCGGACGACCTGCTATGACGCTCTCTCTCTGGATTACGAGGTCACTGTGCTCAGCGACTGCACTTCCTCCAAAACGGCGGAGATCCAGGAGAGCAACCTGCGTGACATGGCAAACGTCGGGGCGGAGATCGCATCCTCCGAAACCCTTCTGCAAAAACTGGCGCGGCCATGATCCCCGCCAAAACAGGAGTACCAAGCCGGCAAAGAAACCTCTTTTGTCTGCCATGGAATAGCGCCTTGTGCCAAGCGCAAAGCGAGGCTGAGGGTTCAAAGCTTGAACCCTCAGCCTCGCTCTTTCACTTTTTCCAGCAAGAACGTCCGATTCCGCTGTTTTTCAGCTTCCCGTCGATTCATAACGACGCTCACAGGCAGTCCAGACCCACACGGCGAGGGCGAAGAAGACGGCGGCGCAGCCGATGATCGCGCCGCAGAGCAGCCACGGGTTGTGCTTTCCGTAAAGCAGTGTGTCGACCGGCAGAGAAATGAACAGCCCGAAGGGCAGCACGAAGATCAAAAGCACACGGATGAAGTCCGGATAGATGGCCAGCGGGTATTTGGCGTAATTCGAGAAGTTGTAGATCACTTGGAGCAGCGGCCCGCTGCGCTTGAAGATGAAGGCCAGCGCCGCCACCGCTATCTTGAGCGAGGTGATGATCGCCGCGCCGAAGAGAGCGCCGACGAACAGCACGGCGACGGACCCGAAGGTGACGGTGACGGTGAGATTCGAAGCGCAGACGGCGATCAGCGCTGCGCCGAGGATCAGCTCGCCGAAGCCCTCCGGCTGGAAGGTTTCGGCAAAGACCTGGAACAGCACCGGCACCGGGCGAAGGAAATGCATGTCCATGTCCCCGTCCTTGACCCGGCGATAGGCTACCAGCCACAGCTCGTCGCTGAACAGATGGTCGAGCGCGATCGGCAGCATCGAAAAGCCGTAGAAGAAGCCGACCTCGGGCAGCGAATAGCCCGCAAGCGCCGGAATGGACTGCAGAATGAAATAAAGCGCGGCAAGGGAGCAGAGGTTGGAGAAGAAGAACGAGGACAGCGCGACGAGCGTGTCCTTTTTATATTCCAGCCGGGAGATCATGCTGCGCTTGATGCAGGTGAGATAGAGATGGACGTAGCGCATATCAGCCTCCCTGCACCGTGACCTTGCGGATGGCGTGCGAGAACAGGAGCTTCGCAAAAAGCTCCAGCGCGACGATCCACGCTCCCGTCAGCGCGAGGCAGCGCAGCGACTCGGCAAGGTCGTATTTCATCATCAGGATCAGCACCGGGTTTTGGCTCATGCCGGCGAAGGGCATCCAGCTCACGACCTCGCGCAGCCTCGCCGGGAAAAAGGCCAGGGGCAGGAGCGTGCCGGAGAGGAAGGAGATCAGGGTCTCCTTGAGCGAATTCAGACCCCAGCTCGCGGTTGTATAAAAGCAGAACACGCCGAAGATGTAGGCGATCACGTCGTTGAGGAGCGAGGCGAAGAGCCCGGCCACGAGGAAGAGCCCCAGATGCACAAAGAAGGCCGGGAAGCTCAGATCCGGCAGAAAGCCGAGGCCGCCGAGCGTCAGCAGCGCCGCGGCGTAGAACGGAATGCCGAAGAGCAGCGTCATCGTCAGCAGGCTCCCGAAGCTGGTCGCGGCGAATTTCCCGCGGTAGCTGATGGGCTTGATGAGATAGTTGCCGATCGTGCCCTTGCGGATGTCGTTGTTGATGTTCCAGAGCGTGTCGTTGTTGAAGGTCACGTAGTTGAAAACCGTCGTCAGCACGACGTAGGCGATCATCTCGCGGAAGGTAAAGCCGTGGATCTCGGCGTCCATGCCGCCCGCGCTCGAGCGGTAGACCGCCAGCCACAGAAAGACCAGACAGGCCACCTGAAAGACCGTGATGACCGCCCAGATCAGGATGTTGAAGCGGTAGCTCAGCGTGTCCATTGCGCCGGCCCGGAGGAAGGGCTTATATTTTTTCAGCATGGGCCGCCTCCTGCTGTGACAGGATCGTCTTTACCACATCGCCGACAGAGATCTCGGCAAGCTTCATGTCCATCGCCCGCAGCTCGCGGAAGGCGTACTGGATCACCTCTTCGAGCGCGAGCCTGTCCGCGTCGAAGCGCAGCACCAGGCGCCCCTCCTCCTCGGAGAGGGTCAACTCGGGCGAGAGCGGGGGCGCGGTTTCGGCCCGGATCTCCGCCGGGACGGTCAGCGTCAGGGTCTTGAGGTTGCCGAAGCGGTTTTTGAGGCTCTTCAGCGCGCCGTCGTAAAGGATCTTCCCCTTCTCAAGCAGGATGATGCGTGAGCAGAGATCCTCGATGTCGGTCATGTCGTGCGTGGTTAGCACCACTGTCGTGCCGTAAGTTCTGTTGAGCGCGTGGATCGCCCGCCGGATCTTTTCCTTCACCAGCACGTCCAGGCCGATGGTCGGCTCGTCCAGAAACAAAATACGCGGGTTGTGAATCATCGAGGCTGCGAGGTCCGCCCGCATGCGTTCGCCCAGCGAGAGCGTGCGCACCGGCTGCGAGAGAAAGCGCGTGACGTCCAGCACCTCGCCGAGAAAGTCCATGCGCTCGGCGTAGTCGGTGTCGGAGATCTGGTAGATCTCCTTGAGCACCTTGAACGACTCGATCAGCGGAATGTCCCACCAGAGCTGCGTCTTCTGGCCGAAGACGACTCCGATGTTCTGCGCGACCTGCCGCCGCTTCCGGTAGGGCTCCAGACCGTCAATCGTGACGCTGCCGGAGGTCGGCGTGAGGATGCCGCACATCATCTTGATCGTCGTCGATTTCCCCGCGCCGTTGGCGCCGATGTAACCCACGATCTCCCCGTCCGGCACGGTGAAGTTGATTCCGTCCACCGCCCGGGTCTCCTCATATTTGCGTGAAAACAGCGTTTTCACCATCCCGGACAGGCCTTCCCCACGGACGGGCTTTCGAAACACCTTCGTCAATTCATTTACTTCGATCATTGGAAAACGCCGCCTTTTCTGCAAGAACTGCAGTCTTTCAGCTCATTTTTAGCACAAAAAGCCACGGTTGGCAAGCCTGGAAGCTATTCCGTTGATGCAGCCTTTTCGCATCCAAATTGTTTCGAGTGGGAGTAGAGAGCTGTGATTGTGATGTTGAGCGTGTGGAATTGATCGAAAAGAGATAACAATCACCTTGACAAAACGCGCACCCCAGGCAAAAGAGGTTTCTTGTTGTACAGCGTGGTCGAATATAGTATAATCATCTCGACAACTCGGTATTTGTAGAGGTAATACGGATATGAAAATCA
>CAMZIX010000010.1 GCA_947307375.1 uncultured Clostridia bacterium | reverse complement strand
CCCCCGCCGCACGGCGCATTCCGCCGCAGGACGCCGCGGATGCGCCGCCGCAGCATTTGCTCCGCTGTCTCCGGCAGTACGGCTCCCGGCGCCGTCTCCCGGAGCGCGCCCGCCGCGGCCAGCCAGCGATAGGCGGCGGCATAGCGGTCCTTGTAGGCTTCGTTCAGCGCGAGCACCCGCGCCCGCTCGGCGTCCGACAGCGGCAGACGGCAAAAGCGCCCCAGATCCACATAGTTCCCGTCCGCGCCGAAATGCGCCGGATCCATCGTATGCGGCGCCGTGCCGTCCGCCCAGCCCTGCCGCAGCGCCGGGATGTACACGCCGTCCAGCGAATCCGGATCCCCCGAGCAGAGTACGGTTTCCACGTCGAGGCCGCGCGCCCGGGCCGCCTCGGCGATGCGGCGCATGAAGCCGGATTTCCCGGTGCCCGGGCCGCCCTTGATCACGTGAAGCGTGTCGCCCGCCGCGGCGCAGAAGCCCCGGTACAGCGAAAAGAAGCCCGCGCGGCTGTTCGCGCCGAGAAAAAATGTCTCTTCCATGTTCCCACCTCCCGGTCATTCTATGCCGACGGGAACAGCATGTGAAAAAACGCCCGGCGTATTCGTACTCCGGGCGTTTTGATTCATCGGAAATATTCCGCTTTGGATCGGCGCCGCGTCTCCGCGGGCGGCGCCTCGGTCAGCGCACGCAGCGCCTCCTCCGGCGTATCGCAGAGCGATACGAGCCCCGGGACATCCCGCCCGGCGAAGCCCATGTCCGTCATGCGGCGCAGAAAGGCGGCCAGGCTGTCAAAATAGCCGGCGGTGTTCAGCAGCGCCATGGGCTTGGCGTGCAGGCCGAGCTGCTTCTGCGTCAGCACCTCGAAGAACTCCTCCATCGTGCCGATGCCGCCCGGGAGGATCAGGAAGGCCTCCGCCTCCTCTTCCATCCGGGTCTTGCGCTCGGCCATGCTGTCCGTCCATTCGAAGCGGCTGCAGCGCTCGTACAGCACGCCGGGCTCGTCGAAAAAGCGCGGCGCAACGCCGATGATCTCCGCGCCGGTCTCAGCCGCTCCGCGTGCGCAGGCGCCCATCAGCCCGGTCCGGCCGCCGCCGAAAACCAGCGTGTGGCCGCCCTGTCCGAGCAGACGGCCCAGTTCCTCCGCCGCCGCCGGATACCGTTCCTCCAGATGATTGCTGGAGGCCGCAAAAACGCAGATCCTCATGTCGCTCTCCTTCCCGCGGCCGCGCCGCCCGGCTTTTTTCCCATTATAGCACAGAGAAAACGAAAAGAAAACGCCGACACGCGATCCTTTCGGCCGAAAGCGCCGCGCCGGGATCGATCGGGGTACTTGTTACCGCTTTTTTGTTGATATCCGGAAAACATTATGGTATACTAACATGAATTTATATTGGCTTTTTATGCCCGGCTTTTGCCGCGGCGAAAAAGCCGGCAGAAATTCATCAGCCACGAGGAAAACAGCAGCATCTATGCTTACCAAGAAACAGAGGGATCCTTATGTACGATTATTTGAACGATCCGAGATTTGCCGGCATTGAACCGTTCGGCAGCAAGATCTGGCTGAGCAGCCCCACCATGCACGGAGATGAGCAGCACTGGGTGGACGATGCCATTCTGACCAACTGGGTCTCCACGCTCGGGGAAAATATCAACGAAGTCGAGCGCCAGATGGCCGAATTCATCGGCGTAAAATACGCCGTCGCCCTGTCCGCCGGAACGGCCGCCCTTCATCTGGCGACCAAGCTGGCCGGCGAGACGCTCTACGGTCAGGCGCGGCCCGATCGCGGCACCCTGGCCGGGCACAAGGCCTTCTGCTCGGACATGACCTTTGACGCCTCCGTCAACCCCGTCGCCTATGAGGACGGAGAGGCCGTCTTCATCGACACGGAGTACGACACCTGGAACATGAGCCCGGAGGCCCTGGAAAAAGCCTTTGAGTTGTATCCGGAGGTCCGTCTTGTGGTCGTCGCCCATCTGTACGGCACCCCCGGCAAGATGGAGCAGATCAAGGCCATCTGCGAAAAGCACGGCGCGCTGATCGTGGAGGACGCTGCGGAATCTCTGGGCGCCAAGTACCTGCTGAACGGTCAGTGGGTCGAGACCGGCACGCTCGGCAACTATAACTGCATTTCCTTCAACGGCAACAAGATCATCACCGGCTCGTCCGGCGGCATGTTCCTGACCGACTCCAAGGAGGACGCCGACAAGGTGCGCAAATGGAGCACGCAGGCCCGGGAAGCCGCCCCCTGGTATCAGCACGAGGAGATCGGCTACAACTACCGCATGAGCAACATCATCGCCGGCGTCGTCCGCGGCCAGATCCCCTACCTGTCCGAGCACATCGCCCAGAAGCGCGCCATCTATGAGCGCTACCGCGAGGGCCTGAAGGATCTGCCGGTCTGGATGAATCCCTACGACGCGGAAAAGTCCGTCCCCAACTTCTGGCTGAGCTGCCTGCTGATCGACGAGGACGCGATGGCGCCCATGGTCCGGGGCGAGAAGGATTATATGTACCAGCACGAGAGCGGCAAGAGCTCGCCGCACGAGATCCTCGATGCGCTCGCCGCCTTCAACGCGGAGGGCCGTCCGATCTGGAAGCCGATGCACCTGCAGCCGATCTACCGGGCCAACGACTTTGTGACGATCGAGGGCAACGGGCGCGGGAGGACCAACGCCTATATCAGCGGCACCGGCGTCGACGTCGGCGCGGACGTCTTCCGGCGCGGCCTCTGCCTGCCGAGCGACAACAAAATGACCCCGGCCCAGCAGGACGTGATCATTGAGATCATCCGCCGGTGCTTCAATTAGTTCTGAGGAGAGAGATCAGATGCGCGGGGAAAGAATGTGGCAGACCTTACGCCTGTGTACGATATTGTCCAGCACGAATCGGACCAAGTACCTAAAAAGCAAGCACATCTTCGGAGCTATCGGAGAAGACTGCAACGTGATGAGCAGGACCGTCCCTCTTTATGCGAAGCTGATTCGGCTGGGGAACAATGTCCGGCTTGCGTCAAGGGTCAGCTTTGTAACGCATGATGTGACGCATGTAATGCTTAATGCCAATCCGACGCTTAAGGGAGAATCGTTCCAGGAAAAGCTTGGGTGTATTTTGATCGAGGACAACGTGTTTGTTGGCAGCGGGACAAGTATCCTCTATGGAGTTAAGATCGGCTCGAACGTGATTATTGGCGCGGGGAGCCTTGTCAACAAAGACATCCCGCCAAATTCTGTAGCTGCAGGCGTTCCTGCCAGGGTCATTGGGACTTTCGACGACTATGTTGCAAAACGCAGAAGCGAGCCGAAATATCCGGCCGAGCTGTCACCCGGGCAGGAGAGGCTCAGCGACGAGGCGGCAGAATGGTGCTGGAAAGAGTTCTACCGGACGCATGAGACGGCAGACGGAAAGGAATAGTTTATCTTCGACGGAGTGAGCTATGGTTTACGCAAAATACATAAAAAGAGCGCTGGACTGGCTCTTGTCCACCTGCGCGCTGATCGTGTTGAGCCCACTGCTCGTTGTACTGACGGCTGCCGGGGCTCTTGCCATGAAGGGCAATCCGTTTTTTATGCAGGACCGGCCCGGACTGAACGAAAAGATTTTCCGGCTCATTAAATTCCGCACGATGACCAACGAAAAGGACGAGAA
The DNA here is from genome assembly GCA_947307375.1 of uncultured Clostridia bacterium. The sequence goes on along the minus strand of CAMZIX010000010.1, from coordinate 17,253 downwards.
CGGGCAGCTCCTGCCGGATGAACAGCGCATGATCCCCTATGGGCGGTTTTTAAGAAAGACCTCGCTCGACGAGCTTCCGGAGCTGCTGAATATTTGGAAGGGAGATATGGCGATCGTCGGCCCGAGACCTCTGCTGAAAAGGTATCTGCCCTTCTATACGGAAACGGAGAGAAAGCGCCACACAGTCAGACCGGGCCTGACAGGTCTTGCCCAGATAAGCGGAAGAAACGCACTGGCATGGGATTCAAGATTGGCATTGGATGTCAAGTATGCCGAAAACATTTCATTTTTGGAAGACCTGAGAATTGTTCTGATGACAATAGTCAAGGTCGTAAAGAGTGAAGACATTGTGGACGCCGGCTGCTTTGAAATGTTGGATCTTGACCAGGAAAGGAAATCAAATCGTGCAAATCACAAGGTTGAACCATGAAAGCTTCTCCCTGTGGAGAAATCAGATAGAGAAGCTGTTCAACAGTTCGGTAAGGATCAACTTCCCGTACGCCGAACCGGACGACTCCTACGGCAGAGATAAATGCAAGGAAGTAGCCGGTTTTTTGGAGGACGGGTCTGCCATCGTTTTTGCTGCTGTTGAAGGCAATGAGCTGGCCGGATGGGTCTGGTGCCATCAAATTCATCGGCTCAAGGGGAAAAGGATTCATATTGCAGAAATCGCCGTGGCGGACAAATGGCATCGGCAAGGCGTGGGCAGCCGGCTGTTGGACAAAGTTGAACAATACGCGATGGAAAACGGGTACAACGAAATAGATTTGCTTGTGACAGCCAGCAATCAGAGTGCTTTCAAGTTTTATCAAAAGGCTAATTACCAACCCGAACGATATCTCATGATGAAGACGGTTCGTAATGAGGAAAAAATAGATGCTTAAAGTTTTTTCATTGAGTCAAAGAGACGATTGGGATTCCATAGTAAAGAGCTTCCAAAAATACGATATTTATTATTTTAGCGGGTATGTGAAAGCGTTTGAATTGCATGGCGACGGAGAGCCGCTCCTCTTATACTACTGTTCCGAAACTCTCCGCGGGATAAACGTTGTGATGAAGCGCGACATTGCCCACGACAAGCATTTTGAAGGAAAAATCGGAGAAGGCGAATTCTTCGATATCGCAACTCCATATGGCTATGGCGGCTGGTATTTCGAAGGGAATCAAGCCGGAGCCGATGCAGAGGCTTTTCGAGGCGAATACGCAGCATGGTGTGCAGCTAACAAGGTCGTAAGCGAATTTGTCCGATTCCACCCCGTGCTGGAAAACGCATCCGGGCTGAATCTCGAGGTTTATAATACGTCCTTTCTGGGAAACACCGTAGCTATCGAACTCGATTCTGAGGAGAAGATATGGGAGCGGTTCAGCTCTAAAAACCGTGGGCACATCCGTGTTGCCATTAAGGAAGGTGTAACGGTCAGGACCGAAACCACCAAGGACGCATTTGATGTTTTCCGCGGCATTTATGAGACTACCATGAATCACGACGGCGCATCATCATATTACTACTTTGACAAGGCCTTCTTTGACAGCATCAGAAACGATCTCGAGGGCAATTATACCTTGTTCACCGCGTATCTTGGGGAGACAGCCATCGCGTCCTCAATCATGCTTTTTGCCGGAAAGTACATGAACTATCACCTGAGCGGACAGCTGTTTGACTACAGACGGTACGCCGGGACAAACATCATTCTATATGAGGCTGCAAAATGGGGATGCGCGCACGGATTTGATTGGCTTCACCTCGGCGGCGGCCTTGGCGCCCAGGAAGGGCCTTTATACGATTTTAAAAAGAGCTTCTATAAAAAGGGCGATGACAAGCTGTTTCATGTTGGGAGAAAGATCTGGAATCCTCAGCGATATGATGAACTCGTAAATATGAGAGGAGAACTCCCGGAGAGCAATTTCTTCCCGAGATACAGGGCCTGAGCAACAGGAAAGGCGATACTTGAAATGATAGATATCAATGATCAATATAATGTTGCCTCAAAGCAGCGGATATTATTGTCGATGATGAAAGATTTTCATGCTTTCTGCATGAAAAACGGTATCGCCTATTCCATGATAGGTGGGACTTTATTGGGAGCCGTCAGGGAAAAGGGGTTTATTCCGTGGGATGATGATGTAGACATTCTCATGGACAGGAAAAACTTTGATTTGTTGAGACAAGCATTCCCGAAAATGGAGCGGTATGTTTTGACGGCGCCGTTGTGGGTTTATAAAATTGTAGAGAAAGATGTTTATAATCAGCACGGAATCGAAGATGACACGCCGGTCTTAGACATCTTTATTGTTGACAGAGTTCCTTCCGGGAAATTCAGGAAGAAGCTAAAAGTCATTGGGCTGAAATTCCTTCAGGGAATGATGAAAACCAAGACGAATGAGAAGAAGGATTTTTCATTCGCATATCGAGTTGCCCTCATGGTAACCCGGATAATGGGAAGGCTGTTCTCAAAAGAGCGGAAACAGAAAATGTACACTTCTCTCTCTGCCTGGGGAAATACAAATACGAATCAGCCGCTTATGATCTGCAATGATATTTTCCAGAGCCTGGATTGTGAATATGACCCGGCGCTTATGGATGATTACTCGATCCTTCTTTTTGAGAACACAGAACTCATGGCAATAAAAAACTGGGATAATTATTTGAAGGAACAGTACGGGGATTATATGACACCTGTTCGAACGGAGCATTGATAACAGAAAAATGAGGAGCGAAGAGAAATGGCTAATATTGCGCTATTAATCGCGGGCGGCTCAGGAAACCGTATGCACCAGGATATCCCGAAGCAGTTTATCACCGTGAATGAGCGGCCGGTAATCGTTTATACTCTTGAGGCGTTTGAAAAGCATCCGGAGATCGATGCGATCGCGGTCGTGTGCATCAGTGGTTGGGAGCAGGTGCTTTGGGCATACGCAAAGCAGTTTAGTATCAAAAAGCTGCAGTATATCGTTCCCGGCGGAAAGAATGGGCAGGATTCCATCCGCAATGGTGTTTTCGAGCTCGAAAAGCATTTTGAAAAGGATGACATCGTCTTGATTCACGATGCTATCCGGCCGATGGTCAGCGCGGAAATTATTTCAGACAACATCCGCGTTGCTCGCAAGTACGGGAACGCTATAACGGTTATCCCGTGTGCCGAAGCCATGATGCAGACGGAGGACGGCATAGTGTCCACGGGGTCTTATCCTCGCGACCGGCTTAAACGGACGCAGACGCCGCAGGCCTTCTATCTCGGTGATATTTGTAATCTGCATAGACGTGCGCTGGAAGCCGGGATTACAAATTCCGTAGCGTCCTGCACACTGAAAATTGAAATGGGCGAGCAGGTGTACTTCTCCATCGGCTCCGAGAAAAACATCAAACTGACAACGGTAGAGGATATCGACATCTTTAAGGCTTTGCTGGCGGCCAAACGCTCTGACTGGCTGAAGGATTAGGTTTATGAGTATTTACGACAGCAAACTGTGGATTTCAGATCTGGATGAGGAAATAGCCGCCTTGCCGGAGCTGGACGAGTTAGCGGGCAGACGTGTGCTGATTACCGGCTGCACAGGGCTCATCTGCTCAGCTGTAGCGGATATCCTCATCCGATGGAATGAGACGCACGAGGCAAAGATAAAGCTTCTGGCCGCCGGACGGAGTGAAAAAAAGGCCGATAGTCGCTTCGCCCCCTATTCCGGCAGAGAGTGGTTTACGTTTGTGCCCTATGACGCGTCCGCAGCAGGAAACGCACTGAACCTTCCTTGCGATTATATTATTCACGGAGCGAGCAATGCTTCTCCGAATAAGATCGTCAAAGAACCTGTTGAGACCATGCTGAGCAATTTCCTCGGGATGAAGAATCTGTTGGATTATGCAAAGGAAATGGGAACCAAGCGGGTTCTCTATATTTCTTCCTCCGAGGTTTACGGCAGGAAGGAACACGATGGGCCGAGCAAAGCAGACGAATATGGTTGGATTGATCTTCTGAATCCCAGGAACTCGTACTCTATCGGAAAGTGCGCAGCGGAAACCATGTGCGCTTCCTATTATGACGAATACGGAGTGGAGTCCGTGATTGTCCGGCCGGGGCACATCTATGGTCCAACGGCAGTGCAGTCGGATAACAGGGTCTCATCTGCGTGGGTTTATGCTGTGGCCCGCGGAGAAGACATCGTCATGAAGAGCGATGGATCGCAGATCAGGAGCTATTGCTACTGCCTTGACTGTGCATCGGCAATTCTGAAGGTGCTCCTGAAAGGCCAGCCCATTCACGCCTATAATATTTCAAACCCCGATTCTATCATCAACATTCGGCAAATGGCCGAGATCCTTGTCAGAACCGCAGGTGTAGAACTGAAAATGGAGCTTCCTACGGAGACAGAGAAAAAAGGGTTCAATCCGATGAGCAATTCGTCGCTCGATAGCACAGAACTTCTTTCTCTTGGCTGGAAAGGACTGTTTGATGCCCAAGGCGGTTTTTCACACACCGTCGAAATATTGAAAGAGTTAGACCGAAGCGCACAGAGATGAGCGGCTGTCCGTCAAGGCTTTCATCTTGTTGAGTGGAGACTTGCAATGAAGGACTATTCCAATCAAAAAAAGGCGATCGAGCGCATTCAGGAATGCATTTTTCCCATCATGTGCGAGATTGACAGATTCTGCAAGGAGAAGGGTATCCGGTATTTTTTATGCGCCGGAACCTGTCTCGGCGCAGCCAGACACCAGGGTTTTATTCCTTGGGATTACGATGCCGACATCATGTTCCCCCGGCCGGATTACGAGCGGTTCCTCCGCGAATACAAAAATGATCCAAACCGAAAATATGAGATTGCAGCTTTGCAGATCGATCCGAAATGGAAGCGGCAATTCGGCCGAGTGTGGGATGGAAACACGGTTTTAAAGCATAAAAACCTGCAGGATATAGAAGTCGGCGCATGTGTCGATCTCTTTCCGATCGACGGCTTTCCGGAAAGCGGCCTGGCAAGGGTGTTTTTCTTAAAACGTATGCGCCTGTTAGAATTCTTGGCCTTCAACTCGGAAAAGGTGAATTATCATGCGCAAGAGCATCTGATCCTCCTGAAAAAGCTTTTGCGTGTATTTTTAAAGCCTCTCGGATGGCGGTTTTTTTCCCTAATGATGGATAAGCTGGCTTTGAAATACCCCTATAACACATCGAAATACGCCGGAGTAGGCATCGATCCCGGGTATGGGAAGCGAGAGATCATGGACAGGTCGATTTTTGAGAATTCGACCCTGCTCCCGTTTAATGGGGTGGAAATGTCTGTCCCTGCGGATTACAAGAGCTACCTGACGAACCTGTATGGAGATTATATGAAGATCCCCGAGAATGCAGTCGAGCACTGTTACATGCAGATTGATGACTGGGAACTCGTTTTTAACAAGGAATGATTGCGATATGTATGTCAAGGATGAAACGGTTGCAAAAATGCAATCGATCGTGTATGAGATTCTGTGTGAAATTGATTCCTTCTGCCGGGAGAATGACATCAAATACTTTCTTTCCGGAGGGACCTGCCTCGGGGCAGTGCGCCACCATGGCTTTATCCCCTGGGATGACGACGGAGACGTCATGATGCCCCGGGATGATTATGAAAAATTCATCCGGCTATTTGAAGCAAAGACCACAAGCCGGTTTCGCATTTGCACGCTGGATAACGACAAGAATTGCAATTTATCCTACGCGCGGGTGTGGGACCCCAACACCCGGGTGATTCATAAAACAGTCTATTCTCCTGACATTGGGGTAAGCGTGGATGTTTTTCCCATTGACGGGGTATCGGATGCGGCCTGGAAAAGGAAAGTCTTCTATTGGACCTTGAAGGTGCTTGATACTGTGTGCTCTGAGGCGACAAGACGGATGTATCTGCCGGAGCACAGATTTATTGTTTTGAGGAAGATCGTCGGGCGAATCGCCAGGCTCTTTGGCGTTCATTTCTTCGCGTCATTAATGAATTCCCTGGCCAGAGCTCATGACTATAATACCTCCCGATTGGTAGCGTGCAGTTTGCCAGCCCATTATGGGGAACGCGAGACGATAGAAAAAGAATACATGTCAGACCCTGTGTATATGGATTTCAATGACTCCAGATTTCCCGTTCCCTCCGGTTACGACCGGTATCTGAGCAACCTGTATGGGAAAGATTATATGGTGGTTCCTGACGGGCCGAAAGAAACAACGCATCTGGATGTTTGGGAAGTTCAGTTTAACAAATAATCAAGCTTGGCAGCGAGACGTTTTTGCGCCGTTTCTTGGCGTGAATCGGGAAAGACGCCCGTGACGAAGGAAGAGAAACAACGGCAAGTATATTTGGAGGAATAATCGCATGAGGATCAGTCGGGTTAGAATAAACAAAGTTCAAGACCCTCCGTTTCTTTTCTTCGTTCTCTTTTCCTGTACCTATTTCATTTATTATGATCTTAGCCTTTCCGCCTATGTTTCCATGGGTCTTTGCCTGATTCTCGTTGCTGCCAGCTTTATTTATCAATTACTGAGAGAAAAAAGGGGCGGTTTTCTTCGCGTAGATCCGATCAGATTCTCTTTCGTTTGGATTGCCGTCGTCATGCTTTTCAACTTTTTAAGATTTGATAGCGAGAAAAACAACGCAAATATATATTATATCGGGATTATTCTTTTTTGCGCGTTCATGTTGTTTTTCTCAAATCCCGAACAGGCCAGTGCAGAAAAAATGCTGAAAATCCTTCTGACTGCCGCATTGGCTGTTGCTGTTTATACTATCTTTTTTTCTCTGTTCCCTCACCTATACCGCAGCTTGATTTATCCAATATTGGGCGAGAATCGAAAACAGTATGCCGACTTGACCTCTGCGAACGGATATGGAGTATCGCTTGGCGGCGTCACGTATACAGCTTATCTGTTGGTTATGGGGCTTGCTGTTTTAAATGGATATATTAACAGGCACAAGAAGCAGACCGGAAAGACCTACTTCATGCAGTTGCTTCTGTGCGGGATATTGTTGATAGCATTGCTTTTTTTAGGGCGCAAAGGTGAATTGGTGTCCATGCTGTTTGCCTTTATGCTGATTTGGATCATAGACAGCTTTCAAAAACGCGGAAAAATCAATAAGCGTCACTTAAGTGCCGCATTGGCCATACTCATCGTTCTCATTATCGCAGTCTTTTATTTGCTGCCCATTTTTCTTAGCGCCGGTCTTATGGACCGCTATATTTCATTTTTTAAAAATATTGACAGTGGGCGAGACGTAACCAGCGGCAGAGTCCAGTTATGGAAGTGGGGTTGGGAATTATTCCTCCAACGCCCTGTATTCGGTGCCGGTCTGGATTCATACAGCAAGTATATTCCGCAATCGGCAAGAATAACGGGCGCGGGCACGCAGGTATTAAGTCCGCATATTGTTTATTTACATATTCTGTGTGAATACGGCATCGTCGGTTTTTTCCTGCTTTTAATTCCCATGGGATATATATTTGTAAAAACCGGTCAGCAATATATTCGACTGACGGGAATTCGCGCTGACGGCGGGCATACTGAAGCGATAGATAAAACGATCTGCATTAATGCCGTATCGCTTTTCATGCAGATTTTCTTTGCGTTTTTATTTTTCTTTGATCAAACCTTCTCTCTCGTTCAGTTTTGGTTATTCTATTGCGCGTCGGTTTATTTGTCTTCTGCCTCATTGTTTTTCCCGTCCGCAAGGGCCTGATCTGCAGCAGACGACTCCTTTGCGGAACCATTGTGAGCTCATATCATTGCGGAGGCTCTATTGAGGCAGATCGGGTCGGAAGATCCGATTCAGGCAACAATCAATTGCGATGATCCGCATGCGACTCTGGAGGATGCATAGTGCAGCTAACAAAGATAAAGGAATTCATTGCATCAATAAAAAAAGCGCCCATCAATGTTAAGGCTACCTTTTATTTTGGAATTGCGGCTTTTTCAATCAGTGGATTAAAGTATTTTACAACGCCTATTTTTACACGTCTCCTTACCACGAGCGAGTATGGTGTAATCAATATCTACAATTCATGGCTGACGATTCTTTCTGTAATCATGTCGGTCACCTTGACAAATCCAGGCATCCTGAACGTAGGGCTGTATGAGCACAAAAATGAAAGGTGGAAATTTCTCTCCAGCATGCTGGGCCTGATAACGGCCGTTTCATTGGGCATTTTTGTCGTTTATTTTGCTCTGCGCAAACAGGTCAATAGTTGGGTCGGGATTCCTTCTTCCCTTATGATCCTTATGCTTCTCACCGGCATGATTCAGCCTGCAACTGAATTGTGGACCATGAAGCAACGGTACGAATACAATTATAAGATAACGCTGCTGGTAACCGTGGGCTCTGCTTTGGTTGCGCAGTTGGTATCAATCGCCTTAGTAATGTACTGTAAGGATAAAGAAGCAAACCTTGCCGAGGTTAGATTGTGGAGCGCAGGTATTGTAAACCTGCTGGTCGCATTGGTTTTGTATTTTTATATCCTCAGCAAAGGACGAAACTTTTACGATCCGCCTCTTTGGAAAAGCACGCTGATATTTGCCATCCCGCTTATTCCTCATTATGTCAGTTTTGTCGTATTGAACGGTACCGATAAAATCATGATCGGGAAAATGGTCGGGATAGATAAAGCCGGAATATACGGCCTTGTTTCCATCTTGTCTTCCATCGGGATCCTGTTTTGGCGCGCGCTGATGATTGCTTTCAGTCCATTCGTTAATGCAAAGCTGGGAGAGCGCGCATTTAAAGAAATAAGAGAAGCGGTGAAGCCTTTATGGATGTTTGTCGGTGCGTTTTGCATTTTGGGCTCCATCATCGCCCCAGAATTCATTAAAATCTTTGCTACTGACGACTACCTCGAAGGCATCTACATTATCCCTCCTATTGCGGCCGGCATTTTTACATATTCCATGTATGACGCTTTTGCTGCGGTGTCGTTCTTCCACAAAAAATCTGTCAATATTATGCTGGCCTCTTTTACGGCGGCTGTTACCAATATTATTTTGAATTACGTTGCCATCAAACGATTCGGATATGTTGCAGCCGGATATACGACCTATGTTTCCCATGTCATTTTGATCCTCATGCATTATTTTAATATTGCTAAGATCGAAAAAGAAAAGGTTTACGACGATAAAGTCATTGTGCTGACCTTAAGCGTCGTAACACTTGCCTGCCTGGCATGTAATTTCCTGTATAAAGCGCCCATTTATATTCGATACATCCCTGCCATAGGAATTGTTATTTATCTGTTCAAACAGCGAAAGCTTTTGTTTGAGGCCTTGGCAAAAATGAAAGTCTGAAACGATCGGAGAAAAGCGCCGATATCATCTTTTTCCCAACCGACAATCGGGGTTTTTGCGTGGCCGCTGAAAACAGCGGCGATCATGCTCACAAAAAACAAGGAGGCTATTGCCCAATGCTATCTCGAATGGAGTTTGATATTCTGACTTCGGTGGATTCGTCCGGGTTCTTGAAGTCGCCCGATGAGATATCCGGATCATCAAAGAACTCGTTGGCGTCTATCCTTCTAGAAATTGAGTCTCTTGAACAAAGCGGATACTTAAAGGACAATCGGATTACCGAGGCAGGGAAAGAAGCCCTCGAACCCTATCGTGCAAAACGGGCTGTGTTTATCGCCGCCGGATTCGGTACCCGCCTTGTTCCGGTAACGCTCAATACCCCGAAGCCGCTGGTTCGCGTGCACGGAAAGAGGATTATTGACGGCTTGATCGACGCCTGTCTCGCCGCCGGGATCGAAGAAATCTACATCGTACGCGGCTATCTGGCGGAGCAATTTGATCAACTTCTTTATAAATACCCGATGATCAAGTTTATCGAAAATCCTGCTTATAATGAGACAAACAACATCAGCTCCGCTCTTTGCGCCAGGTATCTCTTCTCCAATGCCTATCTTTTCGAGTCGGACTTGCTTCTCCAAAAGCCGGAACTGATCAAGAAATATCAGTACTGCTCCAACTTCCTCGGCTTCTACAAAGAGCGTTCTGATGACTGGTGTTTTACCCTGAAGGACGGATATATCGCCACGCACAAGGTCGGCGGGATCGATTGCTATCAGGAATACGGTATATCCTATTGGGATGCAGAATCCGGAAAGAAGCTGGCTACCGATCTGAAGGAAGCGTTTGAGATGCCGGGCGGTAAAGAATGGTTCTGGACGCAGATCCCAACGACCGTGTTTCATGATAACTATAAAATCGAAGTTCGAGAATGCAAGGAAGGCGATATTATCGAGATTGACACCTTTAAGGAACTGAGGAAAATCGACAAGAGCTATGACGTATGACTGCCCATCCTTCCCGCGGCAGTTCATCGGACGGCATGGTTTCTGATATTCTGAACATTTTTCTCTCCAAACAGGATTAAACTCATTGACAAAACCGCCTGTATCGTCCATAATGTTCAATGTTTGGTGTGCACGCAGCCAAAACAGAACATGGAGGTAACATCTGTGGAACTGAGCAAAAAGCAATTTGAAATACTGGAAAGCTATTCGATCAAGGGAAGCCTTACACAAAGGCAGCTTTGCGATATCACGAATCAGTCACTGGGCAATGTCAACCGGCTTGTAAAAGAACTGACGGAAGCCGGCTATATCAATAAGGGTAAAATCACTCCTGCTGGGATCCAGGCTTTGGAGCCGTACCGCGTTAAACGGGCTGTTTTTCTTGCTGCAGGCTTCAGTGCGCGGCTTCTTCCCATTTCCCTCAACACGCCAAAACCCCTTGTGCGGGTTAAGGGAAAACGTATCATCGAGGGACTGCTGGACGCTTGCCTGGATGCCGGGATAACGGAGATCTATATTGTGCGCGGCTACCTGCCGGATCAGTTTGACCAGCTTCTGTATAAGTACCCCATGATCAAATTCATGGAGAACCCGATCTATAACGAGTCGAATAATATTTCCTCGGCGATGGTCGCCAGGTATATGCTATCCAATGCCTATGTGTTCGAGGCCGATCTGCTGATCGCGAATCCTGAGCTCATCAAGCGGTATCAGTACAATTCCAATATTCTCGGCATCAAGATGCAAAGAACAGATGACTGGTGCGTTGTCGTCAAGGATGGCGTGATTGTTGAAGAGAAGGTTGGCGGAGAAGGAGACAATATCTGGCGTCTGCTGGGTATCTCCTATTGGTCTGAGGATGACGGACATAAACTGGCAAACGATCTGCTGGAAACCTATCAGGCGCCGGGCGGAAAGGAACGCTATTGGGAGCAGGTCCCGCTGCACTACTGCAAAGACCATTATCGCGTCGAGATCCGTCCTTGCACGGATGAGGATGTTACCGAAATCGACACCTTTAGGGAACTGAAGCAATTGGATAAGACTTATGACGTTTGAAAACGCCTTGATAGTTCATTTCAACAGAATCAGCGGCGTAAAAAAGAACAATATTGGTGATTTTTTCGTTCAAATCATATTGACAAATGTTCAAAACCGAGGTATTATTCTCTCGTCCACGAACAAACAGGGACGTATAATTTTTTGGAGGAAATAGTAAATGACGAAAAAGCTTTACATGATTATCGCATTTGTCCTTATGATGTCGATCGTGCTCTCGGCTTGTGGTACCGCGCCTGCCAGCGAAACGCAGCCCACGTCCGAACCGGAAGCCGTCGCCGCTCTTGACGAAAGCAGCAATAAGGTCGTTATATACTCCGGCGCAGAAGAGTACCGCAACGAATACTTCCTCAAACGGATCAAGGAAGAGTTCCCGGACTATGATGTGACCATCGAGTATATGCCGACCGGTAACCTCGCGGCAAAGCTCGCCGCGGAAGGCACCGACACGGATATGGATATTTTCTACGATTTGGACTTCAGCTATGCCGGTCTCGTGGAACAGTATCTTGCCGATGTTTCTTCCTACGACCAGTCCATCTATGTGGATGACTGCAAGGTTGAGAATGCGCATTATCTGGCCGCAACCCGTAACGGCGGCGCGATCATTGTGAATCCTGATGTCCTCGCTGAAAAGGGCATCGCTGAGCCGACCTGCTATGCGGATCTTCTTAAGCCTGAGTTTAAAAACCTGGTTTCCATGCCCAGCCCCAAGTCTTCCGGCACGGGATACATGTTCGTAAAGAGCCTGGTAAATGCATGGGGCGAGGAGAAGGCATTTGAGTACTTTGATGCCCTTGCCGAGAACATCCTTCAGTTCACCGAATCCGGTTCCGGCCCTGTGAATGCGCTGGTTCAGGGCGAGGTTGCCGTTGGCCTCGGCATGACTGCCCAGGCGGTCACCGCAATCAACAATGGCGCAAATCTGAAAATCCTGTTCTTCGAAGAGGGTTCTCCCTACTCCCTGTACGGATATGCCATCCCCGAAGGAAAGCAGAATCGCAAAGCCGTTGTTGACGTGTTCAACTTCTTCTATACCACGCTTGTTATGGAAGACAAAGAGCTCTACTACCCGGAGCAGGTGTTTGTTAACCAGGTGAACAATATCGAGAACTATCCTACGGGTATCAACTATGCGGATATGCATGGCAATACTACTGAGGAAAAAACCCGTCTGCTGGACAACTGGCAGTACTAAGTTTTTACAAGACACAATCATGGGGGGAAGGTAAGTCCTTCCTCCCTTTTAAAAATTACAAGGGGCAAAGATATGGAAAAAATTAAAGTGGAGCATTTGTCAAAAGCATTCGGACACGCTGGCGTACTGCATGATGTCAGCTTTTCCGTTAACGATGGGGAATTTTTGTCCATTCTTGGTCCCTCCGGGTGCGGAAAGACAACGATCCTGCGCATCCTGATCGGGTTGGAGACTGCCGAAAGCGGTACGATCTTCAAAGACGGAAAGGAAATCACAAACCTTCCTTCTTCGCAAAGACATATGGGTATCGTATTCCAGAACTACGCTCTGTTTGAAAATATGTCCGTCCTCAAAAACGTGACCTATGCGCTTTTGAACAGCGCGTCGATAAAAGGACAGTATAATAAAGCGGAGGCTGCCAAAAAGGCGACGGAGATGCTTCAACTGGTCGGCCTGGAGGCCCATCTTGACAAGAAGCCGCGTCAGCTTTCCGGCGGGCAGCAGCAGCGTGTGGCGATTGCAAGAACGCTTGCTTTGAATCCGGATGTTATTCTGTTTGACGAACCCATGTCTGCGCTGGACGTCGACACGAGGCTCAGCCTTCGTTCCGAACTGAAAGAGCTTCAGAAAAAGTTTGGCACGACGATGATCTACATCACCCATGACCAGGAAGAGGCCTTCGCCATGTCTGACAGGATTATGGTTATGGACGCAGGCGTGATCCACCAGCTGGATACGCCGCACAATATTATCGATCATCCGGCGGATGATTATGTGAGACGTTTTGTGATCAAGAATATCAATACGAAGATCGACAGCCTGATTCAGTTTGCCCGCTCTTCTGAAGTTCAAGGCGCTGCGGAGGATTTGACATGACGGGAAACCATGTGAAAAAGAATACATGGACACCATCGAGCGCCTTGAAGATCCTTTTGTGCGTATTTTGGCTGGTTGCAATTATTCTGCCGCTGCTTCGGATGCTCTCCACTATGGCTTCCGTAGATGTTTTGGCCGTAATCAGCGCGCCGAAATTCTCCAGAGCTTTGCGACAGTCTCTCACCGTTAGCTTTACAGCCACTTTGATTTCGGTTTGCCTTGCCGGACTGCTTTCCTGGGCGGTTGCCAGAACGAACATCAAGCATAAGACGATCCTGAATACGCTCCTCACGGTTCCGATGCTGATCCCGTCCATTTCGCACGGCATGGGTCTGATTATTATCCTCGGAGCCAAAGGCTGGCTGTCCAGAATCATTGGGCTTGAAGCCGGAATCTATGGCTTCTGGGGGATCGTTATCGGGTCAGTCATGTATTCGTTCCCCGTTGCTTATTTGATGCTTTACGACGTCCTCCGCTATGAGGACGGCACGCCGTACGAAGCAGCGGATGTAATGGGTCTTTCAGCAAAGAACAAATTCCTGGCAATCACGCTTCCGTATCTTCGGAAACCTCTTATTTCGGTTGTGTTTGCCACATTTACAATGATTATCACCGACTATGGCGTTCCCCTCATGGTCGGCGGAAAATACATGACGCTGCCCGTCATGATGTATCAGGATGTTATTGGCATGCTGGATTTCGGAAAGGGCTCTGTCATCGGCATGATCCTCCTTGCGCCCGCGCTGATCGCCTGTATTTTGGACATGGCAAACAGAGACAAGGGAAACGCTTCGTTTGTCGGGAAACCTTATGGGATCAAAAAGAATGTCGCGCGAGACCGATTTGCCAGATTGATCTGTCTGCTTATAATCATTGGCGTTTTTCTGCCGATCGGCTCCTTTGCTATTCTGGGCTTTGTAAACAAATATCCTATTGATATGACCTTGTCCCTAAAGAACACCTATCAGGCTGTCAATATGGGCGCCCTGAAATACCTGCGCAACTCCCTGGTCATCGCTGTTGTTGTCTCCTTCCTCGGGACGGCTTTGGCAGTCGTGAACGCGTACATGACCGCAAGACTGAAGACAAAGCTTAGTTATTTGCTTCATCTGATGTCGATCACATCCCTTGCGATCCCCGGCCTTGTTCTCGGTCTGTCTTATGTAATGTTTTTTAAGTCGACCCCGATTTACGGAACCTTTGCCATCATTTTTCTGGTAAACTCCATGCATTTCTTCTCTTCGCCCTATCTGATGGCATATAACACCTTCGGGAAAATCAACGAAAACCTTGAAGATGTGGGCTCGACCCTGGGAATCAGCAGATGGAAGGTCATCCTGGACGTCCTTCTTCCCCAGTCGATGGGGACGATCTTGGAAATGATGAGCTATTTTTTCGTCAACTGCATGATGACAATCTCTGCGGTCTCCTTCTTGAGCAAAGTAAGCAATAAGCCGATCGCTTTAATGATCACCCAGTTTGAAGGACAGATGCAGTTGGAGTGTGCGGCCTTTGTTTCTTTGGTTATTCTTCTTGTCAATATTCTGATGAAATACATCGTTTTTGTAACGAAAAAGAGAATCGCAAGATAGAAGAAGTACGGATTATTCGAAAATACACTGATTTCTCAGGCCGGGATCAATCTGATCCCGGCCTGCTTTTTCCCTCTGTCAGATCGAATTGAAGCGCAAAAAGAGCAGACAAGGGGCAAAAGCCTTCTCTGAGACGATTCTTGTCTTGATCGCAGTAACAGGTTTTCCTGCCCGGGATCGTCTTTTCCATCGGCAAATAACTGTCTATGCAGAACTATCGGCGGGTAGCAGCGCCCGGAAAAGCTCCTTGTATTTCACTGGTGGAACTGTTATAATATCTCAGAACAGTTTGCGAGGTGATCCTGATGAACAACGAACAGGCAGTAATATCTATTCGGATCTCTGATCTTTTTGCTGCTTTTTTGAAAAAGTTCAAGCCCCTGATTTTCCTGGTGCTTGTTTTTACCCTGCTGGGCGCTCTGCTTGGCATTCACAGAGCCATGCATGCCGGAGCCGGTGTCAGCGAGGAAGATCTCAGAGCTGCCGAAACCGTGCTGGTCGAGGCGAAAAACAGCGTCGCCGCGGCGGAAGGCGCGCTGGACAAGCTGCTAAAGCTGGACATTCCGAATGCGGAAGCCGCCGTGGAGCGCGCCGGGCTTCAGGTGCAGAGGGGGCAGAGCTACGCGGAAAACAGCCTCTACAACGCGATGGATCCGCTACACCGCGGCGTCTCCCGCGTGACGCTGTATGTGGAGAGCGGCACGCCCGTCGAAACCGAGACGACCCTTTCGGGCGCCGAGCCGCAGAACAGCGCCGCCCTGGCCTGCGCCAAGCTCCATCCCCTGGATACGGAGCTGCTGGACGGTATTCGGAAGATCATGAACACGGATGCAGAACCGGCCTATCTCAACGAGCTCGTGCGCATCACGAACGAAGCCGGTCCCATTGTGGTGATCAGCGTATACCATCCAGATGCCGAGGTCGCCAAACAGGTTACGGATTATCTCCTCCAAACGCTTCCGGACCGCCTGTCCGGAACAGTCGCCGATTTCCGCGCCTCCGTGATCAGCTATTTCGTCGGCTACGAGGTCGACTGGGAAATGAGCGACAGGCAGCTTGAGGAAGCTAACAGTCTCTCGGACGCACAAGCCGCCCTGTTTACCGCCGAGCAGAATCTGCAGACCCTGCAAAACAACACCAGGGCCAGCGCGGAGCAGACGATCGAGGATAACAAGGTCGTCGCTGCAGAGGCTGAAAAGGATCTGCAGAAGCTGCAGGAACGCTATGCCAGCGCCAGGCCTACGCCGAAAAATATTCTGAAGAAGGGCATCCTCTTTGCCGCGGTGTTCTTTGTGGTTGGTCTCTTCGGCGCCTGCTTCCTGGTTTGCCTGGACAAGGTGCTCAGCGGGAAGCTCCAGGACATCAACGATGTGCTGACGCGCTACCCCTTCCCTCTCATCGGCACGTTGCCGTCGAAAAAGAAACGGCTCTTTGACAAAACCATCCGCAAGCTGGAGGGCGAGCCCGACTTTGACTTTGAGACGGCCGGCAAGGCCACCGCGCAAAGTCTGTTCTCCGTGATCGGCGAACGCAAGATTGCGCTGGTCTCCTCCGTCGGGCCTGAGCTCGTTCAGGAATTCCTGCCCTTTGTCGGCGAACGGGTCCCGGCCTGCGGCGATCTGCTGCGGGACGCCGAAGCCGTGAAGGCCGCCAAAGATTATGAAGGCTTTGCTCTGGTCGAAAAGCGCGGGACCTCCCGCTTCGACCTGATCGACGCCGAGGCCCGGCGCATCCGGTCGCTCGGCAAGCAGATCGAAGGCGTTATCCTCCTGTAATATGACAAAAAACATCCATCGGCTTAGTGCCGATGGATGTTTTTTTGTTCTTTCGGATCAGGTTGCCATCGCGGCTTCCTGCTCAGTCTTCTCTTCCCGCGTCCCTTCCTCCTCCGGGATCAGGACCGGGTCGGGGATGATTTTCTGGCTGTTGTAGGTGGGATGGTACGTAGGCACGATGCGCTCTACATAGCTGCGGATGCTCTCGTCGTTGCGGTAGGCGATCTCGTTGAGCTCGTAAAGATTGTCCAGGAAGGTCTCCGTATCGAAGGGGATCGGGCAGCCGATATGGATCAGCTTGTTGTCCGTCCGCCTCAGGCCCTCCTCGGCCATCAGCTTTTCCTCGTACAGCTTTTCGCCGGGACGCAGGCCGGTATACTCGATCTTGATGTCCACGTCCGGCTTCAGGCCGGACAGGCGGATCAGGTTCCGCGCCAGCGTGTCGATCTTGACCGGGCTGCCCAT
>CAMZIX010000009.1 GCA_947307375.1 uncultured Clostridia bacterium | reverse complement strand
CTGCGGCGCGGAGGCCTGTGCGATGGCGCTGCGCGGCGCGCGCCTCTCGGCGAAGGATCGCGCGGGCGACGAACGCATGGACTATCTTCTGCGCAATATCGAAAAGCTGCGCGCCTATTTCGTCTATCTGATCGACGAAGACGTCAAGGGCCGCAATATTATGAAGCGCGCCATGAAGGACGGCGATCCGCAGAAAATCGACGCCGCGCGCCAGCCGGCCTCCGCGATCAGCGACGAGGTGATCTGTCAGATGATCAATCTCGTGGATCTGATTGATGAATTGACCGCTTTTGCTCCGCGTGAGAGCGCCGTCTATCTCGGCAGCGCCGTGGAGTATGCGATGAGCAGCATCCGCAGCGCGCGTCTTTTCGTTGTGCAGCTGGCAAACGGAAGCAGCGACGAGACCTATTCCTTTATCGTTCGCCGGGAGAATGAGATCCGTCTCGAAGCGCTTCGCCCCAAAACGGAAAAGATCCTGGCTTGGGCGGAGGAGCGGCTCTGATCCGGCTTCACAATTCTTTATGATTCAGCACCGGGGCGCTTCTTGTCAAGCGGCCCGGTGTGGTGTATAATGTGATATCAACTGATAATATGGGGGTGTCCGTATGGATCGCGGAGTAGAACAATTGAAACAATGGGTTCACGACAGCGACAACATCGTCTTTTTCGGCGGCGCCGGCGTCAGCACGGAGAGCGGGATCCCCGATTTCCGCAGCGTGGACGGCCTGTACAACCAAAAGTGGAAGTATCCCCCGGAAACGATCCTGAGCGCCAGCTTCTTTGCGCGCAACCCGGAGGAGTACTATCGTTTTCATCGGGAGAAACTGGTCATTGAAAACGTGCAGCCGAACCGCGCGCACAAGCGCCTGGCCGAGCTGGAGGCGGAGGGCAAGCTCCGCGCCGTGATCACGCAGAACATCGACGGTCTGCACCAGGCGGCGGGCAGCAAAAAGGTCCTGGAGCTGCACGGCAGCATCTGGCGCGCCTACTGCAGCCGCTGCCGCAAGCCTTATCCCGCGGATCGCATGAACCACGGCGAGGGCGTGCCGCGCTGCAGCTGCGGCGGCGTGATCCGGCCGGACATCGTGCTCTACGAGGAGCCGCTGGATCAGGATATCATGAGCGAAGCGCTGCACTACATCCGCCACGCCGACGTCCTTATCGTCGGCGGCACCTCCCTGAACGTCTATCCCGCGGCCGGGCTGATCCGCTATTACCGCGGCACGAAGCTCGCGCTGGTCAATCTGAGCGAGACGCCTTACGACGGCTTTGCGGATCTGGTGATCCATGAAAAGATCGGGGAAGTGTTCAGTCAGATATGACGAAAACGCCCCTGTTCGGCATCCCTTTTGACGACGGCGGACCGGAGGAGATCCTGTCAAAAGCATGCAGCCTGATCGGACAGGACTGCGGGTCGATCGTCGTTACGCCGAACCCGGAGATCGTCATGGCGGCGAGAGACGATCCCGCGCTGTTCGAGGCGATCCTCAATGCGGATCTGATCCTGCCGGACGGCGTCGGGCTTGTCTTGGCCTCCAGGCTTCTCGGCACACCGATCCGGCATCGTACGCCGGGGATCGATTTTGCCTCCTGTCTGCTGGCGGAGCTTGCCGAACGGCAGGGGAGCGTGTTTCTTCTCGGCGCAAGGCCCGGCATCGCAAAGCAGGCGGGTGAAAAGCTTGCCGAGCAATATCCCGGGCTCCGCATCGCGGGGACGCGGCACGGCTATTTTTCTCCCGATGAGGAGAGAGGGATCCTGGATAAAATCAGGCAGACTGAACCGGAGCTTCTCTTCGTATGTCTCGGCTCTCCGCGGCAGGAGCTGTGGATGAAAGCGCATCGCGCCGATTTGCCCGGCATGCTGATGATCGGACTCGGCGGAGCGCTTGACGTGTTTTCCGGAACGCTCCGCCGTGCGCCGCCGCTGTGGCGCAGGCTCGGCCTGGAATGGCTCTGGCGGCTCCTGTCGGAGCCGAAGCGTATCACGCGTGTGATCCGTCTGCCCGCGTTTCTGTTGGCGGCGATGAATGATAAAGGCAGGAAACAAACATGGAAAAGGGAAAACTGATCGTGCTGGAGGGCATCGACGGAAGCGGCAAATCCGCCCAGTATCGCCGTCTCTGCGCGAAAATGGAGGCCGATGGGATCGGCTATCATCATATCGTCTTTCCCCGCTATGACAAGGACAGCAGCGCGCTGATCCGTCTGTATCTCGGCGGGCAGTTCGGCTCCCGTCCGGAGGATGTGAACGCCTATACGGCCTCCACTTTCTTCGCGGTCGATCGCTTTGCCTCCTTCCGGGAGGACTGGGGCCCCATCTATAACGGCGGAGGGCTGATCCTCTCTGATCGCTATACGACCTCCAACGCGGTCCATCAGGGCTCCAAGCTGCCGGAGGACGAGCTGCCGGATTTCTTTGCCTGGCTCTATGACCTGGAGTATGTGAAAATGGGACTTCCGGCTCCGGATCTTGTCATTTATCTCGATGTGGACATCGAGACGTCTCTGGCGCGCATGAAGCGCCGGCAGGAGAAGACCAGAACCAGCGCAGACATCCATGAAAAGGACGTGCGCTATCTGGAACGCTGTCTGAAGACTGCGCGCCTGGCCGCCGAATATTACGGCTGGGCGAAGATCCCGTTCCAGAAGGATGGGAAAGAGCGCGAGATCGACGAGAAGAACGCCGAGATCTATCGTCTGATCCTGGATACGATAAAATAATACAGGGGCTTCCGGAGAAGCCCCCATCCCTGTGTGATTCTCTCAGTTGCAGCCGCAGCCGCAGCCACAGCCGTTGTTGCTCTCACAACCGCAGCCACAGCCGCAGCCGATGCCGTTGCCGCCCCAGCCGAAGAGGATGATGATCAGAATAATGAGCCAGATGGAGCTGTTGTTGCAGGAATTGCAGAACATGAGTGTTCCTTTCTCCGCGCGTGATGATTTCATTCACAGCGTCCCGCGCGGGAGACAGCGGCGAATTTGAGCGGCACGCTGGCGGCGCGCCGTTCATGCCATCCTATGCCATGGGCGAAAAGCGCGTGAATCAGGATTTCCGAGGAGGTCAGCAATGGCTGAAGAGCTGGATAAGATCAATCAATTGTTTGAGCAGCAGGATAAAGAAGAGGCGGCGAGCGAAAAAAAGAACGAAGCCTTGTGGGAGGGCATCACCGCGCCCGACACGGAGTACCAAGAGCCCTCGCCGTCCGCTGACGAACAAACGGCGGAGGACATCCTGCGCGAGGCGGAAGCCAGAGCTTCCAGGCCAAGCCAGAAGGAAAAGGAAAAACCGCTCAAATCCGTGGACAAGCTGTTGTTGGATGAAAGCGGCGAGGAAGCGCACAATTATACCGGCGATCCGCTGACCGAGCGGGACTATCGTCCCGTCCGGCAGGGCAGGGAATACCGCAGCGGCTGCATCGGTGGTCTGATGTATTTTGTCTTTATCGCCTGCGTCAGCATTATTCTGGCCTGCCTGGCCTGGATGGCCGCCAGCGACGCGCTGGCGCTGAATAAAGAGAGCTTTTCCGCCGTTGTCAATCTGCCCAGCTCGATCTTTGAGACGAAAACCGTGGACGAGCTGGACAAGGACGGCAATGTGATCGGCTCGAAAACCGTGCGCAGCGCCGATATTTCCTATGTCTCCGATACGCTGAAGGAAGCGGGCCTCATCCAGTATAAATGGTTGTTTGAGTTTTTCTGCAAGATTTCTCATGCTGATCGGAAAGTCACGCCGGGCAATTACGAGCTGAAATCAAGCTTTGATTACCGCGCGCTGGTCCAGAATATGCGCGCCGGCTCCGGAGCGGCGATGACGATCGACGTCACCTTCCCCGAGGGCTTCACGATGGAGCAGATCTTCCGCCGCCTGGAGGAAAAGGAAGTCTGCAGCTATGAGGACCTGATGGAAGCGGCCTCCAACTACAAGTACAATTACTCCTTCCTCAACAGCGACGCCCAGGGCGATCCCAGAAGACTGGAGGGCTTCCTGTTCCCGGACACCTATCAGTTCTATGTAGGGATGCAGGCCTCCAGCGCGATCAATAAATTCCTGGAGACCTTCCACTATCTGCTGACGGCCGACATGCTCAAGCAGGCCAGCGACCGGAACCTGAACATCCGGCAGATCGTGATCATCGCCTCGCTGATCGAAAAAGAAGCCGCCGTGGACCCGGAGACGGAATATGACGATCGCGCGCTGATTTCCTCCGTGATCAACAATCGTCTCAGGGAGGGTATGACGCTCGGTATCGACGCTTCTATCCTCTATGAATTCCCGGATCACGAAGGCGCGCCGACGGCGGAGATGCTGGAATTCAACTCTCCGTACAATACCCGTATTTACACCGGTCTGCCGCCTACGCCGATCTGCAATCCCGGCATGGCATCGATCAAGGCCGCGCTGAATCCCGAGTCGACGAATTACTATTTCTACGCGCTGAACACGGAGACCGGGCGGCACGAGTTCTTTACCAACGCCGAGGATTTCAACGATTTTGTCGCCACGCAGAACTATGGCTGATCGACCTGAACTGCTTTCGCCCGCCGGCGATATGGAACGGCTGCGCATGGCGCTGCTGTACGGCGCGGATGCGGTCTATCTGGCGGGCCGTGCTTACGGCATGCGCGCCGCCTCGGCCAACTTCAGCGACGAGGAGCTGGAAGAGGCTGTGCGGCTTGCGCATGCGGTCGGTGCGAAGCTCTATGTGACCTGCAACACGCTCCCGCTGGAGGAGGAACTGCTTCCTCTGCCGAAATATCTCGGCTTTCTGCAGGAGATCGGCGTGGACGCGCTGATCATCGCGGATCTCGGCGTGCTGCGGCTGGCAAAAAAACAGGCGACGCGCGTCAAGCGTCACGTCAGTACCCAGTTCGGCGTCATCAACAGCGCGGCTGCCTGCGAGCTGTACGAGCTCGGTGCAGACACCGTCGTGCTGGCGAGAGAAACCAAGCTGGAGGATATCCGGCGCATCCGCGCGCATACGCCGCCGGAGCTGCGGCTGGAGGCTTTCGTGCACGGCGCGATGTGCGTATCCTTCTCCGGGCGCTGCCTCTTGTCCAATTATCTCACCGGGCGCGACGCCAACCGCGGCGAATGCGCCCAGCCCTGCCGCTGGAAATATCATCTGGTCGAGGAAACGCGCCCCGGCCAGTATTTCGAGATCAGCGAGGACGGCGGGACCTATATCATGAACTCGCGTGACATGCGGATGATCGAGCATATCCCGGAGCTCCTGGACGCCGGGGTCGCCAGCCTCAAGATCGAGGGGCGCATGAAGTCCGCCTACTATACCGCGGTCGTCACGAACGCGTACCGTCAGGCGCTGGACGCCGCCATGGAGGGCAGGCCGCTCGACCCGCTCTGGGTCGCGGAGACCGAAAAGGTCAGCCATCGGCCATACAGCACCGGCTTCTACTTCGGCGCGCCCGGCCAGCACTACGCCGAGGCCTCCTACAGCGCGACGGCGGACGTCGTCGCGGTCGTGGAGGAATGCGACGAGGAGGGGAACGCCCTGCTCACCCAGCGCAACAAGATCTTCCGCGGCGACGAGCTGGAGCTGCTTTTGCCGGGAAAGGCCCCGCTGCCTTTCCGCGCCGAGCAGATCTTCGGCCCGGAGGGCGAGGAGATCGCAGATACGCGCCGCGCGATGATGGAATTCCATCTGAAGCTGCCCGCCTGCGCGCCGAAGGACGCGATCGTGCGGAAGAACCGCAATAATACTTGACAAAAGCTGTCATTATGGGTATAGTGACAGAGGCGTTGACGAAACGAGACAAGCAGCTGCGCTGTGCAGAGAAAAGCCGGTCGGTGCAAGGCTTTGAGCGCGTGCTTGTCAGCCACTTCCGAGCCACTCCGCGACAAGCGGGGCGCAGGCCTGCGTTAAAGGCGCATGAGATATCGCGAACGCGATAATCAGGGTGGTACCGCGAACACAATTCGCCCCTGTTCCTTTTGGGACAGGGGCATTATCTTTTTTTGAGAGAGGATACAACATGGAAAAATACGGTCTGAACCAACTGCGTGAAATGTTCCTTCGCTTTTTCGAGAGCAAGGGGCATCTGCGCCTGCCCAGCTTTTCGCTGATCCCGCAGAACGACGCGAGCCTGCTGCTCATCAACTCCGGCATGGCGCCGATGAAGCCCTATTTCAAGGGCGAACAGGAGCCGCCGCGCCACCGCGTCTGCACCTGCCAGAAGTGCATCCGCACCGGCGATATCGAGAACATCGGCAAAACCTCCCGCCACGGTACCTTCTTCGAGATGCTGGGCAATTTCTCCTTCGGCGATTATTTCAAGCGCGAGGCGATCCACTGGAGCTGGGAGTTCCTGACCAGCCCCGACTGGGTCGGCATCGACCCCGACCTGCTCTATCCCTCGATCTATGAAAACGACGACGAGGCTTTCGAGATCTGGAACAAGGAGATCGGCATCCCGGCCGAGCGCATCTTCCGCTTCGGCAAGGAGGACAATTTCTGGGAGCACGGCGCCGGTCCCTGCGGCCCCTGCTCGGAGATCTATTTTGACCGCGGCGAGAAATACGGCTGCGGCAAGCCGGACTGCACCGTCGGCTGCGACTGCGACCGCTACATCGAGGTCTGGAACAATGTCTTTTCTCAGTTCGACAACGACGGCGAGGGCCATTACACCGAACTCAGGCAGAAGAACATCGACACCGGCATGGGCCTGGAGCGCCTGGCGGTCGTCTGCCAAGGCGTGGATTCGCTCTTCGACGTCGATACCATCATGAATATCACGCACAAGGTCAGCGAGCTGACCGGCGCATACTACGGGAAAAGTCATAAGATGGACGTGTCCCTGCGCGTCATCACCGACCATATCCGCAGCGGCGTCTTCATGATCTGCGACGGCGTGCTGCCCTCCAACGAGGGCCGCGGCTACGTGCTGCGCCGTCTGCTGCGCCGCGCCGCGCGCCACGGCAAGCTCCTCGGCGTCAACGAGCCCTTCCTGTACAAGGTCATCGATACGGTCGTGCGCGAGAGCGAGGGCCAGTATCCCGAGCTGCGCGAGAAGCAGGTCTACATCACCCGCGTCGTCAAGACCGAGGAGGAAAACTTCGCCCGCACGATCGATGCCGGCATGAAGATCTTTACAGAGCTGCTGGCCGAGCATAAGGCGAAGGGGGAGAGCACCTTCTCCGGCGCCGACGCCTTCAAGCTCTACGACACCTACGGCTTCCCGATCGACCTGACGATCGAGATGTGCGCCGACGAGGGCATGGAGGTCGATCAGGCCGCCTTCCGTCAGCTGATGGAGGAGCAGCGCGTGCGCGCCCGCAAGGCCCGCGAGGCGCTGGGCGACCTCGGCTGGGCCGGCGTCAGCTTCGGCAAGGAGATCCCCGAGACCGAGTTCGTCGGCTACGAGCAGGATACGGCCGAGGCCAAGGTCCTTGCGATCGTCGCCGAGGGCGAGGCTCGCGACGAGATCACGGCCGGAACGGAAGCTATCGTTGTGCTGGATCGGACGCCGATGTACGCCGAAATGGGCGGTCAGGTGGCCGATCACGGCACGATCGGCTCCTTCATCGTCACGGATGTGCAGAAGAACAAGGGCGGCAAGGTCATGCATTACGGCAGGCTCAACGAGGGTACGCTCTCGGTCGGCGATCCCGTGACGGTCCGTATCGACACGGAGCGGCGCAGCGCGATCCGCCGCGCCCACAGTGCGACACATCTGCTGCAGCGCGCCCTGCGCGATGTGCTGGGCGATCACGTCCACCAGGCAGGCTCTCTGGTCGAGCCGGACCGCCTGCGTTTCGACTTTACGCATTTCTCCGCAATGACGCCGGAACAGCTCCGTACGGTCGAGGCCATGGTCAATGAGGCCATCCTCGCGGGCTATGCGGTCGACACCCGGGAGATGCCGATCGATGAAGCGAGAAAAGCCGGTGCGACCGCCCTGTTCGGCGAGAAGTACGGCGATATTGTCCGCGTCGTCAGCATGGGCGATTACAGCGTGGAGCTCTGCGGCGGCACGCATCTGGACAACACCGCCAAGGCCGGCCCCTTCCATATCGTATCCGAGGCCTCGGTTGCTTCCGGCGTACGCCGGATCGAAGCCGTGACCGGACCGGAGACCATGAAGTCGCTCTATCAGAGCCAGGAGATCCTTACCCGTCTCAGCGCGATGTTCAAGGCCAGCCCCGCCGATCTGCTCAGCCGTGTGGAGCAGCAGGCCGCGGAGCTGAAGGAAGCCCGCCGTCAGATCGAGCAGTTCAAGGACAAAGAGTCCGCGGGCGGCGCCGAGCGGATGCTGCAGGGCGCAAAAGAGATCGGCGGCCTCCGCGTCCTGACGGCAAAAGTCGAGGGCGACGCCAACGCTCTGCGCAAGCTGGGCGACGTGCTGCGTGACAAGGATGCCTCGATCGTTGCGGTGCTTGCGGCCGTCAAGGACGGCAAGATCACCTTCCAGTGCGTCTGCGGCAAGGACGCTGTCGCCAGAGGCGTACGCGCCGGCGACGTTATCAGGACGATCACCCCGCTTGTCGGCGGCCGCGGCGGCGGCAAGCCGGACTCCGCCATGGGCGGCGGCAGCGAGCTGTCGAAGCTCGACGAGGTGCTGAACGCGGTATTCGGCTTTGTTTCGGACAAAATTTGAGGAGGTTTCCCCATGAACGAAAACTGCCTGTTCTGCAAGATCATCAAAGGCGAGATCCCCAGCGCAAAGGTGTATGAGGACGAATATGTCTATGCCTTCCGCGATATCAATCCCCAGACGCCGGTGCATGTGCTGGTCGTACCGAAGATCCATATCGCCTCCGCCGCGGAGGTGAACGCGGAGAACTCTCAGTATGTCGCCAAATGCTTTGAAGCGATCGCGAAGATCGCCGATACCGAGGGCCTGAAGCGGGGCTATCGCGTTGTCAACAACTGCGGTGAAGACGGCGGTCAGTCGGTGATGCACCTGCATTTCCATCTGATCGGCGGCGTCAAGCTGTCTGAAAAAATCGTGTAAAGAGAAAATCGGAGCCGCATGGGGATCCTCATGCGGCTCTGTTGATTGACGGGGTTGACATGCGTAAACTTGCCATTGCCTGCGGCTGCTTTTCCGCCGCGGTATTTCTTGCACAGTTTATCCTGCCGATATCCTGGCTGTTCCCTCTGGCGCTCGGTCTTGCGCTGTCCGGCATTGCCCTTGTTCTCCTGAAACGGCGATGGCTGCTGGCGCTCATCATCAGTCTGTGCGCCATGGCTGCCGGCTTTTATGCCTTTGGGATGCACAGTATGCTCACCATTGAGCGTGCGCATGAGCTGGAAGGTCAGGAGATCTATACCAGCGCCCGGGTCCTCACGGCTCCGGTCGCCGGATCTGATTGGACACGGGTGGAAGTTGCGCTGCGTATCGATGAGAAGAGGGAACTGAACGCTCTTTTGTTTGATTATGACGGCAGACTGATAAACAGCAGGCCCGGCGATCAGTTCAAGGCGCGGTTTTCGCTGCGTGCGGCGGATACCAGGTACGGCGAGCCTTATAACAGCAATCCGGCCCGCGGCGTCTATCTGATCGCCTACACGCGCAGCAGGCTGTATCCGACGGGTCACCGTTTCACACTCCGCGGCCTGGCCTCTGCGTGGAACGCCAGGCTCTGCGATCGGATCCGATCCGTATTTCCCGAGGATACCTACGCCTTCTTCCAGGCGCTGATGCTCGGCGAGAAATCTGACCTGTACGAGGACGAGGTCCTGCACTTGAGTCTGAGCCGCGCCGGCCTGATGCATATGGTCGCGGTCTCCGGCATGCATATCATGTTCCTGGTCGGTATGCTGCGACAGCTTTTGGGGAATACCCGCCGCGCGGCGCTGCTTTCGATCCTGCTGATCTGGAGCTTTGTGCTGCTGACCGGCGCGACGCCGTCGGCGGTCCGTGCGGGTTTCATGCAGACGATCGCGCTGTTGGCGCCGATCCTTGGGCGGGAGGAAGACCCGCCGACCTCTCTGCTGTTCGCACTGGCGCTTATCCTGCTTTGCAATCCCTTTTCTGCCGGCAGCGTCAGTCTGCAGCTGTCCTTCGCCTCGCTGGCGGGGATCGAGCTGTTTGCCAACCGGATCCGGCGTTCCGTGCTGGACGCGATCCCCAAGGCTTTGCCCGGGCGGATGAGAAACTATCTGTCTTCCAATATCGCAAACTCCCTCGGCGTGCTGGTGTTTACAACGCCGCTGGTGGGACTGTATTTCGGCTATGTCTCCGTGCTGTCGCCGCTGACCAACATACTTACGCTCTGGGCGGTGCCGATCTGCTTTGGCGCCGGATATCTCTGCTGCCTGGTTTCTTTGCTGTTCCTTCCGTTGGCGCAGCTGCTGGCCTGGATCGTATCCTGGCTGGCACGCTATATCATCTGGATCGCCCGCGTGTTTTCCGCGCCCGGCTTTTCCTGTCTGTATCTTTGCCTCAAGTGGAACTGGCTGTGGCTGGCGCTCGTCTATGTGCTGTTTATCGTCTTCTCTCTGCTCCTGCGTAAGAGCTGGCTCCGCTGGTTTTGCCCGACAGCGCTCGCCGTATTCAGCCTTTTTGCCATGCTGACAGCGACAAGGCTCTATTACGGGAACGCGCCGGGGTATATGACTGCGATCGACGTCGGACAGGGTCAAAGCCTTGCCGTTTTTTCGGGCGAAAAGACAGTGCTTGTGGACTGCGGGAACATCAACAGCCTGGATGATGCGGGCGATGAAACGGGCGCCTATCTCTGCAGCCGCGGGCGCGAGAGCATCGATCTGCTTGTGCTGACGCATCTGCACGCCGATCACGCGGACGGTGTGACTCGCCTGATGGCTTATCTTCCGGTGCGTGAGATCCTGATCGGACCGGACATGGAGGATCCGAACGAGCTGATTCCGCAGATCCGCGAAGCAGCTCGCCGAAACGGAACAAAAATCAGGATTCTCCGCGAGGATCGCTGCGAGAGCATCGGCGCGATCCGCGTATCGCTGTTCACGCCCGGCGCGTCCGGCGATATCAACGAGCGCTGCGTTACGGCGAAGATCAGTATCGGGTCTTATGATATGCTCATAACGGGAGATATCAACATGACTGCGGAGCGGGAGCTGCTGGCAGAGCATGCGCTTCATGATATCGAGCTTCTGATCGTCGGGCATCACGGCTCAAAGTATGCCTCCAGTCCCGAGCTTCTCGAGGAGATCGGCGCAGACATCGCGATCATCAGCTGCGGCTTCAACAACTTTGGACATCCCACGCCGGAAACACTTGAACGTCTGGCCGATTCCGGCTATACTGTTTACAGGACTGATCAAGATGGAACATTCGAGCTTCGGCTTCCCTGAGGTTACAGCATGGCAAAGAAAAAGAAGGATGAAAAACAACTGAATTACAATGAAGAGATCCGGCGCCTGAAAAGCGAGGGTCCCGGCTGCCTCTATCTGTTGTGGGGCCCGGAGGATTATCTCCGCGAGCTTTATCTGCAGACGCTGAAGGAGCTTTGCGTCCCGGAGGGTGAGGACAGCTTCAGCTACAAGCGGCTCAACGGTCCGGAGTTGGATCTGCAGGAGCTGACCGAGGCCATCGATGCGATCCCTTTTTTGTCAGAACGGAGCTTTGTTGAGCTGCGAGACGTCGATCTGAACCGCCTGAAAGAGACCGATGAGCTGCAGAAGCTGCTCGAGGACATCCCCGAGTACTGCACGGTCGCCTTCGTGCAAAGCGCCGCTTATGAGCCGGACGGACGCCTGAAGCTGGTCCGATTCCTGAAAGAAAACGCGATCGAACTCAAGTTTTCCGAGCAGGCCCAGGACGCTCTGGTCAAATGGATCGCCAAGCGCTTTGCCGCTTATGGAAAACGAGTTGAGCTGGAGGCCGCGCAGCATCTGATCTTCGTCAGCGGCGATCTTATGAACCGGCTGATCCCGGAGATCGAGAAGGTCGCGGCCTACGCCAAGGGCGATACCGTCACCGTTGCGGACGTGGACGCTGTGGCGCACCATTTGCCGGAGTCTATCGTGTTTGAAATGACAGATCATCTGGCTCGCCGCGAATACAACGCGGCGATGGAGGTCCTGGACGAGCTGCTGTCCGATAAGAATAACGAGCCCATCGCCATGCTCGCCGTGATCGGCGGACAGATGCGCCGGCTCTATGCGGCGCGCCTCGCTGCGGAGAAAAACCTCGGCGCCGCATACGTGACGGAGGTCTGTAAACTTCGTTACGATTCGATCGCGTCGCGTCTGATCGCATCCTCCCGCAGCTTCAGCCTGCCGCAGCTGAAAAGAGCGGTCGAGCTCTGCGCGGAGACTGACTATCAAATGAAAAGCAGCTCCTCGGATGACCTGGAGCTGCTTAAGGAGCTGGTCTTGCGGATCGCGGCGGGGGAGACCCATGCATAAGATCCGCGAGGTGATCCTGGTGGAGGGGCGCTACGACAAGAACACGCTCAGCCAGGTGGTTGATGCTGTGATCCTGGAAAGCTCCGGCTTCGGCATTTTCAATGACAGACAGAAGCAGAAGCTTCTTCAACGCCTGGCCGAATCGCGCGGACTGATCGTGCTGACCGATCCTGACGGCGCGGGCTTCGTGATCCGCAATTACATCAAAGGCATCGTTGAACCCGGTCTGGTCAAGCACGCCTATGTTCCGGATATTTACGGAAAAGAGCGCAGGAAGACCGCTCCGTCCAGGGAGGGAAAGCTCGGCGTTGAAGGAATGCGGCCGGAGACCATCCTGGAGGCGCTTCGCCGTGCCGGCGCGACCATCGACGGAGAGGGCGGCACGCCGGAAAAGAGCATCACAAAGGCGGATTTTTACGCATGCGGGCTCAGCGGAAAAAGCGGCAGCGCGGAAAAGCGTTTGCGACTGATCCGCGCGCTGGATCTGCCGGAGCATCTGTCGGCAAACGCGCTGCTCGAGGTGCTGAACGCGCTGATGAGCAGGGAAGAGTTCTATCGTCTGCTTTGCTGATCCTCGACCAGCGCCGAAAACAGGATACCGATCAGCAGAACGGCTTCTACGGTCTCGTAGATGGCTTCCGCGGTGCGGACCTGCTGATAAGAGCCCAATGTCAGCAGCAGGGCCAGAGACAGCAGCGCCAGGCTGAGCAGAAAGCTGCCCTTGAATATGTACCAGGCCGGCCTGCACATACGGGACATGCGTCGGATGATCTGCACGATCTTCATGGCTTCACCTCCGCGCTCATTGTAGGGCGCGGAGCTTTGCCGTTCAAGGAACAAATATTTCCTGACGAAAGAAAGAAAGCTCTGCTTCCGCAGAGCTTTCTTTCTTTTCTGTCACAGGCGCGCCTCAAGCCACTGGAGGATATCGTGGTCCACGGTCTCCTTGTCGAGCTCGTTCAGGATCTCGTGACGGTCGTTTTCATAGAGCTTCAGCGTGACGTCCCTGATGCCGGTCTTGCGATAGTATTCCGCGACCAGCTGCGGACCCTTGCCGAATTCGCCGACCGGGTCCTTCGCGCCGGATACGACCAGGATCGGCAGATCCTTCGGGATCTTGTCGAGGTTCTCCTGTCGTTCCGCAAAGCGCAGCCCGCGGAAGAGGTTGTTGTAGCCGTTGACAGTGAAAACAAACTGATTGAGCGGGTTGGACACATAGGCGTCCACGATCGCTTCATCCTTGCACAGCCAGTCGTTTTTGGTCCGCGCAGGCTCGAAGGAAGCGTTGTAGGAGCCGAGCGCCATGTTGTTGATCATCTCGCTCCGATAATGATCGCCCTTGAACCTGGAAAGGATCGAGGTCAGCCCGAGCGCCGCATTCAGCGTGGCAGGCTGCTGATAGCCGGTCCCCATGATGATCGCGCCGGAGATCCCTTCGCCGTGCATCTCGATATACTGACGGGCGAGGAAGGAACCCATGCTGTGGCCGAGAATAAAGTAGGGCACATCCGGGTATTTTTTCTGCGCGTCTTCCCGCAGCTGCTGCATATCGCCGATCACGCAGAGGTTGCCGTCTTTTTTGGCAAAATAGCCGTACTGAGATTCGTCTGTCACAGACAGGCCGTGGCCCAGATGGTCGTTGCCGACAACATAAAATCCCTGGGAAGCCATAAAGCCGGCAAAACGGTCATAGCGGTCGATGAATTCGACCATGCCGTGCGCGATCTGAAGAATGGCCCGCACTTCGCCCTCCGGGATCCATTCGATGGCGTGGATCTGAGTCAGCCCGTCTTTGGACGGATAATAGAATTCCTGCTTCATATCAATACCTCCTGCTTATGTTCGATTGTTTTCCGTAGCGCCGTCTTAATCGATCAGATTATACATCGAAAAGCGTCTTTTTTCAAGCGATATGATCCATTCCCACCGGATTTGACACCCGGATCGTTTACAGTCTGTCCATGACTTTATCCGAATACGGCTGTATAATAAAACTAGCAAGATACAACCTGTACAGAATAGGGGATGATCTCATGAAAACTCTGACGCTTGGAAAATCCGGACTTGTCGTGACCAAACCGGCTCTCGGCTGCCTGCCTCTGCAGCGCTGTGATACGGACTACGCCGTTAAACTGCTTCAAGCCGCCTATGAGGGCGGTATCCGTTACTTTGACACAGCCAATTCCTACACGGACAGCGAGAAAAAAATCGGTCTTGCGCTTTCAGACGTCCGGAAGGACATTGTGATTTCGACAAAGAGCGCTTCTCTGACCAAGGAGGGCGTCCTCGCCCATATCGAAAACAGCCTGAAGATGCTGAAAACGGATTACATTGATCTCTTCCAGTTTCATCAGGCAAAGGAAGTGCCCGACCCCAACGATCCCAACGGCGCCTTTGCGGGCGCGCTGGAAGCCAAAGAACGCGGCTGGATCCGACATATCGGCGTTACGACCCATCGTGTCAATGTCGCAGAGGAGTGTATCTCCTCCGGCTGGTTTGAGACCCTCCAGTTCCCGTTCAGCTACATCTCTTCGGAACGCGATCTGGCTCTGGCCGCGAAGTGCAAAGAGGCCGATATGGGATTCATCGCCATGAAGGGCCTCGCGGGCGGCCTGCTGACCAATGTGCGCGCCTGTCACGCCTTTATGAACCTTTATGACAATGTTGTCCCCATCTGGGGCATGCAGCGACTGGAGGAGCTGCAGCAGTGGCTGGCCGCCGCGGAAGAAGACCCGCAGATGGACGAGGAGCTGGAGGCCTTCATTACGAAAGAGCGCCAGGAGCTCGCCGGCACATTCTGCCGGAGCTGCGGCTATTGTATGCCATGCCCGGTGGGGATCGAGATCCGCAATTGTGCCCGCATGAACATGCTGCTGCGCCGCTCGCCCTGGCAGCAGTATATGACCGAGGAGTGGCAGGCCAGAATGAACAAAATCGAGGATTGCATCGGATGCCGCAGCTGCGCCTCCAAATGCCCCTACCAACTCGATACGCCGAATCTCCTTAAATACATGCTTAAGGATTACCGCGAATTTTACGAGAGCCACAAAAACCTGCTGTAAAGCAATTGATAAGACACATCCCGGAGTTTCCGTCGTAAACTCCGGGATGTTTTTTTGATCATTCGGATCAGATCTTTATCAGTTCGTACGCCCTGGTGCCGAGACCGATTTCTGCGGCGTGATCCAGACCGGCTTCCCACTCGGCGTCCGGGTGGTTGAGATGGAAATACTCATGGTTCGGGTCGTCGTCCCAGAAGCGTTTGATGTGCCGGTCGAGACGGCTGCCCGGATTGACGGGCATCGTATTGCACAGATCGACGCAGGCCTGATCAAGCGATACGGGGTCGAAGGAGGCGAGCATGCCGACATTCGGGATGATCGGCACGTCGTTCTCGGAATGGCAGTCACAGAAGGGGGAGA
Source organism: uncultured Clostridia bacterium (assembly GCA_947307375.1). The sequence continues at coordinate 5,287 of CAMZIX010000009.1, read as the reverse complement.
CGTCGCAGATCAGAGAAATGTGGAAGGCCGGTCGATCCTTTACAACGGCATAGGCGTATTCGGCGATCTTGCAGGAGAGAATGGCGGTGGAGTTTGCATCGCTCGGTTCAATGGCGTTTTTCGGACAGACCGCGAGACAGCGGCCGCAGCCGACGCATTTGTTGTGGTCAATGTGCGCCTTGCCGTTTGTGACCGTGGGGCCGCCGTGCGCGCAGATGCGCACGCAGGAGCCGCAGCCGACGCAGTTTTCCGTCTCGACGACGGGCTTGCCCTCCCAGTGCTGCTCCATTTTGCCGGAGCGTGAGCCGCTGCCCATGCCGAGATTCTTCAGCGCTCCGCCGAAGCCTGCTTCCTCATGACCTTTGAAATGGCTGAGGGAGATCACAACGTCGGCATCCATGATCGCCTGACCGATCTTCGCCTCTTTGACAAGCGGCAGATCGATGCGGACATGCGCCTCGTCTGTGCCCTTGAGTCCGTCGGCAATGATGACGTGGCAGCCGGTCTGAAAGGGGGAAAAGCCGTTGAGATAGGCGGTATCCAGATGGTCGAGCGCGTTTTTGCGGCTGCCGACGTAGAGCGTGTTGCAGTCGGTCAGAAAGGGCTTTCCGCCGAGAGCGCGCACATAGTCGGCGACGACTTTCGCATACTGCGGGCGAAGATGGGCGAGGTTGCCGAGCTCGCCGAAGTGGATCTTGATCGCGGCGTAGCGGTCGGTGAAATCGATCGACTCAAAGCCCGCGCGCTTCATCAGGCGGTGCAGCTTCTGCGGCAGCGTCTCGCCGGAAACATGGAAATCGGTAAAAAAGACAGCGGATTTGCTCATTATGATCTCTCCTCCAAAACGGTATCAAATGCCTTTCGAATGTGCTTTTTTATCGCAGCATAAGTGTGAGCCGGATTTGCCTCATACAGTTTTTCCCCTTTGTAAAACAAACACGGGACATGGTAGTAATCCCGGCTGTCGGCCAGCTCCGCCTCTTCGCGTTCTTCGATCCAGCGGATCTGGATCTCTCCGTAGGACGGATCCTCCCGTTTCAGCTCAGCGACGGCCTTTGCTGCGTTCACGCAGTAGGGGCAGTCCGTCAGATAAAATAACTCGATGGTCTTCATGACTGTTCTCCTCGATCCCTTGTGTTTTGTCCAAGAAAATTTTATTTGACTTTTCCGCGGCTGTCAAGCATTCACAGGATTTCCGATAGAAATATTAACAGCCTCTCTATCATTTGGACGACGGCTGTGATATAATAAAAAATAAAGAATGATATGATCTTTACGGCTCTCAATGGGATTAAAAACAAAATCGGAGCCCGGCGAAGCGGGTCCGATTTTGAAAGAGAGAAGGAGACTGCTGAGCTGCCGGTTTCGCTGTGCTCAGGGAAAGCACGGAAACGGAACGAAGCAGGCTTCTTCCGACACTGGCACCCACGGGAGGATTCGAACCTCTGGCCTGCCGCTTAGGAGGCGGCCGCTCTATCCTGCTGAGCTACGTGGGCCTGTCAACGATGGCTATTGTAACGCAGAACATCTGCGGTGTCAAACATTTCTTCCGATAGGATTGACTGCGATGCTGAAACTGACTGACATCAAAAAAGACTATCTGACCGGGGATTCCACCGTTCATGCGCTCAAGGGCGTCGATCTGTCCTTCCGCGAGCATGAATTCGTGGCGATCCTGGGTCATTCCGGCTGCGGCAAAACGACGCTGCTGAATATCATCGGCGGTCTGGATCACTATACCTCCGGCGACCTGCTTATCAACGGTAAATCCACCAAGCAGTTTACGGACGCCGACTGGGACAGTTACCGCAATCATTCGATCGGTTTCGTTTTTCAGTCCTACAATCTGATCCCGCACCAGTCGGTGCTTTCCAATGTGGAGCTTGCGCTGACACTGTCCGGCGTTCGTCCGGCCGAGCGCAAACGCCGCGCGCGGGAAGCGCTGGAGAAGGTGGGCCTGGGGGATCAGCTCAACAAAAGGCCCAACCAGATGTCCGGCGGTCAGATGCAGCGCGTGGCCATCGCCCGCGCTTTGGTCAATAACCCGGACATCCTGCTTGCCGACGAGCCGACCGGCGCGCTGGATTCGGAGACCTCCGTGCAGATCATGGAGATCCTCAAGGAGATCTCAAAGGATAAGCTCATCATCATGGTGACGCACAACCCCGAGCTCGCTGCGACTTATGCCAGCCGGACGATCCGCCTCAAAGACGGTCTGATCATCGGCGACAGCGATCCGTATGAGACGGAGGAAGAGACGGCGGAAAGCTCTCGCCGGCTGAAGACCTCCATGAGTCTGATGACGGCGCTGACTCTGTCGCTCAATAACCTGATGACCAAAAAAGCGCGAACGATCCTGACTGCCTTTGCCGGAAGCATCGGCATCATCGGCATCGCGCTGATCATGTCCCTGTCCAACGGTATCCAGAACTATATCGACAAGGTGCAGAAGGACACGCTGTCGAGCTACCCGATCACGATCCAGTCCGAGCGGGTGGATATGACCAGCATGATGACCTCGATGATGGGCATCCAGGCGGAGAAAAGCGGCGTCAAGCATGACCGCGACGCGGTTTATGCCAGTAAGGTGCTCTACGAGATGATGAACTCGATGATCTCCGCAGACACCGAGACGAATAATCTCATGCCCTTCAAGGCCTATCTGGAGGACCCGAGCAGCGAGATCTCGCCCTATATCAGTTCGATCCAGTATTCCTACGACATGGATATGAACCTCTTTGCCGAGGATGTGGACGGCAATATCTCCAAAACGGACGTTGTCGACTATATGCAGCGTGCGATCAGCGTGACCTACGGCGGCGATTACAGCTCCTTCTTCAACACCTACGGCTCGATGTATGCCGGGATGAACGTGTGGCAGGAGATGCTGCCGGGCGAAAACGGCGAGGCGGTCAATCCGCTGCTGAAGGAGCAGTACGATCTGCTTTACGGCCGCTGGCCGGAGAACTACGATGAAGTCGTGCTTGTCGTCAGCGAGAACAACGAGATCTCGGACTTGATGCTTTACGCCCTCGGACTGAAGTCCACCGCGACGATCGCGGAGGATATGCAGGCCCTGATGGCTGCGGAGGAGCTGGATACGACGCTCGAAAGCTGGAGATATGAGGAACTGTGTCAAAAGACCTTCCGTTTTATTTTCCCGGCCGATCAGTACCAGTATGACGAGGCAAGCGGCGAATACATTGACCTGACGAAGGAAGAACTCGGCCTGAGGACCCTGTACAAAAACGGACTTGAAGTAAAGATCGTCGGCATTCTGCGCCAAAACGACGACGCGCTGAGCGGGATGATGAGCGGCGCGATCGGCTACACGCACGGGCTGATCGAATACGTGGCCGCGCAGGCAGAAACGAAAGAGCTTGTCCTTCACCAGCAGGAGGACCCGGAGCACGACGTGTTCAACGGTCTGCCGTTTCTCGATCGGGAAGACGAGGCACTGACAAAAAACCGGAAGATCCAGGCGGCGAAGGACTATATCGCCTCCGCCGACGCGGAGAAAAAAGCGGAGCTCTACAAAAAATTCATGTCTCAGCCGAGCAACGACTATGTGCAGGAGCTGATCGACGAGCAGATGGGGGAGACGACGAAGGAGGACATCAAAAAGATGATCCTCGAACAGTACCCGGAATACGCCTCGATGATCGAGCAAATGGATGAAAATATGCTCAGCAGCTATATGGGCCAGATGATGGCCCAGCAGATCAAAGAGCAGTATTCGGCCAGCATGAGCGAGATGTACGACAATCTGACGGCGGAGGAGCTGGCGGAGGACTTTGAACTGCTGCAGCTGGAGGATGAGGATCTTCTCTGGATCTATGACAACGCGATGCCCCCGGTCTATTCCTCCAGCAGCCTGAAGGACAATCTCAAAAAGCTCGGCTACGTCGATCTGAACAAACCCAGTACGATCAACATTTACGCCAATTCCTTCGAGAACAAAGACGCGATCTCCAAGGCGATCGAGCATTACAACGACTCGGTACCCGCAGAGGACAAGATCAGCTATACGGACCTCGTCGCTTTGCTGATGAGTTCCATCACGACGATCATCAACGTCATCAGCTATGTGCTGATCGCCTTTGTGGCGATCTCGCTGGTCGTTTCCTCGATCATGATCGGCATCATCACCTATATCAGCGTGCTCGAGCGAACGAAGGAGATCGGAATCCTGCGCGCCATCGGCGCCTCCAAGCGCGACGTGTCCCGCGTCTTCAACGCGGAGACCATCATCATCGGTTTTTCCGCTGGCGTGATCGGCATTGCGATGACGCTGCTGCTCAACATCCCGATCAATCTGATCGTCCACGATCTGACCGGTATCCAGGCGCTCAATTCCACGCTTCCGCCTGCAGGCGGCTTTGCGCTGGTGCTGATCAGCATGGTGCTGACCTTTATCGCCGGTCTGATCCCGGCTGGCATCGCGGCCAAAAAGGATCCGGTCGAAGCCCTGAGGACCGAATAAACAGAATACAGGAAAGAAGCCCTTGCCGAACGGCAAGGGCTTCTTTCTTACATGGCTTCGATTTCTTTGATGTTGTATTCGTTTCCTGTGATCAAAAAGGTGTTACCGCTGTGGCAGTAAGGACATTCCTTGCCGTACTGCATGGTGGGGTAGGTCTTCGTGCAGTTCTGGCAGTAGGTGACGGCTTTCAGTTCCTCGATCTTCAGCTCCGTCTTCTGGAAGTGCTCGGTCTTTGCCCGCGCGTACTCCCAGAATTCGGACAGATACTCGGGGATGATGCCGCTGACCTCTCCGACCTCAAGCGTGATGGAACCGACCTCCTTCAGGTCATTTTCCACCATCAGCTTTTCCACCGTGTCGATCACATAGTAGATGGTTCCGAGCTCGTGCATTACTTCTTGCGGACGATCTTGACGGCCTGCTTGGCGGCGTACTTCAGCATCGGACCGACCTTGTCCTCGCAGCGGACCATGGTCGAGGCCTCGGGCACGTCGCGCTCAAGGTGGATCGCGTCGAACATACAGCGCGTCGTGCACAGGCCGCAGCCGATGCAGCGGTTCGGGTCGACGACACTGACGCCGCAGCCCAGGCAGCGGCTGGCCTCGGCTTTGACCTGCTCCTCGGTGAAGGTGAGCCGGTCATGCTCGAAGGAGCGCGCCTTCGTCTCGTCGTGGAGGATCGGCTGGCGAGCCGGACGGTCGAAGCAGTCGACGCCGAAGACGAGGTCTTCCTTGTTCAGCTCGTAGAATTCGCGCAGGTTGCGGCTGAGCGTGAGGCTCTGGCCGTCCTGGACGAAGCGGTGCA
>CAMZIX010000008.1 GCA_947307375.1 uncultured Clostridia bacterium | reverse complement strand
CAGCCGATAAACGGGGATCGGATTCTTCTGAGAGCTGCTCGAGGGACATGCTGTCATTGAGCGGAAAATGCTTTAAACGGGATGCGGATTTGATCGCAGACAGAAGACGCATGCGAATACAGTGTTCGGCATAGGTGCGAAATGCGGCGCCGTTTTGCGGGTCAAAGCTGCGTACTGCGGATATCAGGCCGAAAACACCTTCCTGGGAAAGGTCTTTCCCTTCCCCGCCGAATAATTTAAGAGGTCTGGCGCAGGCATTGACCAGAGGCAGATACCGCTCGACCAGCGCTTCCTCCGCCATGCTGTCGCCATTCTTGGCCTTCTTCTGCAATTCTATATCGCCTAATGCTGCGTAATCAAACATAGTTGTTCTATGATATTTCCTAAAATCGCAATGATTATTATAACGCAAGTTTAAACAAAGTCAATCTTTTTTTCAATTTTTGGCACTTTCTTAAATCTCCAGCTGCTGCTGGCCCATGTATTCGATGCCCAGGTGCTCGTAGGCCCTCCGCGTCACGCAGCGGCCCCGCGGCGTGCGCGTCAAAAAGCCCTGCTGCAGCAGATAAGGCTCGTACATGTCTTCCAGCGTTACCGCTTCTTCATTGATGGTCGCGGCCAGCGTATCCAGACCGACAGGTCCGCCGTTATAGTACTCTATGATGCTGCGCAGCATCCTACGGTCCAATGAATCCAGACCGAGAGCGTCGACCTCGAGATTCAGCAGTGCCTGATCCGCGACCTTCTTTGTGATCACGCCGTCGGCGCGCACCATGGCGTAGTCGCGCACACGCCGCAGCAGGCGGTTGGCGATACGCGGCGTGCCGCGGGAGCGGGAGGCGATCTCATAGGCGCCGTCCGGCTCGATGCGTACGTCAAGGATACCGGCCGAGCGCTCAACGATCTGCTGCAGCTCAACAGGCGTGTAGAGCTCCAGGCGAAGCGCCACGCCAAAGCGGTCGCGCAGCGGCGCCGTCAGCTGGCCGGAGCGTGTCGTCGCGCCGATCAGCGTGAAATGCGGCAGATCCAAGTGGATGGAATTGGCGGAAGGGCCCTTGCCGATGATGATATCGATCGCAAAGTCCTCCATTGCCGGATAGAGGATCTCCTCATAGGCGCGGTTGAGGCGGTGGATCTCGTCCACAAATAAAATATCGCCCTCGTTGAGGTTGGTGAGCATCGCGACAAGATCGCCGGGCTTTTCAATGGCCGGTCCGGAGGTGATGCGCATATTAACGCCCATCTCGTTGGCGATAACGGCCGCCAACGTCGTTTTGCCGAGTCCCGGGGGTCCGTGCAGCAGGACGTGATCCAGGGGCTCACGGCGCATTTTCGCGGCGTTAATAAAGACCTCGAGATTATCCTTGGCCTTTTTCTGGCCAATATATTCCCGCAGTGTTTTCGGACGAAGAGATCCCTCCCCGCTGTCCTCGGGAATACTGGCTGTCGTGGTGATGATCTCGTCGTTTTCTTCGGTGGAAAAACTGATACTCATCGTTCTCTCCTGTTATTTGACCATAGACTTCAGCACGGCCTTGATGATCTGCTCCGTCGTCATGCCGGACAGATCCAGCTTTTTCAGCAGCGGCGCGATTTCCGAGCTGCTGTAGCCAAGCACGCTCAACGCCGTCACCGCGTCTTTTACGGCGCCGCTCTCCCCTGTCGGCACAACGGCCGGCATGGAGATTTCGACGGCGCTCGTTTCCTGTCCGATCTTGTCCTTCAGCTCAAGGATCACACGCTGGGCGATCTTCTTGCCGATGCCGGGCGCAAGAGTCAGCGCTTTTTCATTGTTGTTCATCACAGCCAGCGCCAGACCTTCCGGCGTGTTGGATGAGAGGATCGACAGCGCAGCCTTCGGCCCGATGCCGGACACGGAGGTCAGCATGTCAAAACAGCGGCGCTCGCTCTTGGTGAAAAAGCCGTACAGGTCAAAGGCGTCCTCTTTCACGGATTCAGATACATAGAGCTTGCATTTTTCGCCGGTTTTGATCGCGCTCAGGGTATTCAGCGTGGTATTCAAAGCAAAGCCGATCCCGCCGCAGTCAATCACGGCGAGATTCGGTCCGATCTCGGAAACGATACCTTCTATATGGTGGAACATTCCTCGCGCTCTCCTCTGTTCAGTAATGAGGTCGAACTTCTGGCGTGGCACAGAGCCAGCGCCACCGCGTCCGCCGCATCGTCCGGCTTGGGCGCGGCCTTCAGGTTGCAGAGACGGCGCACCATGTCCATGACCTGTTTTTTCTCCGCTCTGCCATAGCCGACGACGGACTGCTTGACCTGAAGCGGCGTATATTCGAAGATTTTTACTCCCGCCTGCTGACAGGCCAGCAGGATCACGCCTCTGCCGTGCGCCACGGCGATTCCGGTGGTGATGTTGGTGTTGAAAAACAGCTCTTCAACAGAGACCGCGTCCGGTCGGAAAGCATCCAGCAGCTGGCGCATATCGCTGTAGATCTGATCCAGGCGGCTGGACAGGCTGGTATGCGCCGGCGTGGTGATCACGCCGCACTGGACCAGAGAATAATGGTTTTTTTCAGATTCCAGCACAGCAAATCCGATTGTTGCGATCCCGGGATCGATCCCCAGAATTCTCATAACATCACATCCTGATTTGATTCTATCATAAAAAAAAAAGCAGGGCAAGCCCCGCTTTTTCCGGATGATCCATATCAGGCTCTCGGATGAGCCATGTTGTATACGTCCTTCAGCTGCTTCTTCACCAGCTGGGAATATACCTGCGTGGAGGAGATATCGGCGTGCCCCAGCATTTCCTGGATCGCGTGAATGTCCGCGCCGTTTTCCAGCAGATGCGCGGCGAAGGAGTGGCGCAGTGTGTGCGGCGTGATCTCCTTGTCGATCTTCGCCTTTTTCTGATAATGCTTGATGAGCTTCCAGAAGCCCTGACGGGACATGCGCTCGCCGCCTACGTTGACGAACAGCGCCTGCTCATCGGGCATCGCGATCATCTGCGGCCGAACGAGCTCCAGATAATCGGACAGCGCCTTGACTGCCTTCGGATACATCGGGATGTATCGTTCCTTATCGCGGCTGTGGCAGCGGATCACACCTTCCGAAAGATTCACGTCGGAAATATTGAGGTCGATCAGCTCCGTAACGCGGATACCGGTCGCATACAGCAGCTCCAGCATCGCGCGGTCACGATATCCCTTGGCGTCGATGCACTCCGGCTGAGCCAGCAGCAGGTCTACTTCCTTGCTGCTCAGGATCTGCGGAAGCTTCTGCGTGCTTTTTTCGGGAACCAGCTTGGTCGAGGGATTGTTCTCGATCATGCGGTTGAGCGTCAAATACGAATACAGGTTCTTCAGCGAGGCGATATTGCGGGATACGGTCGCAACCGATTTTCCTGCGCCTCTCAGATGCTCGATATAATCGGCCAGCTCTTCCTCGCTCGCTTCCGCGATCGGTGATCCGCCGTTGCTCTCCTGATAGGATGCAAACTGATGGATATCACGCATATAGGAACTGAGCGTATTGGCAGACGCCTTTTTCTCGTTCTTCAGGAACGATTCAAACAGCTCGATGCATTCGGAATTCAACATACGGGGATCACCCCCTTTTCTTTCTATCTCTTTCAGCAAATTGATTGTTACGTTTTGAAATTATTTGTTTTTAAATATAATAATTTCTTAATTAACATAACAACAACGCAGTAACAATATATTACAGAATGCAGGATTTATCAAGACCTTTTTAAAAATTTCTTAAAAAAATTTCTATTTATGTCAACCTGGATTCGTGTTTGCCATTTAGCCTCCTACTGCTTGTATTTGTAGCTTTTTTTGACCACAAGATATCGTTTTCCAGCTTTTTCAAGATTTCGGGAAAACATAGATTTAATATTATGTTAACCTATTTGCCGGCATGAACCTTCTCTTCCCTGTTTTCCTTTTTTCCGGTCTGCCAATCACCATGCCTGCCAGACTGCCGAAAAGACTACATGCCAGAATACGGATCAGACCGCGAAGCGACATGGAGTTGCCGTCGGACAGAAAGCCAAACATGAGAAGCGTTGAGGAGATGACCAGCCAAAGCAGCAGCGCCTTCATCCAGCGCTGTGTGCTCTTTGCTCCGCGAAACAGAACAAGACTTGCCGAAAAAGCGGACAGAAAAATCACCGCGGCTGCCGCGATTCCGATCCATTTGCTGTCCAGCGTCAGGCAATCGATCAGAAGCGCAGCCGACGTCACGAGAAGCGCGGCAGACAGAATCCAGGCCAGCAGAGCCGCTCCGATTTGTTTTGTCCTGCTTTTTTCCAAACTGATACTCATAAAAGAACCCCCGACCAATGAGATAATACATCTTACTGGTCGGGGGTGGCATTCATTCCTCGTTCGATCCCTTATTTTCTTTTGTTGGACGCCGCTTCTTCGGCTTCCATCTTGGCCGTCGTGGAGATTGCCCACTTCTTCACCTGAATTCGGACACGATCCTCGCCGGTCTCAAAGGTGATGGTATCTTCGGTGACCTGAACGACCTTGCCGGTGATGCCGCCGATAGTCGTGATCTCATCGCCAAGGGAGAGCGAATTACGCATTTCTTCCGCTTTCTTTTTCTTCTTGTTTTCAGGACGGATGATCAGCAGATACATCAGGCCGAACATCAGGAGAAGAGGGATCAGCATGGTAGCCATGCCGCCCGCGCCGGCAGTACCGGTAGCAGCTTCCAAAAAGAGAGTCATTCTTGTATTACCTCCAGTTCATTGGTGTGTTTATTATACATGGCTTGCGGCGGATTTGCAAGATGTCAGATGCGTTTATCCAGGATTTCAGAATATTCGGCGCGAAATTGGGTGAAGGTCCCGGAATCCAGGCTGTCGCGGATGCGCCGCATCAGATCGTTGTAAAAATACAGATTATGCATGACCGCCATACGCATGGCAAGCATTTCCTCCGCCTTGAACAGGTGCCGGATATAGGCGCGCGAATAACGGCGGCAAACCGGGCACTGGCAGACAGGATCGATCGGCTGACTGTCCCGGGCATATTTCTCATTTTTGATGTTGATGATCCCGCCCCAGGTAAAGAGGTGCCCGTGCCTACCGTTCCTGGCGGGCATCACGCAGTCGAAAAAATCAACGCCGCGGGTGACGCTCTCGATGATGTTTCCCGGCGTTCCGACGCCCATCAGATAACGCGGCTTCTCTTTGGGCATATATTCCTCGACCGCCTCGATCGTGTCGTACATCTCCTGATGCGTTTCGCCGACAGCAAGGCCGCCGATGGCGTAGCCCGGAAGATCCAGCGCCGCGATCTGCTTCATGTGGGAGATGCGCACGTCGTAGAAAACTGCGCCCTGGTTGATGCCGAAAAGCATCTGTCCCGGATTGACTGCGTCTTCCCTGCTGTTATAGTCCTGCAGCGCATTTTTGCAGCGTTCGAGCCAGCGCACCGTGCGGTCGCAGGATTTCTGCACATAATCCTTCGGCGAAGGGATCTTGACACACTCGTCGAAGGCCATCGCGATATCGGAGCCGAGATTGGACTGGATGCGCATGCTCTCCTCCGGCCCCATAAATATATGGCGGCCGTCTACATGTGAGTTGAACTTGACGCCCTCCTCGGTGATCTTCCGGAGCTCTGCCAGAGAAAAGATCTGAAAGCCGCCGCTGTCGGTCAGGATCGGACCCTCCCAGGTCATGAAGCGGTGCAGGCCGCCCATCTCTTTGATCAGGTCATCGCCCGGACGGACATGCAGATGGTAGGTGTTGGACAGCTCCACCTGGCAGCCGATCTCCTTCAGATCGCGGGCGGACAGCGCTCCCTTGATCGCGCCCTGCGTGCCGACGTTCATGAATACCGGGGTCTGAACGACGCCATGCGGCGTTTCAAAAGATCCGCGTCTGGCGCGGCCCTCCTGCTTCAAAAGCCGAAACATATCTGTCCTCCCCTCTTATTCGATCAGCATGGCGTCGCCGAAGGAGAAAAAGCGATAGCCTTCGGCAACGGCCGAACGGTAGGCGTTCAGAACGTTTTCTCTGCCAGCCAAGGCGGACACCAGCATGATCAGCGTACTCTCCGGCAGATGAAAATTGGTGATCAGCGCATCGATACATTTAAAGCGATAGCCGGGATAAATAAAGATATTGGTCCATCGGGCGCCCGGCTGAATACTGCCGTCCTCAGCCGCAAAGCTTTCCAGCGTACGGCAGGAGGTCGTCCCGACCGCGATCACGCGTCCGCCGTTCGCCCTGGTCTCATTGATGAGCGCGGCAGTCTCTTCGGGGACCATGCAGAATTCCGAATGCATATCATGGTCCTCGATCTCTTCCTCCTTCACCGGGCGGAAGGTGCCAAGGCCGACATGCAGCGTGACAAAGCCGGTACGGATGCCTTTCGCGCGAATGCTGTCCAGCAGTTCCTCGGTAAAGTGAAGCCCGGCCGTCGGCGCCGCAGCGCTGCCGAGCTCGCGGGAATAAACCGTCTGATAGCGCTCGGCGTCCTGAAGCTCTTCTTTGATATAGGGAGGAAGAGGCATTTTTCCAAGCCGTTCAAGCACCTCCAGGAAAATGCCATCATAATGAAAGCGTACGATCCGGTTGCCTCCCTCGGCGACGGCTTCGACCTCAGCCATGAGCTCCCCGTCTCCAAACTGAAGCTGCGTACCGGGCTTTGTCTTTCGGCCGGGACGGCTCAGACACTCCCAGCGACTCTCGCCGAGATCCCGCAGCAGCACGAGCTCCACGCTTCCCCCGCTCAGCCGCGAACCGAGCAGGCGCGCCGGAAGGACGCGGGAGTCGTTCATGATCAGGCAGTCTCCTTCCCGCAGCAGCTCGGGCAGCTCAAAAAAGTGCCGATGGGAGATCGCGCCTGTCTGCTTGTCCAGCAGCATAAGACGTGACCGGTCACGCTGCTGCAGCGGCGTCTGCGCGATCAGTTCCTCGGGCAGATCAAAATAAAAATCCGACTTTTTCATCCGATATATGCTCCGGTAAAATAGAATTCAATAATATCTTCCGCTGTAAAACCGTACACCGAGGCCATGGCATGGGCGCCCCACTGACTCATACCGCAGTTGTGTCCCCAGCCTTTTCCGGAAAAGCGGAACCCGTCGTCTTCGGGCTTGACACGAAAACAGGCGCTGTCCAAAGACAACACTGAATACTCTTCCCGCGTATTCAAGTCCACACAGTTGCCCTGTGCGTCCGTGCAGCGCACGGCGATCACGTTGCCAAGCTCGGAATACGTCGGCTCAAGCCGGACGACGCTGCCGATCTGATAGCCTTTTCTCTGCAGACGATCCGAGATATCATCTCCGCTGCTCCAACGCTCCCAACGAATTTTCGCAATATCGATCGCCTTTTCAAAGGGATCGGTCTTTCCGGCGAGATAGGGCTGCTCCGAGCCGAAAATATTTGCGCCGTCCTCTGTCGCGCCGCCGTCCGAGGCAAAATAATAGATCTCGCAGAGCTGTCCCCGGTATCGAACAAAACGACCGGCCGTAGCGTCCACCGCTGCGTCCGTCACCGCATCTGCGCCGTAGAGGCCGCGATATACCTGGCTTTCGGTGTCATCCGTCAGGTCAAAGCCATAGTCCTCCGCATAGGCGTTCAGATTAAAGGCCGCATAGGTCCGTGCGCAGACCGCCTGCGCTTTCAGCGCCTCTACCGGCCAGGAAGAACTCATTTCATAAGGGATCACACCCTTGACATAGTCCTCCAGTCCGACTGCGTTGATGATGGTCAAGCGTTCATCCTCCGTACGGCGCAAAAGAAAAGCCCCGTAATACTGCTCGCCGTCATAATTGGTCCGAGCTTTTCCCGCGGAGACTGCTTCCAGGGCCAGTTCGTCAGCCTTGGCATACAGATCGATAAAATGGCCCGCGCCGTCATAGACGGCCAGACAGCTTTCCCGCCAGGCCTGGCCGGAGAGCGCATACCAGCGAATGGTATAATCAACCTCTTCAACATTCTGAAAAGGACCGACCAGCACGCGCAGCTCCCCGTCGAGATTGACGACCCGGCCGGCATAGCGCTCGGCAAGCGCCCTGGCCTCCTGTTCGGAAGAAAAGATCTGATCCAAAAGCAAATACCAGTTTCTCTCCAGACGGATGATCAGCTCGGCAGCATCGGTCTCCGAAACCGGTTGAAAAACGCGCTGATCATCAAAAAAGCCGAATCGAAACCCATGACCTCCGGCGTTTTCAAAAAAAGCCTCTTCTACAGCAGACTTGTCATAGGATAAGCCGATGAACAGGGTAACCGTCGCAACCGGAAACGGTTCGTATGCCTCGCCGTCAGTCTGATATGTCTTCTCCAGCACACAGGAGTTCGCAGGGACCAGGCCCTTCAGCGCTTCGTCCTCCGGGCGCGCGGCATCGGCGGAAACAGGAACGGCAAACAAAAGCAGCAGCGTCAGCAGCCATGATGTAATTTTCCTTGTAAACATACCGCGCAAAGGACAATCCTCCACAGGACAAATTTTTAAATGATTATAACAAAAGCTCCGCGTCTTTTCAACTCTTGTGTACTATCGGCCGATCAGGCGGAATACATTGTGTCTGAAAGATGGTGCAAGGAGGAAAAAATATTGAAAACGCCGGTATTTACGGGGTCCTGTACAGCGATCGTAACACCGTTTACGGAATCAGGCATCGACTACGAACGTTTGAAACGGAATCTGGATCAGCAGTATGAAAACGGAACGGCAGCCATTGTCGTCAACGGAACTACGGGAGAAAACCCGACCGTAACGGCGGATGAATATGAAGAGCTGATCCGCTCTGCCGTCCAGATCTGCCAGAACAGGATGAAGGTCATCGTGGGCGTCGGCGGCAACAATACCCTGCGGGCACTGCACAAGGCGAAAACGGCAAAGGCCGTGGGCGCAGACGGTATTCTGATGGTGACGCCCTATTACAACAAGACCAGCCAGAAGGGGCTGATCGAGCATTTTACCATGGTGGCGGATCGCGTCGATCTCCCGATGATCCTCTATAACGTTCCCAGCCGGACGGGTATCGGCATCCAGGCCGAAACCTACCGGACGCTTGCCGGGCATCCCAACATCAACGGCGTCAAGGAAGCATCCGGCGACTTCAGTCTGATTGCCAGAACAATGAGCATGTGCGGCGACGAACTGAATTTCTGGAGCGGGAACGACGACAATACGGTCCCCATGATGGCTCTCGGCGCGCACGGCGTGATCTCTGTCGCAAGCAACATCGTGCCCGGCGTTGTATCCAAGCTGTGCGCGCTCTGCCTTGAAGGCAAATATCCCGCTGCCGCTGAATTGTTTCGGAAATACACGGCGCTTTTCTCCGTGCTGTTCATCGAAACGAATCCGATCCCTGTCAAGGCGGCAATGAAGCTATTGGGAACGGACAGCGGCATCCTGAGACTTCCGCTGACAGAGATCAGCGAAGCGCATCTGAAGACGCTGCATGCGACGATGCGGGAGGCGGGCCTGAACGTATAAATAAGCTGCCGTCAAAACGGCAGCTCAACTTTTTGAGGATCCATGTTTTCAGGCAGAGCGTCGAACGGCATGCAGATGCAGAAAAACAGATCTTCCGCCCGATATTCACGAAAGCCGTATGCTTTTTCACGGAATGAAACCGTCGGATCCTCGTCTGACAAATCAAAGCTGTCAAGCGGAAGACGCAGTCCGAGTCCAATCGACTTCAGAAAACTTTCTTTTCGGCACCAAAGCCGCGTAAAAGCCGCGTCGCGATTTTTGGAAGAAAGGATGACATCCTGCTCCCTTTGGGTGAAAAAACGTCTGACGAGCCTTTCGTCGCATTTGGCAAGGCCCTGGATATCCAAACCGATCGGGCTGTCTGAAAGAGCGCAGGCCGCAAAATGTGCGCTGTGCGACAGGCTGAATTCAAATTCGCGGTCAGCGAGGCGGGGCTTTCCGTACGAGTCGGCCTCTATCACGAGCGGCAGAGGGAAATCGGGCGCTTCCCTGCGTACGGCCTCGATCAGCAAAAGCTCCGCGCAAAGCGAGCAGCGCCAGGTTTGCTTATGCTTGATCGACGCGAGCTTATTTTCACGATAAGCGGAGAGCGGCGCGCCGGACGGAAGCGCCATCTGATCCGCATCCGCCCACAATATGTTCAGCACAAGCATCCCTCCCCTGCTCATCATACGCCGTGCCTGCGTTGATTGCAAGAAAAACACGCCGGATCGTTCCGGCGTGTTTTTTCACGGTCTGTGCGACACGTTGGGGCTGGGCATCGTGAGATCGCCGCTGATTATGCCGTTGGTGCCGGCATTGTCATCGACAATGCCGTCCTCGGCGTCGGGCGTCATTTCCGTTTGCCCACGATCCGTATCCTTGTCCATCATGCCGTCATTCGACCTGTAGTTTCCGCAGGCGCAGAGAGATACGCACAACAGAAGAGTCAGGATCAAAGCAAAAAGCTTTCTTTTCACGGGCTGTTTCCCTCCTTTTTCACAGACAAGCATAGTATCTGCCGAAACGCCGAGAATATGATTTGCAATATCTCTCATTGTCAAGTTTTTCAAGATATGCTATACTTTTTTTATGATGGAACTGAAGAAAAACCAGGTATTTCAAGTGAATATCGAGTCCTATTCCTCCGAGGGCCTCGGCGTTTGCCGCATCGAGGGACGGGCTGTTTTCGTGCCGAAAACGATCATCGGCGAACAATGGGAGATTCGCCTTGTCAAAGTCACGAAAACCGCCGTCTACGGCCGCGGGGAGCGACTGATCACAGCCTCGCCCGAGCGGCGTGACAGCCTATGCCCGGCGTTTTCTCTTTGCGGCGGCTGCGATCTGTGGCACATGAGCTATGAGGAAGAGCTGCGCTTCAAGCTCGGCCGGGTAAACGATGCGCTGGCCCATATCGGAAAGCAGACGCTGCGTGCGGAGGAGATCCTCGGCAGCGCTCAAATCCTGCGCTATCGAAACAAAGGGATCTTTGCCGTCGACGAAGTAAACGGCTCCCCTGCCGCCGGCTTTTATCGGGAACGCAGCCACGAGCTGATCCCGGTCAGGCAATGCCTGATCCAGAATGAGCTGAGCGAGCGGGCCGCGTCCTCCGTTCTCTGTTTTATGAAGGAACACGCGATCTCTGCCTATCACGAGACCGACGGCAGCGGCTATATCCGGCATGTGTTCTGCCGGAAGGCCTGGCAGACGGACGACGCCGTCGTCTGCGTCGTTTCTGCGCGCGGACTGGGGACGAAGACCTCGGCGCTTGTCGACACGCTGCGGAAGGCCATTCCGGAGCTGACAGGGATCGTTCTCAATATCAACCGCTCCCGGGGCAACACCGTGCTTGCCGGAGAGTTTTATACGCTTTGGGGAAAGAGCACGCTGGAGGATATTCTATGCGGAAACCGTTTTTCGATCGCACCGCAGGCGTTTTTCCAGATCAATCCGCCGCAGGCGGAAAAGCTGTATCAGCGTGCCGTTGCCTACGCCGCGCCGGATCATGATTCGCTGGTCTTTGATCTCTACTGCGGCGCGGGTACGATCAGCCTCAGTCTCGCACGTCTGGCTGGTCGCGTCATCGGCGCAGAAATCGTGCCGGAGGCCGTGGAAAACGCGAAAAAGAACGCCGCCGCCAACGGTTTTGAAAACACGGAATTCCTCTGCGCGGACGCCGGTGACGCCGCTGTCAGGCTGCGCGAACGCGGGCTGCGGCCCGAGGTCGTCGTCGTGGATCCGCCGCGCAAAGGGATGAGTGAGAGTGCGATCGAGGCCGTTGCGTCGATGAATCCGGATCGCATCGTTTACGTCTCCTGCAATCCGTCGACGCTGGCGCGGGACATCCTGCGTCTGAACGCGTACGGCTACGAGCTCCGCGCCGCGACCGCCGTCGACATGTTCCCGCGCACCTGTCATGTCGAGACTGTATGTCTTTTGTCCAAACTTTCTGAAGCCAAGCATCATATCAGCGTTCAGGTCGATATGGATGAGTTGGATCTGACCGCCGCCGAGAGTAAAGCTACATATGAAGAGATCCAGGAGTGGGTACAGGATAAGTACGGATTCCATGTGACTCATCTGAACATTGCTCAGGTAAAGCGGAAGCATGGGATCATTGAACGTGAGAACTATAATAAGCCGAAATCACATGATTCGCGACAGCCGGGATGTCCGGAAGAAAAGGTAATCGCAATTGAAGAGGCCCTAAAGCATTTCAGATGATTTGACTATAGCTTAGGTGAAAAATGGGAGGATTGTTTTATGGGAGCGTGGAGCGTAAGTATTACCGGAAACGATACCGCTCAAGATTTGTTATCCGAATACACTGCTGCCTTTTACAAATATGAACCAACGGAAGCGTTACAAAGAATAGATAACTATGTCCGCGAAAATATGTTTGATGAATACGTGGCAGGTACGTCCAATCTTTTAAGGAGTTCTTGATGGAAAAGAAGAAACTAAGGTTTATATCTATACTGTAAATGGAACAAGAGAACATGAAAGACTTCAATTCGTATTTTGAATCGATTCCTGAGTTAGAAACAGAGCGGTTGCGATTAACTGCATTTACAAGAGAAGATATGGACGCTTATTTTGACATATTGCGAGATCCTAAAGTACAAAAATATCTTGGAGGAGGAGTTCCGGTTTTTGACAAAGAGCCGCATATCAGCAATTGGCTGAGGAATATAAACGATCGGCTGTTGAAAAGGAAGATTGTTTTTACCTGGTGTATAAGGGACAAAGAAAGCAATCAGGTGGTTGGCCGTATTGATTTGGGAGGCTTTGTAAAGAAAACAACAGCTGAGATTTCGTATCACCTGTCAAGTGATTTTTGGGGCCGTGAGATCGCCACAGAGGCCGTAGAAAGGGTGACCAGGTTCGGCTTGGATGAGCTGGGACTTGCGAGAATACAAGGCCTTGTCAGGATAGAGAATCAAGCATCAATTCGCGTATTGGAAAAGAATGGATATATCAGAGAAGGCTTGCTTCACCATTATCCTTACGGTCGTGGATTTCATGATGTGGTGATGCTTGCGATCGTCAGATGAATCATAGTTTCTCGGCATGTTCCCACGGACGTCCAAGGGGCAAAACCAGTGGATATGTTCCCGGCGAACAGAAAAATCGTTGATATGTTCCTGGAGCCAAAGGTGCGAACGGATGAGTGATATGACTATTCATTTCATTTTCTCGTACCATGTCGAGACGGTGGTTTTACTGGCCAGATAACCGGAGGGTCAAGATGAAGCAGATCTTTGAATCGGACAATATCAGCTTTGTCGAGGTGAGTGAAGAACTGGTGTCGGAGTATCTCACCATGGTCAACGACTATGAGAACGTCGGGCGTTTGATCGGCAGCAGCCGTAAAACTTTTACCGAAGAGCAGGAAATGAACTGGGTGCGCGGCAAGCTCGAAGAGAAGGCCGTCGTCTTCTCGATGCTCGAAAAAAAGACCGGCGCGTTTATCGGGAATATCGAATTGATGAATGTTTCGGAAAGCTCCGCCGAGCTTGGCATTGCCATCACCGCCGCAAAGCAGGATCGCGGCTTCGGAACGGAGGCGATCCGTGCGATGATCCGTTATGGGATGGACAGGCTCGGGCTGCTCAGAATCAGCCTGAGAGCTATGCCTTATAACGAACGGGCGATCCACGTCTATGAAAAATGCGGCTTCCGCGAATACGACCGGACGGCGGAAGACGTGTTTATGGAGATCAAGAGATAAATGGAGGACAGACTGAGCGTCAACGGGAAACCATATCAGATCATTCGCCTGCTCGGCAAAGGCAAGGGCGGATATTCCTATCTCGTGACGGACGGAGAACAGAACTATGTTCTCAAGCAGATCCACCATGAGCCCTGCGACTATTACAGCTTCGGCAACAAGCTGGAAGCGGAACTGCGGGACTACGAGACGCTGAGCCGGCTCGGCATCCCGATGCCGAGGCTGCTGGACGTCGACCACGCGCAGGAGCGGCTGCTGAAAGAATACATCGAAGGGCAGACCGTCGCCGACTGGGTCAGGGCCGGTCGGATGGAACCGGATTGGCTCGATCAGCTGCAGGCCATGTGCCGCCTGCTGTATCCGGCGGGGCTGAACATCGACTATTATCCCAACAACTTTATTCCCTGCGGTAAAACGCTGTATTACATCGACTATGAATGCAACCCTTATTGGGAAGAGTGGGACTTCGAGCATTGGGGAAGCCAATACTGGGTTCCATCAAAAGAGGAAATATGAACCCGCTCACAATGCGTTTGGAGCCCCCCACAGACTGCCGCACAGTTGAAAAGCTGAAGCTGCCGGGTCAGATTTTTGGATAAACTTTTGGATGCAGGCAAGAGAATCCTTGCCTGCATCTTTTTTATACTCTGTCATGCTTCCCGGCACCTCCTTCATAGAGTAAAGCAGTAAGGAGGGATCCGATTGATCGATTTAAGAGGGATTTGGTTGAAAAACAAGGCCGTGATCTCTACCCTCGGTTTTGTTCTGGCCATTGCGCTGATCTTCTGGGCGGTCAACAGTCCGGCCATCGTCGGTGCGTCCGCCGCCCAGCGCAAGCTGCCGATCTACAGCGTCCAGCGGGACGATAAAACGATCGCGATTTCCTTTGACGCCGCCTGGGGCAACGAGGATACGCAGACGTTGATCGATATTCTGGAGCGCTATCAGGTAAAAACGACCTTTTTCGTCGTCGGCGACTGGGTCGACCGCTATCCGGAATCCGTAAAAGCGCTGGCCGATGCCGGGCATGAGGTGATGAGCCATTCCATGCATCACGCTCATTTCTCAAAACTGAACAGCGAGGAAATCAAAAACGACCTGGCGGGCTGTAACGGAAAGATCAGCGCAGTCACCGGCGTCACACCGACCCTGTTCCGCTGTCCCTACGGCGAGTACGACGATCACGTGATCCAAGCCGTAAACGAGGCCGGTATGACTGCCATCCAATGGGATGTGGACAGTCTGGACTGGAAAGGGATCGACGCCGGGGAGATTCAGGATCGAGTTCTGAAAAACGTGAAGCCCGGCAGCATCGTACTGTTTCACAACGCTGCGGAGCATACGCCGGAAGCGCTGCCCGCGATCCTCGAAAGCCTGCTCAAGGACGGATATACGATCGTGCCGGTCTCCGAGCTGTTGCTGACGGGCGATACGACGATCGACCATACCGGAAAACAGTGCGCCGCATAAGAAAGGAGCCGCTTTGAGAGCCATGAAGCTTGCCGTTTTGGGCGCGACCGGCGCTGTCGGCCGAGAAATGCTGCATTTACTGGAGGAATATCAGATCACGGTCGGAGAGCTTCGCCTGCTCTGCGGGCCGAACAGCGCCGGACAGACGATCTCTTTTCAAGGGATCGAACATCCGGTACGGGAAGCGACGGATGATTCCTTCGACGGTCTGGACTACGTCCTCGGCGCCTCTGAACCGGGAGTCTCCAAAAGATTTGCCCCGATCATCCGCCGGAGCGGCGCCGTTTTCATTGACAACAGCTCCGCCTTCCGCATGGATTCAGCGGTCCCGCTTGTTATACCGGAGGTCAACGGAAGCGATGCGTTTTCTCATAACGGGATCATCGCCAATCCAAACTGTTCCACCATCATCACGCTGATGGCGGTCGCAGGTATCGACAGGCTTTCCCCGATCCGATCCATGGTCGTCAGCACCTATCAGGCGGTATCCGGCGCCGGCGTCCGCGGGATCAGGACGCTGGAGGATGAGCTCGCCGCATATTTCAAGGGTCAAATACCGAAGCCCGAGGTCTTTCCTGCTCCGATAGCGATGAACGTCATCCCCTGGATCGGCGCACATGAGACGAACGGATATACCGACGAGGAAATGAAAATGCAGAACGAAGGACGACGGATCCTGCATCGGCCTGAGCTGAATGTCAACTGCACCTGCGTACGTGTCCCCGTCATGCGATCACATTCGATTTCTGTCACGCTTTGGACAGATGATGCCGTCAGTCTCGCTGAGGCACACGAAGCGCTGGCGGCTTTCCCCGGATGCCGCCTGATGAAGGACGAGACGCGCTGCTATCCAACGCCGCTGGATACCAGTGATCAGGACCTGGTCTGGATCGGACGGCTGCGTGAGGATCATACGCACCCGAACGGCCTCAGTCTCTGGTGCTGCGGCGATCAGATCCGCAAGGGCGCAGCAGCCAACGCCCTGCAAATCCTTCAGCTGCTGAAAAACGGATAATACAGGAAGGCAGTCTGTTTCAAAACAGGCTGCTTTTTCATAAACAACTTCAATTACGACTCGCAAATGACGACATATTATGCTATACTTCTTGCGGGAGGTGAAGGCTTTGCGCCAGAAACCGACAGCAAATTCCAAAACCGGGACTCCGGATTCGGCGATGTACAGACTGATCTTCCTGATCATTCGTCTCTGGCTCGGAAATCGGCAGAAGATCGAGATCGAGGACCATATGCTGAAGGACGCCGAAGCGCCCTATATCATGCTCGTCAATCATGAGTCTTTCTTTGATTTCTATTATATCAGCAAGCTTGCTCACCCGAGGAATCCCAGTTATCTGGTCAACGAATACTACTGTACGCGTCCTGTACTGAAGACCATGGCCAAACGCGGCGGTATCCTCTCCAAAAAGCTATTTACCCGTGATATGGGGACCGCCTTCGGGCTGCTGCGCATGATCCGCAGGGGCTACCCTGTCGTTATTTTCCCGGAAGGCCGCCTCTCCCCGGACGGCCGCAGCAATCCGATCGCAGAAAAGGGCGGCGCATTGTATAAAAAGCTCAAAGTCGATCTCGTGCTGACGAAGATCGACGGAGCATATTATTCCGCTCCCAAATGGCGAAAAAAGAATTACCGCTGCCCGGTCCGGGTCCGTGTGGTACGAGTGCTCAAACGCGAGCAGCTGCAGCAGATGAGCGCCGAGGAGATCGACGCAGTCATTGAAAAAGAGCTTTACAACGACGCCTCCGCGGTCTCTCTAGCGCGCTATCCGCAGCGGGATAAAGCTGTCGGGCTGGAAACGATCCTGTACCGCTGTGCTGACTGCGGCGCTCTGTATCAGACGATGGGCAGCGGCAACGATCTGTTCTGCCGCGCCTGCGGAAGCCGTCACAGGCTTGACGAGCATTATCGCTTTACCGACGGGATCGGAAGTATTGCATCGTATTACGCATGCATCAAGCGCAGGGAGCTGGCCGAACTGGATCACATCTCGCTTTCATGCTCCGTGCATACCAAGATACACGGGGCAAACGGCGGGCCGATCCGGCGGGAAGAGGGCAAATGCTCCCTGAATGCCGGAGGCTTTCGTTACGTCTCAGATTCCGTGGATTTTACAATAGCGCTCGACGATTTGCCTGCGCTGGCCTTTTCCTGCGGGGAGGAATTTGAGCTCTATCACAAGGACGAGCTGTATTACTTTTATCCCAAAGAGCAGCCGAACCAGGTCGCACGCTGGGCGCTGCTGGTGGATCTAATGAACGAAAACAAGAGACGCGCCGGTCACAATGACAGGAGGAGCGGCCAATGAAGCAGAAGCAGGCAAAAAGAACCCTCATCAGCATATCGGAAAAGACCTTTGTCCAGGTCTGTGTCCTTCTGGCGGCCCTGCTCGTCTTTTCCATTGTTTTGACCTATCTCGTTCCGAAGGGAGAATTCGCTTCTCTTCCGAACGGGCAGCCGGATTATCTGAATTATATCCGGCGCGACGATCTTGGCGGGATCCCGTTATGGCAGGGACTGCTTGCACCCGTCCTTGTATTTGCATCCGGAGACGGTCTGGCGCTGATCATGCTGTCTCTGTTTCTGTTCGTGATCTCGGCGTCCTTTCAGGTCATGAACGACGTCGGCGGAATCCGGGCGCTGGTCGGCGCCGTTTCGGGTCGCTTCCGTGAGAGACGGAAGCTTCTGCTGATCCTGATCGCCTTTCTGTTTTACTGCTTCGGCTCCTTCCTCGGCCTGTTTGAGGAAATGCTCACGATGCTGCCCATCGTCACCTCGCTTTGTGTTCTGGTTGGTTTTGACTCCTTTACCGGCTTCATCGTGTGCATCCTCTCCTGCGGCTTCGGTTTCGCCGGAGCGATCACCAATCCTTTCACGGTTTTACTCGCCTCGCAGATCATCGGCGCAAACCCGATGGAGCACATCTGGTTCCGCATCGTCATTTTCTTCGTCATGTTCCTGCTGCTGCTGGCTTTTCTGTTCCTGTATCTGCGGCAGATCCAGAGAGATCCCGGCAAAAGCCTGACTGCCCGGCATGACGCCGTTCTCCGAGAGTCCACAGCGCTGACTGCCAAGGATATCGAGTCCGCCGGGACCGCTGAACGGCGGATCAAGCGCGTCTACGCTGTATTCCTGCTGACTGCGCTGGCGCTGATCATCGTCTGCTCGGTACTCCCCTTCCTGCGGGATTATACTGTCGTAGTACTGACCGCGTACTTTTTGTTCTTCGGGATCCTCACAGGTCGAATCGCCTGCGGGAGTCTTTCCACCGTGTTGAAAAGCTTTCTGCGCGGCTTCGACAGCGCACTTCCGACCATCGTTTTCATCGCGCTCGCCGCCTCCATCAAATTTGTCTTTGACCGCGGTCATATCCTGCCGACGATCGTGAATCAGATCAACACGCTGATTGCCGGACACAGTGTTTGGGGCGTGGCGCTGGTCATTTATCTGATCGTTCTGCTCCTTGAGTTTTTTATTTCCTCCTCGACAGCCAAAGCGATCCTGGTGATGGGTCTGCTTGCCATGGTCCAAACCGGACTGAGCAAACAAATGCTGGTCCTGCTCTATACCTTCGGGGATGGCTATACGAACGTGATTTTCCCAACCTCTCCCGTCCTGCTGATCTCCCTGTCGATGATCGAAGTGGATTATTTTACGTGGGTCAAAAAGAGCGTGCCACTGTTTCTGGTCAACTTTATCCTTGTCCTTCTGTTTATACTGCTCGGCATCGCCGTTGCATACTGATCGTAAATCCGTCGTGAGGTGATTCCTGTGACGCTACAGCAAATGAATTATATCCTGGAAATCGACCGCTGCGGTTCCATGAACAAGGCGGCGCAGAGCCTTTTCGTCACACAGTCCGCGCTGTCCAGCGCGATCCTTGAGGTGGAAAAAGAGCTAGACATCACGGTTTTCCGGCGCTCCAACCGCGGCATCGCGCTGACGGAAGACGGCCGTGAACTCCTGAACCAGATTACGCCGATCGTGGAGCAGAGCCGCAGACTCAGTCGATATTACAGCCGCCGGCAGGATGCGGAGCGCGTTCATCTGTCTGTCTCCGCACAGCGCTATCCTTTCTGTGCCAAAGCCTTTGTGTCATATCTGAACACCCTCGGTCAGCATCCGCTGCAGCTGAGTTTGAAGGAGACGGACATGGCGGCCGTCATCAGCGACGTAGCCAGCGGGCAGAGCGAATTGGGGGTAATCTTCATTTCTGACCGGACGGAACGTTATATCGTCCGCTCCCTGGAAGAGAAGGATCTTGTCTTTGAGCCGCTCGTGACGCTGCATCCTCATGTGTTCATGCGCAAAGGGCATCCGCTTTCTGAAGAACCCAAATTGACGCTCGATCGTCTCCGCGCCTATCCTCACGTTGTTTTCACGCAGTCGGAAAGCAATCTTAATTATGCAGAGGAGGCCGTATACGGCTCCGGTCTTGATTTTGAACAGCTGGTCTACGTCAGCGACCGGGCAAGCATATACAATATCATGGTGCACACAGACTGCGTTTCGACCGGCAGCGGCGTGCTACCGGACGGATACGCCGATGAAAGGCTGATCGCCGTTCCTTTGAGCGACGCCTGCGATATGCGGCTCGGCTTCATACACCAGCGGCTGCACAGGCTGTCGGAAGCAGAAAAGCAATTCATCGACATCCTACAAAAAACGACAGCGGAGACATAAAAAATGAGGTGAGCCATGCTCACCTCATTTCATTCTGTTTTATCAGATTTGATCCAGGGCCTGCTTCAGGTCGGCGATCAGATCTTCTGCATTTTCCAGACCGCAGGACAAACGGATCAGACCCGGCGCGATCCCGGAGGCAGCCAGTTCTTCGGGCGAATAGGTTGAGTGCGTCATCGAAGCCGGATGCTCGATCAGACTCTCCGCGTCGCCCAGCGACACGGCGACCGTGATCAGATGAAGCGCGTTGACCAGCTTCATGCCGGCCTCTTTTCCGCCTCTGACCTCGAAACTCAGCATTCCGCCGAAGGCCTTCATCTGACGCGCGGCGACCGTATGCCCTTTATGCGTCTGCAGGCCGGGATAATTGACCTTTTCCACAGCGGGATGCTCCGCAAGGAAGGCCGCGATCTTCGCCGCGTTTTCGCAGTGCCGCGCCATACGCAGCTCGAGCGTCTTCAGACCGCGCAGCAGCAGGAAGGCCGCAAAGGGATCCAACACGGCTCCGGTCATATCCTTCAGACCGAACAGGCGGACCTGCTGGATGAAATCCGCCTTGCCGACCACAAAGCCCGCGACCACGTCCCCATGGCCGTTGAGATATTTGGTTGCGGAATGCACGACGACGTCCGCGCCGTGCTTCAGCGGATTCTGCAGCGCGGGCGACGCGAAAGTGTTGTCGCAGATGACCTTGATCATAGGATCATAGCCATGCACCAGCTGTGCGACTGCAGCAATATCCGTGATCTTCAGATTGGGATTGGCCGGCGTTTCCAAATAGACAGCCACGGTATTCGGGCGCAAATGGGATCTCACCGCCTCCAGATCCGAGGTGTCGATGAAGTCCACGTCCACGCCGTAGCGCTGAATACCATGATTCAGCAGAGCAAAGGTACAGCCGTAAAGCGTGCCGTCTGCAATGATATGCTTCCCGGCAGACGCGATCGTCCAGAGACAGGAGGAAATCGCGCCCATGCCGGAGGCCGTGGCCAGAGCGGCTTCCCCGCCTTCAAGCGCGGCGATCTTGTTTTCCAGGACGGATGTGGTGGGATTGCCGAGACGGGTGTAGATATAGCCGTTTTCCGCCCCGGCAAAGCGGCGCCCGCCCTGCTCGCAGCTGTCAAACACAAAGGTCGAGCTCTGATAGATCGGCGTCGTCAGCGCGCCGTATTGCTGATCCTTCACATTGCCGGCATGAATGGCTTTCGTACCGAAACCGATGAATTCGTGTTCCATTGGTCTCCTCCTTGCTCTTGTTGCTATAGTTTGAACAAATATCAGGAGCATATCTCATTCAAAATTTATCACAGTTGACCAAATTCAGGTACTTCATAGTTTTCATATCTCGTTATTAATAAAACTAATAGCAAAAGCCGTGTCTGATTATTTCATATGGAAAAACATGAAAAATAACGTGACTTTAGCCGCTATCTGTGTTAATCTAAATACTTAGAGAGAGATCTTGAAAACAAGGCCTGATATACAATGAGAGGAGACATGTTATGGCAAGAGAGATCCTGTTTGAACTCGGAAAGATGATCACGGACCGCATCCCCTACAAGCTCGGCCTGAAAAAGCTGACGGAGAACGATCCGGAATACATCATTCTCGACCGCACCTGCACCAGCGACGAGATCGCAGAGGTCATGCTGAAGATGGGTCTGCGCAAGCCCAAGACGGCTGCGGAGATCGCCAAGCTCACGGGTAAGACCGAGGAGCGCATCGAGGAGCTGCTGACCGACGCCGCGATGCACGGCATCGTGGAGTACCATCATGAAAATCCGCAGCACGAAAAGCAGTGGTATGTGCAGCTTTTCGTTCCCGGCATCGCCGAAATGACCAATATGGTCTATGACCAGGTCTGCAAGTATCCGGAGCTGGCCGAGAGCTTCGACAAGATGACCTTCCTCCCCCTGGAAGGAAAAACGCACCTGATCCCTCCCGGCGGCGACGGCATCGGCATGCACGTCCTGCCTGTGGAAAAGGCTATCCAGCACGAAAACAAGTCCGTATCCATTGAACATATCTCCCATTGGCTGGACAAGTACGACGGCAAGCTCTCCGTCGGCTACTGCTCCTGCCGCAACGCCCGCCGTCTGTTCGGCCAGGGCTCCGGCGAGATTCAGGACGACTGCTGCATCGGTCTCGGCGATTTTGCCGAGTATCTGGTCGAGACCGGCAAGGGCCGTCCGATCACCAAGGAAGAGGCTCTTGCCATCTGCCAGCGCGCCGAGGACAACGGTTACGTCCATCAGACCACCAACATCGACGGCTCCGACAAGATCTTCGGTCTCTGCAACTGCGACGTCGGCGTCTGCTTCGCCCTGCGCACCAGCCAGTACTTCAACACCCCGAACCTGTCCGCCTCCGCCTACCGCGCCCATGTGAACAAGGACAACTGCGTGGCCTGCGGCAAGTGCGTCGAGGTCTGCCCGGC
>CAMZIX010000007.1 GCA_947307375.1 uncultured Clostridia bacterium | reverse complement strand
TCGTCACGACCAGCAAGAACGACGTCGACTACATCGTCACCGAGTACGGCGTGGCGCACCTGCGCGGCGAGCCGCTCTCGAGCCGCGCCAAGCAGCTGATCGCGATCGCGCACCCGAATTTCCGCGACGAGCTCACGTTCGAAGCGAAAAAGCGCGGCATTCTGATCTAAATTCAACGGAGCCCCGCTTCGCTGGGCTCTCCGTTGAGAAGGATCTCGCCCCGCTGCGCGCACTTGCTCCGCTCGCACACTGGCGGGGCGCAAAGTGTGTTTTCCGAGGTACACGCCCCCGGAAAACACGATTTGATTTCTTTTTTCGCTGCGGCGAAAAAACTCTGCGAGGCAATCAGAAAAAAGCAGCCGGTCCTTTCGGACCGGCTGCTTTTTTCTGTATATTCAGACGCTTTCGACGAATTCGCGGATGTAGTAAAGCGCGGCGCCGAGGGGCGTGATGTGCCGGCGCAGGGTGCTGAACTGCACGAAATCGGCGTTCTCCTCAAAGGGGTTGCCGGCGAGGACGTAGCGGCGCAGGATCGGCAGATAGGGCACGAGGTATTCGCTGAGGAAGCCGCCCAGCACCACGTCGCAGTCGAGCGACATCCGGATGCTGTTGATCGCGACGGCCAGATGCCGCAGCATGTCGTACAGCAGCGCTTCGTATTCGGGCTTGTGCTCGGCCACGCCGCGGAAGAACTCCTCCGGCGATACGCCGAGGCTGTTTTCGATCCGCTGCGGGGAACAGTAGGGCTCCAGACAGCCCAGCTTGCCGCAGGCGCAGCGCAGGCCGCCCGGCTCGACGCAGATGTGGCCGAACTCGCCGCTGCGGCTGTGGTCGCCCGTGTAGGGGCTGCCGCCCACCAGCACCGCGCCGCCGACGCCGTTTTCCAGCGAGAGATAGGCCATGTTCCAGGAAGAGCGCCGCACGAAGCATTCCGCGTGGCCGCTGGCCGAGCCGTCGTTGTCGACAAAGACCGGATAGGGGATCTCGCCCAGCAGCTCCGCCATCGGGACATTGCGCAGATCAAGCGTGGGGGCGAAGTACAGCAGGAGGTGATCCTCGCTGACAAGGCCCGGCACGGTCACGCACACGCCCAGCAGCCGGGAGCGGTCGAGCGAATGGGCGTTGAGGAAGTCCTCCAGACAGGCGGCGACCTTCGGGGAGCTGCCATCCAGGCAGCCGTGCACGTCAAAGGGCAGCGAGACATAGGCCAGCTCCTGCAGGCGCAGATTGGCCGCGACCAGGCGCAGCGTCCGCTCGCTGATCGATATGCCGACGGAAAAGCGCGCGTCCGGCACGATGTCCAGCCCCTGGGCCCGGCGGCCGCCGGTGGACTGCTCCTCGCCGGAGAAGCGGACGAGGCCTTCGGCGATCAGCTCGTTCAGGTTCTGATACAGGGTCGGCATGCTGATGCCGCAGATCTCCGCCAGGCTCTGGCGGGAGCAAAAATCCTGCGAATCATAGAGCGTGCGGTAGATCCGGCTCCGGACGGAGGGGCGATCCTGCCGCAGAGCGGGGAGTTTCGTCATTTCTGCCTCCTCCTTTTTAGTAATTTGAATCCATTGTATCACGCTTCCGCCTGAAGTCAACAGAAAACAGGCCACTTTTGAAAAATAATTTTATTAAAGCATTTTATATATCGTCTATTTGCACAAATAGGAGAGGCTTGTTCCATCTATTATTTACGAAAATACCGCGAAACTAAATTTCGTCTTGACACCGCCGAGCAATATTTGTAAAATCATCTTATAGAAGTTGGCGACAACTTCGCGCAGTTTCGGGGCCGGAAAACCGGCTGCCGAATGACCAAATTTTTTAAGGAGGACAAAAAGAATGAAGAAACTCTTCGCACTTCTTCTCGCGCTGACGATGATCTTCGCGCTGGCAGCCTGCGGCCAGCAGGCCGCGAAGCCCGCCTCGGCCGACAATCTGATCGGCGTTGCGATGCCCACGAAGGATCTGCAGCGCTGGAACCAGGACGGCGAGAACATGAAGGCCATGCTGGAGAAGGCCGGCTACACGGTCGACCTGCAGTATGGCGCCAATGATATCGCTACCCAGGTCTCTCAGATCGAGAACATGATCGCCAACGGCGCCAAGGTTCTGGTCATCGCCTCCATCGACGGCGACTCCCTCGGCACCGTGCTCGCCCAGGCCAAGGAGAAGAACATCCCCGTTATCGCCTATGACCGCCTGATCATGAACTCCGACGCCGTGACCTACTACGCCACCTTCGACAACTGGCTCGTCGGCACCAAGCAGGGCGAGTTCATCGAAGAGGCGCTCGGCCTGAAGGACGGCAAGGGCCCCTTCAACATCGAGTTCATCACCGGTGACCCCGGCGACAACAACATCAACTTCTTCTTTGACGGCGCCATGAGCATCCTGCAGCAGTATCTGGACAACGGCCAGCTGGTCTGCCCCTCCGGCCAGACCGAGAAGGCTGTCGTCGCCACCGCCAACTGGGCGACCGACGCTGCGCAGGCCCGCTTTGAGAACATCCTCAGCTCCAACTACGCCGACAAGCCCCTCGACGCGGTCCTCGCCTCCAACGACTCCACCGCCTGCGGCGTTGAGAACGCGCTCGAGTCTTCCTACAGCGGCGACGTGTACCCGGTCATCACCGGCCAGGACTGCGACATCGCCATCATGAAGAACCTCATCGAGGGCAAGCAGGCCATGTCCGTCTTCAAGGACACCCGCACCCTCGCCGCGAAGGTCGTTGAAATGGTCGATGCGCTGATGAAGGGCCAGGAGCCCCCCATCAACGACACCGAGACCTACAACAACGGCGTCCGCGTCGTTCCCAGCTTCCTGTGCGAGCCCGTGGCCTGCACGGTCGAGAACTACAAGGAGCTGCTGATCGACTCCGGCTACTACACCTTTGAGCAGCTCGGCATCGAGGAAGGCGCCGCCCCCGCTCCCGAAACCACCTCCGCGCTGATCAAGGTCGGCGTTGTCAACAATCCTCCCTCCGAGTCCGGCTACCGTGAAGCCAACGTCAACGACTTCATGAACGTCTTCACCGAGGAGAACGGCTATGACGCCAAGTTCTTCTACAGCATCAAGAACGACGAGCAGCTCAGCGCCGCCCGCCAGTTCATCACCGACGGCGTGGATTACCTGCTGATCTCCGCTGCCGAGACCACCGGCTGGGACGCCGTCCTGAAAGACGCGAAGGACGCCGGCATCGGCGTGTTCCTCTTCGACCGCATGATCGACTGCGACAAGGATCTCTTCGAGGCCGCTGTTGTCTCCAACATGGCCAACGAAGGCGAGACTGCCGTCAACTGGCTGCTTGAGCAGAACCTGCCCGAGTACAACGTCATCCACATCCAGGGCGCGATGGGCAGCGATGCTCAGATCGGCCGTACCGGCGCTCTCGACGCTCAGTTCGAGGCCGGCACGATGAAGAAAGTCGTCCAGCAGACCGCCACCTGGGACGAGGCGGAGGCCAAGAAGATCACGGAGGCTGTCATCAACTCCGGCGAGCCCTTCAACGTTATCTACGCGGAGAACGACGGCATGGCCAAGGGCGCTGTCGCTGCGCTGGACGAGGCCGGCATCTCCCACGGCGTTGACAAGGACGTTATCGTCATGGGC
Source organism: uncultured Clostridia bacterium (assembly GCA_947307375.1). Next base: position 20,581 of record CAMZIX010000007.1, on the reverse strand, counting down.
TTTGACTGCAACAAGTGGGCTCTTCGCGAGCTGCTTGCCGGCAACTGGAACTATGATGGTCAGTGCAGCCCCTTCCAGGCGTCTGTGATCGATGAGATGATCAAAACGCTCGAGGCCGGCGGCACCATCGAAGGCCTGAACGAAGCCAAGCAGATCATCTCTGTTGAGAAGGGCTTCGACGCCCGCACGCTCACGCAGGAGGACATCGACACCTACGGCCTGGGCGAGTAATCCCCTGAGAGCAGGCAGCACATACACCAGTTAAACAAACGGCGCGGTGTGGGATACAGTGGAGTGATCCGCGGTCCACACCGCGCTTTCTCTAAACAAAAGGGACAGGAGTTGAGCGGATGCAGGACGATATTGTATTGACCATGCGCGGGATCTGCAAGAATTTTCCGGGCGTCAAGGCCCTGAAAAATGTGGATTTCACGCTGCGCAAAGGAACGATCCACGCGCTGATGGGAGAAAACGGCGCGGGAAAATCAACACTGATCAAGGTGCTGACCGGCGTCTATCCCATGGACGAAGGAGAGATCCGGATCGAAGGGGTCGATGCCGCCATCAGCATCCGCTCTCCGCAGGAGGCCCAGAGCTATGGCATCAGCACCGTGTACCAGGAGATCACGCTCTGCCCGAACCTGACGGTGGCTGAGAACATGTTCATCGGCCGGACGAAGGGCAAGGGCGTGGACTGGAAGGCGATGGAAAAGAGAGCCGGAGAGCTCCTGGACAGCCTCGGCATCCCGGCCCGGCCAAAGCAGCAGCTCGGCAGCTGCTCGCTGGCGGTCCAGCAAATGGTCGCCATCGCCCGCGCGGTGGACACGGACTGCAAGGTCCTGATCCTCGACGAGCCGACTTCCTCGCTGGACGACAAGGAGGTCGAAATGCTTTTCGGCCTGATGCGGGAGCTCAAAGGAAGAGGCGTCGGCATCATTTTCGTGACGCATTTTCTCGAGCAGGTCTACGCAGTCAGCGACCAGATCACCGTTCTGCGCAACGGCGAGCTGGTGGGTGAGTACGAAGTCAAGAATCTCCCGCAGGTCAAGCTGGTGGAGAAGATGATCGGCAAGGATCTGGAAGATCTGTCGGTCATCAAAAAGAAGGAGAGCTCCACTTCGGAACAGAAGGAGATCTTCTACGAGGCGGAGGCCCTATCCAGCTCCGAAAGCCGTCCCTTCGACTTCCGGATCGCCAGGGGCGAGGTGAACGGCTTTACCGGACTGCTCGGCTCCGGACGGAGCGAGAGCGTCCGCGCCATTTTCGGGGCCGATCCCGTCACGGGCGGGTCGGTCAGAATCGAAGGAAAGAAAACCAACATTGCCAAGCCGCTCGACGCCATGAAGCATGGGATCGGGTATCTGCCCGAAGACCGAAAGCGCGACGGCATCATTGCGGACCTCTCGGTGCGGGAGAACATCATCCTCGCCCTTCAGGTCATCAAGGGGATGAACCACCCCTTCTCCCGTGCGAAGGCGGAGAGCTTTGCCGACGAATACATCAAGGCGCTGGACATCAAGACCGCGTCCTCGGAGACGCCGATCAAGTCGCTCTCCGGCGGCAACCAGCAAAAGGTGATCCTCGCCCGCTGGCTGCTCACGCACCCGCAGTACCTGATCCTCGACGAGCCCACCCGCGGCATCGACGTCGGTACCAAGACGGAGATCCAGAAGCTGGTTTTGAAGCTGGCGGAAGAGGGCATGAGCATCACCTTCATCTCCTCCGAGATCGAGGAAATGCTGCGCACCTGCTCGCGCCTCATCGTCATGCGCGACAGGAACATCGTGGGCGAGCTGACGGGAGACGAGCTGAACCAGGAGCGCGTGATGCGCACCATCGCGGGAGGGGGCGACTGAGATGAAAAAGCGGAGAGCATCCCAATTCTTTGTGAACAACTCCCAGCTGCTGATCCCGCTGATCGCCATCCTGCTGCTGGTGATTTTCAATCTGATCCGTGACCCGAGCTTCTTCTCGGTCGGCATCGCCGCCAACAACAACGGCGATCCCGTCCTGCAGGGGAACCTGATCTCCATTCTCAACGGCGCGTCCGAGCTGGTGATCCTCTCCATGGGCATGACCCTGGTGACGGCGGCCTCCGGCGGCCAGGACATCTCGGTCGGCGCGCTGGCGGCGATCGCGGGCAGCGTGTTCGTCAAGGTCCTCAAAAGCGGCTCCATCACGGCGCCGACGGTCCTTGTCGCCTTTCTGGCCTGCTGTGTCGTCGCGATGATCTTCGGGGCCTTCAACGGCTCTCTTGTCGCGATCTTCCGTATCCAGCCCATGATCGCGACGCTGATCCTCTTTACCTGCGGCCGCAGCATCGCCTATTGGATCAACGGCGGCGCGACACCCACTGTAGCGAGCCCGATCATCAGCGCGATCGGCAGCTTCATCCCCGGCGTGCCGGTCCCGACGCCGATCCTGATCGTGGTCGTGATGGGCATCCTCTTCGCGCTGCTGTTCCGGTTTACGACGCTGGGCCTGTACATCCAGACCGTCGGCATCAACCAGGGCGCGGCGCGGCTCAACGGCATCAATGCCGTCGGCATCAAGCTGCTGGCCTTCATCCTGCTGGGCGTATGCTGCGCGGTGGCAGGCATGATCGGCGTGAGCAGACTTGGTCTGATCAACCATGAAACGCTGCTGATCAACATCGAAATGGACGCGATCCTCGCCGTCGCCATCGGCGGCAACAGCCTCGGCGGCGGCAAGTTTAAGCTGCTCGGCTCCATCCTGGGAGCGTATGCGATCCAGGCGCTGACGATCACGCTCTACGCCATGAAGGTTCCCTCCACGGACGTCAAGGCTTACAAAGCGGTCGTCATCATCATCCTGGTCGCGATGGGTTCCCCGGTCGTTAAAAACGCCACGGAGCGGCTTTGGAAGAAACTCAGAGGAAACCGGCACGTCGCGGCGGAAAAGGAGGCGGCCTGAGCCATGAAGAACAACGAAAAGACCGTTTCCATCCGCCGGAGAGAGCCGATCACCGATACGCAGCTGCTGCTCACCATCACCATCTGCATCTTCGTGGGCATGTATGCGCTTGCCATGGTGATCTGGGGCGGCGGCTTCCGGAAGCCGCAGATGCTCTTTGATATCCTCAATGACAACGCTTACCTGGTCATCATTTCCTGCGGCCTGACCATCGTCATGATCACCGGCAGTATCGACATTTCCGTCGGCGGCGTGACGGCGCTGGTCGCCATGGTGGGGGTGATGATCCTCAACGGCAATCTCGGCCTGTTCAACGGCATCATCGCCGCAATGGGCCTTTCGGAGACCTGGCGCATCGTCTTTGCGCTCCTGATGGCGCTGCTGATCGGTCTGGCCTTCGGCGCGGTCCAGGGCTTCCTGATCGCGCACCTCGAGATCCAGCCCTTCATCATCACGCTGGCGGGCATGTTCTTCGCCCGCGGCATGATCACCATCGTCAGCGTCGACCCGCAGAAGGCGCCGCAGAGCCTGATGGACATCCTGCAGAAGCGCATCGACATCCCCTGGCTGGGTTCCGTCAACAAGAAAGGCGTACTGATCCCGGCGCGCATGGAGATCGGCGTCGTCATAGCCGTCGTGATCGTGGTGCTCATCTTCCTGCTGCTGCGCAAGAGACAGCTCGGCCGCAGCTTCTACGCTGTCGGCGGCAACCAGCAGAGCGCGCTGATGCTCGGCGTGAACGTGCGCAGAACGCGCTTCATGGCGCATCTGCTCTGCGGTCTGCTCAGCGGTATCGCCGGCTTCGTGTTCATGATGCACACCGGCGCCGGCAACGCCACCAACGCGACCGCGGCGGAAATGAACGCGATCGCATCCTCCATCATCGGCGGCACGCTGCTCACCGGCGGCGTCGGCAACGTGATCGGCACCTTCTTCGGCGTGCTGACGCTGAGCACCATCAAATCCATCGTTACCACCTCCGGTCTGCGCGACCCCTGGTGGCAGAGCATTACGACCGGCGCGATGCTGTGCTTCTTTATCCTGCTGCAGAGCGTGGTCCTGATGCGCAAGAACAGACGGAAACGCTGAGCGCAAATCAAGAGTGGACGGAGAGTGTGACATGGATCTACGAAATACCGTGCTGGGTATTGAGCTCGGCTCTACCCGCATCAAGGCTGTGCTCATCGACGAGCGGCACCGCCCCGTCGCCTCCGGCGACTTTGAATGGGAGAATCAGCTGGCGGACGGCATCTGGACTTATCCGATGGATATGGTGCACACCGGCGTCCGGGCCTGCTTTGCCAAGCTCAAGGCCGACGTGAAGACACAATACGGCGTGGAATTGACGACCGTCGGCGCGATCGGCGTGTCGGCCATGATGCACGGCTATCTGCCCTTTGACAAGGACGGAAGGCAGCTGGCGGAATTCCGCACCTGGCGCAACACGATCACCGGCCCGGCCGCGGAGAAGCTGACGGCGCTCTTCGGCTTCAACATCCCCCAGCGCTGGAGCATCGCGCACCTGTATCAGGCGATCCTCAACGGCGAGGAGCACGTGAAGGACATCGCGTTCCTGACGACGCTGGCAGGGTATATCCACTGGCAGCTCACCGGCGAAAAGCTCATGGGCGTGGGCGAGGCCAGCGGCATGTTCCCGATCGACAGCGCAAAGCTGGACTATGATGAGGGCATGCTGCGGAAGTTCAGGACGCTGACCGGGATCGACCTGCGCGCCATCCAGCCGCAGGTTCTGCCCGCCGGAGCAAACGCGGGCACGCTGACCGAGGCGGGCGCGCGCTTCCTCGATCCGAGCGGCACGCTGCGGCCCGGCATCCCCGTCGCGCCCTGCGAGGGCGACGCGGGCACCGGCATGGTCGCCACGGATTCCGTGCGTGTGAGAACGGGCAACGTCAGCGCGGGCACGAGCGATTTTGCGATGATCGTCACGGACAAGCCCCTCGGCGTCCACCGCGAGATCGACATGGTCACAACGCCCGACGGCCTGCCGGTCGCGATGGTGCACTGCAACAACTGCACCAGCGACATCAACGCCTGGGTTTCTCTCTTCTCCGAGTTCTGCGAGCTGATGGATATCGAGGCAAACAAGGGCGAGCTGTTCACCAAGCTCTTCCGCAAAGCCCTCGAGGGCGACAGCGACTGCGGCGGACTGCTCTCCTACAACTACTTCTCCGGCGAGGGCGTGACCGATCTGGACGAGGGGCGGCCCGTGTTCGCCCGGACGCCGGACGCGCGCTTCACGCTGGCGAATTTCATGCGCACACACCTGCTCTCGGCGCTCGCGACGCTGAAGATCGGCCTGGATATCCTGACGCAGACCGAACAGGTCGCCATCGACAAGCTCTACGGCCACGGCGGCTTCTTCAAAACGCCGGAGGTCGGGCAGCGGATGCTCTCGGCGGCGGTCGGCGCGCCGGTTTCCGTGATGGAAACGGCGGGCGAGGGCGGCCCCTACGGCATGGCGCTGCTTGGCGCCTACATGCTTTGGCGGGACGAGGGCGAGAGCCTGCCGGATTATCTGGACAACAAGGTCTTCGCCGGAGCCAAATCCACGACGCTCATGGCGGATGCGGCCGACGTCGACGGCTTTGACCGCTTCCTGGCGCGCTACAGGAAAGCGCTGCCGCTGGAAAAATGCGCCGTAGAGGTGATGGGAGATGCTTGAGGGACTCAGAAAAACCGTCTGCGAGGCCAACCTGCTGCTGCCGAAGTACGGTCTGGTGACCTTTACCTGGGGCAACGTCAGCGGGATCGACCGGGAGAAAAACCTTGTCGTCATCAAGCCTTCGGGCGTGGACTATGAGGGCATGACGCCCGACGATATGGTCGTGGTCGACCTGGACGGAAACGTGGTCGAGGGCAAGTGGAAGCCCTCCAGCGACACCGCGACGCACACAGAGCTCTACAAGGCTTTCCCGGAGATCGGCGGTATCGTCCATACCCATTCGAGCTTTGCGACCTCCTGGGCGCAGGCCGGGCGGGACATCCCCTGCTACGGCACGACGCACGCGGACTATTTCTACGGCGACATCCCGTGCCTGCGCTGCCTGACGAAGGAAGAGATCGAGGAGGCCTATGAGCGAAACACGGGGCTCCTGATCGTCAGCGAGTTCGCGCGGCTCGGAAAAGATCCCGCCGCCGTGCCCGGCTGCCTCTGCAAAAACCACGGGCCCTTCGCCTGGGGCAAGGATCCCGCCGAGGCCGTGCACAACGCGGTCGTGCTCGAGGAAGTCGCCAAAATGGCCTACCGCTGCGAGCAGATCGACCCGCAGGTCCGGCCCGCGCCGCAGGAGCTGCAGGACAAGCACTATCTCCGCAAGCACGGCAAAAACGCCTACTACGGACAGGGCTGAGCGCCGGGGAAAAAGCCGCCGCTTTTCAGGCGCTAAAGCGCCTTGACAAGCAGGACTCCTGTTTGTAAAATCAGTTTTGGAAGCTTTTCTGCGCGCTTTCCGCGAAAAAACCGGAACGGGCGCAGGAGTATTCCCGGGCGGCCCGGACGGGCTTCCGTCCGGAGACAAAAAAACAAGGAAGCTCTCGGATTTGGAGGGGATAATTTGTCGGACAACATTCTGGAAATGCGGGGGATCACCAAGGAATTCCCGGGCGTCAAGGCGCTTGACAACGTCAACTTCGCCGTCAAAAAGGGCAGCATCCACGCCCTGGTCGGTGAAAACGGCGCGGGAAAGTCCACGCTGATGAACGTGCTCAGCGGCTGGTATCCCTACGGCAGCTACTCCGGAGACATTGTATACGAGGGAGAAGTATGCAAGTTCTCCAAAATCAAGGACAGCGAAGAAAAAGGCATCGTCATCATCCACCAGGAGCTGGCGCTCGTGCCCTATATGAGCATCGGGGAAAACATGTTCCTGGGGAACGAACAAGGGAAAAAATTTGCCATCGACTGGGACAAGACCCATGCCGAGGCAACGAAATATCTGAAGATCGTCGGCCTGACGGAGTCGTCCAAGACGCTGATCAAGGATATCGGCGTCGGCAAGCAGCAGATGGTCGAGATCGCCAAGGCGCTGGCCAAGAACGCCCGCCTGATGATCCTCGACGAGCCGACCTCCTCCCTCAACGAGGAGGACTCGCAGGCGCTGCTGGACCTGCTGCTGGAATTCAAGAAGCAGGGCATGACCTCGATCATCATTTCGCACAAGATCAACGAGGTCTCCTATGTCGCGGACGACATCACCATCCTGCGCGACGGCAAGACGATCGAGACGCTGCACAAGGGCGTCGACGACATCAGCGAGGACCGCATCATCCGCGGCATGGTCGGCCGTGAAATGGAGGACCGCTTCCCCAGACGCAGCGGCGTCGAGATCGGCGACGTGGCGCTGGAGGTCAAGCACTGGAACGTCTACCACCCGGTCTACACGGAAAAGAAGGTCATCGACGACGTCTCCTTCACCGTGCGCAAGGGCGAGGTCGTCGGCTTCTCCGGCCTGATGGGCGCGGGCCGCACGGAGCTGGCCATGTCGATCTTCGGCCGCAGCTACGGCTCGGAGATCTCCGGCACCGTTGAGATCCACGGGAAAGAGGTCAAGCTCCACTCGCCGCGGCAGGCGATCGACGCGGGCCTGGCCTACGTCACCGAGGACCGCAAGGGCAGCGGCCTGATCCTCTCGAACCCGATCTCCGTCAACACCACGCTCGCCAACCTCAAGGGCGTTTCCAAGCGCGGCGTGATCAACCAGGACAAGGAGCTCGCGGTGGCGGAGGAATACCGGAAAAAGCTGAACACCAAGACGCCCTCGGTCCGGCAGAACGTCGGGAACCTCTCCGGCGGCAACCAGCAGAAGGTGCTGCTGGCCAAGTGGATGTACGCCGACCCGGACATCCTGATCCTGGACGAGCCGACACGAGGCATCGACGTCGGCGCGAAATATGAGATCTACTGCATCATCAACGATCTGGTGGCGGAGGGCAAATCCGTCATTATGATCTCCTCGGAGCTTCCCGAGGTCCTGGGCATGAGCGACCGGATCTACGTGCTCAACGAAGGACGCATCGTCGGTGAGTTTTACCGCCAGGACGCCAGCCAGGAGAAGATCATGGCCTGTATTCTTTCCACGGATCCGGCAAAGGCAGAAAAGGAGAAAGAGCAATGACGACAAAAACTAAAATCCTGAGTTTTGTTCAGAAGTACACGATGATCATCGCGCTGGTCCTGGTGACGGCCTTCTTCGCCTGGCGCACCAACGGCAAGCTTCTTTTGCCGCAGAACCTGACGAACATCATCGCGCAGAACGCCTATGTGTTCGTTCTGGCCACCGGCATGCTGCTGTGCATCCTGACCGGCGGCAACATCGACCTGTCGGTCGGCTCGGTGGTCTGCTTCGTCGGCACCGTCGGCGCCGTGATGATGCGCAGCGACCTGAACATGTGGCTGGCGGTGCTGGTCATGCTGGTCACCGGTCTGCTGATCGGCGCCTGGCAGGCCTTCTGGATCGCCTATGTCAAGGTCCCGCCCTTTATCACCACCCTGTCGGGCATGATGGTGTTCCGCGGCCTGTCGAACGTCGTGCTGCAGGGCAAGACGGTCTCCGTCACCAACGCCAAGTTCGTGCAGATCTTCGGCGGCGGCGCCAACTGCTATGTGCCGGACTTCTTCCACGGAGAGGGGATCAACATCCTCTGCATCGTGGTGGGCGCCCTGGCCTGCGCGCTGTATCTGTTCTTCACGCTCCGCAGCCGCGGCGTCCGCAAGCGCAACGGCCTGGAGGTCGATTCCATGGCCAAGACCATCATCAAGGCCGTGATTATCGTGGCGGTCGTGATGTTCTTCACGATGCGTCTGGCCCAGTACAAGGGCATCCCGATGGCCCTGCTGTGGGTCGCGATCGTGGTGCTGATCTACACCTACATCACCTCCAAGACGACCGTCGGCCGTTATCTGTACGCCATCGGCGGCAATGAGACGGCTACGAAGCTCTCCGGTATCGACACGAGGAAGATCTACTTCTTCGCCTACGCGAACATGGGCCTGCTGGCCGGTCTCGCCGGCATCCTGACGATCGCCCGCATGACCTCCGCGCAGCCGACCTACGGCCAGAACTATGAGATGGACGCCATCGGCTCCTGCTTCATCGGCGGCGCTTCCGCCTACGGCGGCGTCGGCACCGTGCCGGGCGTCATCATCGGCGCGCTGCTGATGGGCGTTATCAACATCGGCATGAGCATCATGGGCGTCGACGCGAACTACCAGAAGGTCGTCAAGGGCCTGGTCCTGCTGGCCGCCGTCATCTTCGACGTGGTTTCCAAGAAGAAGAACAGCTGATTGGCTTTATGAAAACGGACGGCTGTACAAGGGCCGTCCGTTTTATCGAAAGGAGCCCGCGTCATGAACGGAGACGAGAGCGGAAAGAAAAGCGCCGGCGGGGCGCAGTCAATGAACCGGGCCGCGCTGCGCGCGGTCGTCGGAGCCTATCTGATTTATTTGGGCGTGTCGCTGATCCGCGACTTCCTGAACGGGAAAAACACGATGGCGCCGTGGTTTGCCTGGGGCAGCGGGATCTTTTTCGCGCTGGCGGGCGCGGCGGTCATCGCATACACCGTGCGGCGTTACCGCGCGGAGAAGCAGGCGCAGGAGAAAACAAAAGACGCTCAGTCCGGAGACTGAGCGGATTTCCGAAATCCATAGGAGGTGGTCGTTACGAGTCTGTATATCGGCATTGACCTCGGCACCTCGGCGGCGAAGCTGCTGCTGGTGGACGAGAAGGGAAGCATCGTAAGAAGCGTCACGAAGGAGTATCCGCTGTCCTTTCCGCAGCCCGGCTGGTCCGAGCAGAACCCGGCGGACTGGTGGAAGGCCGTGCAGCACGGCATCCTCGAGCTGACCGAGCATGTGGACAAGTCCGAGGTGCGCGGCATCGGCGTCGGCGGACAGATGCACGGGCTCGTTGTGCTGGACGAAGCCGACCGCGTGATCCGCCCGGCGATCCTCTGGAACGACGGACGCACCGGCGAGGAGGTCGAGTACCTCAACGGCGTGATCGGCAAGGAGAAGCTCTCGGCGCTGACGGCGAACATCGCCTTCGCCGGCTTCACCGCACCGAAGATCCTGTGGATGAAAAAGCACGAGCCGGAGAACTTCGCGCGCATCCGAAAGATCATGCTGCCGAAGGACTACATCAACTACCGCCTGACCGGCGTGCACAGCTGCGACTATTCCGACGCGAGCGGCATGCTGCTGCTGGACGTGCAGCACAAGCGCTGGTCGCAGGAGATGCTGGACATCTGCGGCGTCACCGAAGCGCAGATGCCGAAGCTCTTTGAGAGCTACGAGGTCATCGGCACGATCCAGGGCTTCGTGTCCGGCTCCCTCGGCCTGCCGCGCGACTGCAAGGTCGTCGCCGGCGCGGGCGACAACGCCGCCGCTGCGGTCGGAACCGGCGTCGTGGGCGAGGGCGGCTGCAACATCTCCCTCGGCACCAGCGGCACGGTCTTCATCTCCTCGCGCAGCTTCGGCGTCGACCCGAACAACGCCCTGCACGCCTTCGCGCACGCGGACGGCGGCTTCCATCTGATGGGCTGCATGCTCTCGGCGGCCAGCTGCAACAAGTGGCTCTGCGACGACATCCTGAAAACGACGGACTACGCCGCCGAGCAAAAGGATCTGACCGAGGAGAAGCTGGGACGGAACCACGTTTTCTTCCTGCCCTACCTGATGGGCGAGCGCAGCCCGATCAACGACGTGAACGCCCGCGGCTGCTTCATCGGCATGACGATGGACACGAGCCGCGCCGACCTGGTCCAGGCGGTGCTGGAGGGCGTGGCCTTCGCGATCCGCGATTCCTTCGAGGTGGCGAAGAGCCTCGGCCTCGACATCCCGCGCAGCTTCCTCTGCGGCGGCGGCGCCAAGAGCCCGCTCTGGCGGACGATCTTTGCCAATGTCCTCGGCATCCCGCTGGACATGGTCAAGACCGAGCAGGGACCCGGCTACGGCGGCGCGATGCTCGCGATGGTGGGCTGCGGCCTGTTCCCGACGGTGCAGGCGGCGGCGGACGCGCTGGTGGAGCTGGCCTCGACGACCGAGCCCGATCCCGCGCTGACCGCGCGCTACGAGGCGCAGTATCAGAAATTCAGAAAAATCTATCCGGCGGTGAAAAACCTGTTTCCGGAGATCCGGTAAGGAGGGCAAAGCATGAAGATCTATTCGGTCAAAGACCCGGAATTCAAGGCCTACGGCAAGCTGCTGGAGGGCTATGACACGCAGGAGCTGCTGGCGGCCATGGAGGCCGTCCCGATGCCGGAGGGCACGGCCTATCAGCCCGGCATCGACAGCCTGGAGGCCTGCGCGATCTTCCAGGAGCTCCGGGACCGCGCCTACGGCGGCATGCCGATCCAGCTCGGCATGTGCTGGGGGCACAACACGAAGCTCAACTGTCTCGAATACCACCGGGACAGCGAGATCAACATCGGCTGGAAGGACTTTATCCTGCTGCTGGCCAAACAGGATGAGATCGTCGACGGCGTGCTCGATACGGACAAGGTCAAGGCCTTCCGCGTGCCGAAGGGCCTGCCGGTCGAGGTCTTTGCCACGACCCTCCATTACGCGCCCTGCCACACCTGTCCGCACTGCGGCTTCCGCGTGGCGGTGGTGCTGCCGAAGGGCACCAACACCGAGAAGCCGGCCTATGAGCCGAAAAACGAGGAAGATACCTGGATGACCGCCCGCAACAAGTGGCTGCTGGCGCATCCCGATTCCAACGAAGCGAAAAACGGCGCGCACATCGGTCTGCGCGGCCTGAATATAGACATCAAGGAGGATCTGTAAGATGATGACCAACATTCCCGAAGTCAAGCTCGGCCTGATCGCCGTCAGCCGCGACTGCTTCCCCATCGCGCTGAGCAAAGCGCGCCGCGCCGCCATCGTGAAGACCTGCGGCGGCAACATCTACGAGTGCCCTGTCACCGTGGAGAACGAAAAGGACATGCTCAAGGCCGTTGAGGACGTCAAGGCCGCCGGCTGCAACGCCCTGGTCGTGTTCCTCGGCAACTTCGGCCCCGAGACGCCCGAGACCCTGATCGCCAAGTACTTCGACGGCCCCTGCATGTTCGTCGCGGCCGCCGAGGGCGACGGCGACCTGATCAACGGCCGCGGCGACGCCTACTGCGGCATGCTCAACTGCTCCTACAACCTCGGCATGCGGCATTTGCCGGGCTATATCCCCGAGTACCCCGTCGGCACGGCGGAGGACATCGGCAAAATGATCAAGGACTTCTTCCCGGTCGCCCGCGCGGTCATCGGCGTGAAGAATCTCAAGATCATCAGCTTCGGTCCGCGCCCGCAGGACTTCTTCGCCTGCAACGCGCCGATCAAGGGCCTGTATGAGCTCGGCGTCGAGGTCGAGGAGAACAGCGAGCTGGATCTGCTGGTCAGCTACAAGGCTCACGCCGGAGATCCGCGCATCCCCGCGGTCTGCGAGGATATGGCGAAGGAGATGGGAGAGGGCCGCTACTTCCCCGACCTGCTGGAGCGCATGGCGCAGTTCGAGCTGACCCTGCTCGACTGGGCGGAGGAGCACAAGGGCGCGCGGAAGTACGTCGCCTTCGCCGACAAGTGCTGGCCGGCCTTCCCGCAGCAGTTCGGCTTTGAGCCCTGCTACGTCAACTCCCGTCTGGCCTCCCGCGGCATCCCCGTGAGCTGCGAGGTCGATATCTACGGCACGCTGAGCGAGTACATTGGCGCCTGCGTCTCCGGCGATGCGGTCACGCTGCTGGATATCAACAACTCCGTGCCCGCGCAGATGTGGGAGAGCGAGATCAAGGGCAAGTTCGACTACACGCTGACCGATACCTTCATGGGCTTCCACTGCGGCAACACCCCGAGCTGCAAGATGTGCGCTGACCGCGCCGTCAAGTATCAGCTGATCCAGCACCGTCTGCTCGAGCCCGCCGGATCGGAGCCCGACTTTACCCGCGGCACCCTCGAGGGCGACATCGCCCCGGGCGAGATCACCTTCTTCCGCCTCCAGTGCGACAGCGAGGGCAAGCTCCGCTCCTACATCGCGGAGGGCGAGGTGCTGCCCGTGGCGACGACGAGCTTCGGCGGCATCGGCGTGTTCGCGATCCATGAGATGGGCCGCTTCTACCGCCATGTGCTGATCCAGAAGCGCTTCCCGCACCACGGCGCGGTGGCCTTCGGCCATCACGGCAAGGCGCTGTTCGAGGTCTTCAAGTTCCTGGGCGTCGGCGATATCGGCTGGAATCAGCCGAAGTGCCTGCCTTACCCGACGGAGAATCCCTTTGCCTGAGCCGGCTGAACGCCCGGAGCGCCTGCGGGCGCTGATCGGGGCCTATCTGGAGGAGGTCCGGGCGGTGGAGCGCAGCAAAAGCCCCTTCGCCGGAGCCTTCGGCATGAAGGGCGGCCCGGCCGACGATCCCTGCCATGATCGCTTCGCTGCGGCGCTGGATGCTCTGCTGGAGGAAGCGGCGGAGGCAGAGCCGGAGCCGTCTGAAGTCCGCGCGCTGCTGGAGCAGATCCTTGCTCCGCCGCCGAAGGACTGTCCGCGGAGCGCCTACTGGATGCTTCTGGCCGTGCAGGGGGCGGCGGAGCGTCTGGTCCCGGCTCTGAACCGGGAGGATGCCCGCGTCCTGCTGGAGCGATACCGCGCGGACTACCCGAGGTATCAGCGCCTGCCCGTGCAGACAAAGATCCTCCGCCTGCTGGACCGGCGGGCCAAATAAAGAAAAAAGACTCAGATCCGACGGATCTGAGTCTTTTTCGTTTTGGGAACGAAGCTTACAGGACGTGGACGGAATCGGGCTCGAAGACGAGCGAGCATTCTTCGCCGACCTGATAAATGCGCTTGTTCTTCGGATTGTGCTCCTCGAGCTTGACGAGCGTGTCGCCGACCAGCACATGGTAGTTCTGGTAGGAGCCCATGAAGCAGCTGAGCACGACGCGGCAGGGGAGCCCGCCCTCGTCGGCCAGGGTCGCCGCCTCGGGACGGAGGACGACGGTGTACTCCTTGTCCGGGTCGATCTGCTCGGGCGCGGGCACGCGCAGCGGGTTGCCCTCGACGTCGAGGGTGATGTAGCCCTGGCTGCTGCCTCCGATCATTTTGCCGCGGAGGAAGTTCGCCTCGCCGATGAAGTCGGCCACGAACTCGTCCACCGGGTGGTAGTAGATCTCCTGCGGGGTGCCCATCTGCGCCACGACGCCCTTGTTCATGATGATGATCTGGTCCGACAGGGCCATGGCCTCGGACTGGTCATGGGTGACGTAGATGGCGGTGATGCCGACCTCCTGCTGGATGCGGCGGATCTCGGTGCGCATCGTGACGCGGAGCTTGGCGTCGAGGTTCGACAGCGGCTCGTCGAAGAGCAGCACCGAGGGCTCGATGACCAGGGCGCGCGCCAGCGCGACGCGCTGCTGCTGGCCGCCGGAGAGCTGGTTGGTCATGCGGCTCTCCATGCCGGCGAGCTCGACGAGAGCGAGGATCTTCGTCACGCGCTTCTTGATCTCGTCCGCCGGCACCTTGCGCAGCTTCAGGCCGTAGGCCACGTTGTCGAAGACGTTGTAGTGCGGCAGCAGCGCGTAGCTCTGGAAGACCATCGCAGTGTCGCGCTTGTTGGGCGTCAGCTCGTTGATGGGCTCGTCGCCGAGGTAGATCTCGCCCTCGTCCGGGCTTTCAAAGCCGGCGATCATGCGCAGCGTGGTGGTCTTGCCGCAGCCGGAGGGCCCCAGCAGCGTCACGAAGGAGCCGGGCTCAATGGTCAGAGAGGTATCCTTGACGGCATAGAATTCCTTGCCGGTCTTCGGATCCTGATAAATTTTGGAGATATGGTCCAGACGGACGCCTTTTTTCACTTTCTCCATGGCTTAATCCTCCTTGTTGATCTTGCTGGTGCCGAAGCGCTTGATAAACAGGTTCATCAGCAGCACCGCGCCGTAGGTGATGATGATCAGGATGGTGGCGAAGGCGCAGGCAAGGCTGAAGGCGCCTTTCTCCGCGAACTCGTTGATCTGCACGGTGATGAGCAGGAAGCTCGGCGTGACGAGCAGGATGATCGCGGAAATGGCGGTGATGCTGCGCACGAAGGCGGTCACGAGACCGGAGAGGAAGGAGTCCTTGATCAGCGGCAGGGTCACGGTCATGAAGACCCTGAAGCTGTCGGCGCCCATGTCGTAGGCCGATTCCTCAATGGATTTGTCGATCTGCCGCAGGGCGGAGATGCCGCTGCGCGTGCCGGTGGGCAGCGAACGCACCACGAACACGATGATCAGGATCAGGCCGGTGCCGTAGATGCCCTGCAGGAAGCCTGTGTGGAACAGGCCGCCCGAGAAGCCGCGGATGTAGCCGACGCCGAGAACGGTGCCGGGCACGGCCATCGCGAGCATCGAGACCGCTTCGATGAAGCCCTTGGCCTTGAACTTGCGCTTGACGACCAGGTAGGAGATGATCATGCTCAGCAGCGCCGTGATCGGCGAGGCGATCAGCGAGAGCACGAAGGAGTCCCTAAAGGCCTTGAAACCGTGGTATTTGGTGAAGACCTGCGCGAACCACTTGCCCGTGAGCGGGAAGAACTTGTAGCCCCAGGTGGGGAAGCAGGCGCCGATGGGCACGCAGATGTACATGATGATGACGAACATCGCGCCGAGCGAGCAGAGGATCGTCAGCGGGACCTTCACGCTCCTGTCCTCGATCAGCATGCGGGCGCGGCTGGCCTTGCCGGTCAGGGTCGCGGCGGTCTTGGCCTCGAGGTAGTACTTCTGCACGGCGAACATCACCAGCGTGATGCACAGCAGCACCACGGCCATCGCCGCGGCGCCGGCCTTGTCGTAGGCGCCGGTGATCTGCAGGTAGATGGTCGTCGCCAGCGTATCGTAGGAGCCGCCGATGATCATGGGGTTTGCGAAGTCCGCGATGGACTCGATGAAGGTCACGAGGAAGGCGTTGCCGAGGCCCGGCAGCATCAGCGGCAGCGTGACGCTGGTGAAGACCTTCCAGCGGCTGGCGCCCATGTCGCGCGCAGCCTCCTCCAGCGAGGGATCGATGTTCTTCAGCAGGCCCTTGAGCATCATGTAGCAGACCGGGAAGAAGGTCAGGGTCTGGACGATGACGATGCCCCAGTAGCCGTAGACGCTGTTGTCATAGATATGGAACAGGAAGCGCGTGATGATGCCCGCCTTGCCGAAGAGCATGATCATCGACAGGGAGAGCACGAAGGGCGGCGAAACGACCGGCAGCATCGAAACGACCTTGAACAGGCCGCCGGCGAATTTGTTGAGCCGCACATAGACCTCCACATAGGCGAACAGCAGGCCGACCAGCGTGGAGAAGATACCGACGACGAAGCCGACCTTCAGTGTGTTGGTGATGGCGCGGGTAAAGCTTGGCATGGCGAAGATGCGCCGGAAAATGCCGAGGCCGAAGCTGCCGTCGCCCACGAAGCTGTCCACCAGCAGGATCGCCAGCGGGTAGAGGATAAACAGGGTCAAAAAGGTGATCAGCACGACGATGGTGGTGACCATGATGGGATCGGCCATCAGTTTTTTCCGATCCAGCGCCGCGCCCTGGCCTCTTGCCATAGGATTCGCCCCTTTCAATCAGGAATATGAAAAAGGATGGCGGGGAAGAACCCGCCATCCATGCAGAGGACTGAAATCAGCTGGTCTGGAAACGACCCTCGCCCACGTCGGCGCCGGAGTTGGCGATCGCCGTCATGACCTCTTCGATATAGGTCGTGGTGTTGGCCTTGGCGTCGGCAAAGTCATAATCCATGACATTGTTGGGATCCAGACCGAACTCGGCGGCCTGAGAGGGCTGCTCGGCATTGTCGATGACCAGGAACTGGTAGGAACCGTTCTCCTTGGCCAGATTCACGCAGTCGGGAGAGAGCGCGAACTCGACCCAGAGCTTCGCGGCGTTCGGGTGAGCGGCGCCCTTGAAGATGGCGGTGGCGCCGATCTCAAAGGAGGTGCCGGAGGACGGGATGATCAGCTGGATGTTGCCGTAGCCGTTGTCGACGATCTGGTGGATGCCGTCATGCAGGAAGCCGATGCCGATGATGCACTCACCGGTGCCGACGTTCTTGCTCGGGCCGGAGCCGGACTTGGTGTAGACTTCGATGTTCTTGTCCAGGTCTACGAGGTACTGGATGCCTTCGTCGTGGCCGTACTTCTGGATCATGGTGTTGATGACCAGCTTGGCGGTGCCGGCGGTGTTGTAGTTGGACAGCCAGATCTTGCCTTCATATTCGGGCTTGAGCAGATCGGCCCAGTCCTGAGGAGCCTCCAGACCGAGGCGGTCGAGCTCGTCCTTGTTGACCATGAAGCCCAGGATGCCCTTGTAGATGCCGTACCAGCAGCCGTCCTTGTCGCGGTACATGGGTCCAAGCAGATGGGAGGCGTTGACGGCCTCATAGGGCTCCAGCAGGCCTTCCGAAGCGACGACGTTGTAGGGGTCGGTCGTGCCGCCGAACCAGACGTCAGCGGAGGGATTGCCGTTCTCTTCCTCGATCTTGGCCTGCACCTCGCCGGTGGACAGACGCTGGAAGGTGGTCTTGATGCCGTACAGTTCCTGGAACTTGTTGCAGACGGCGGTGAGGTATTCCTCCTCGCAGGAGCCGTAGACGACAAGCTCGCCCTCGGCCTTGGCGGCGGCGACGAGATCGTTGCCGGCGTCCTGGGCGGGCGCTTCGGCGGGCGCTTTCTGGCCGCAGGCGGCGAGCGCGAACACCATCAGCAGAGCAAGGATCAGTGCAAGTGTCTTTTTCATGATTTCCTCCTTATGTTCGATTGAAAGCGGGCCGCCGGAAGGACGGCCGGGCCTTCGAGTTTCCCGGCGGCCGCGCGGGCGGCCGGCGATGATAGTGTTACTATAGCACGCGGAGGCCGGTTTTTCAAGCATATGATACAATTTTTCCTTTCCGGCGGCGCGCTGTTTTGGCTCCTTTGACAGAGAGAGGAATCCGGTTGTGTTTTTCCCGCGGGGATGGTAAGATAAAAACAGAAGATGAGACCCGGCCGCGAGGCCGGGGAAAGGAAAAGACCATGAGCAAGGAAAACGAAGTCCTGCGGCCCGAGGATTATGTCGAGCCCGCCTGCCTGCTGTGCGGCGAGCCCTACGGCGCGGAGCCCGCGATCCGTGCGGTGCCGCAGCAGCGGATCGTCGAGAAGCTGGACGAATACATGAGCCGCCGGGACTACGCCGGCGCGGAGCGGCACCTCCTTTACTGGATGGAGGAGGCCAGGCTCGGGCGGGATCTGCGCGGCCAGCTGCTGCTGACGAACGAGCTGATCGGCCATTACCGCAAGACCGGCGACAAGGACAAGGCCCTCGCCCGTGTGGACGAGGCGCTGGCGCTGCTCGGCAGGCTGGACTTCGAGGGCTCGGTCAGCGCGGGCACCACCTACGTCAACGCCGCCACGGCCTGCAGCGCCTTCGGGGACAACGAGCGGGCGCTCGGGCTGTTCGAAAAGGCGCGGGCGGCCTATGAGTCCGGCACGGGCGTCCGGCCGGAGCTGCTGGGCGGGCTCTATAACAACATGGCGCTGGCCAATCAGGCGCTCGGCCGCTTCGACGAGGCCTTCGCACTCTACGACAGGGCGATGGAGCAGATGGGCAAGCTCCCCGGCGGGACGCTGGAGCAGGCGATCACCTGCCTGAACATGGCCGACGCCGTCGCGGCGCAGCAGGGCCTGGAGGCCGGGGAGACGCGGATCTTCGCGCTGCTCGACCGGGCCTGGGAGCTGCTGCAGGACGAGGCAGCCCCGCGCAACGGCTATTACGCCTTCGTCTGCGAGAAATGCGCCCCCAGCTTTTCGTATTACGGATATTTCCTCGCCGCGGAGGAGCTGCAGAAGGAGGCGGCGCGCATCTATGAAAGGACTTGAACTGTCGCGCGCCTATTTCGGGCAGTTCGGCCGGCCGATGCTGGAGGAGCAGTTCCCGGAGTTGCTGCCGTATCTCGCGGTCGGACTCTTCGGCAGCGGCTCGGAGTGCTTCGGCTGGGACGACGAGGTTTCGCGCGACCACGATTTCGAGCCGGGCTTCTGCATCCTCCTGCCGGAGGAGGAGCTTGTCGACCGGCGGCAGGAATTCCTGCTGGAGCGCGCCTATGCGAAGCTCCCGAAGGACTTTGAGGGTTTCTCCCGGCCGGCGCTGCTGCCGGTGGGCGGCGCGCGTCACGGCGTGCTGCGCACGGCGGACTTTTTCCGCAGGACCGTGGGCGCGGCGAACGGCGCGCTGACGACCGAGCAGTGGCTGACGCTGCCGGAGCAGGCGCTGGCCGAGGCCACGAACGGAGAGGTCTTTTTCGACAACTGGGGCGAGGTGAGCCGCATCCGCGAGCAGCTGGCGTACTTCCCGGAGGACGTCCGCCTCAAGCGCCTGGCCGGGCATCTGCTGCTGATGGCGCAGGCCGGACAGTACAACGTCCCGCGCTGTCTGAAGCACGGGGAGAGCGGCGCCGCGCAGCTCGCGGCGATCGAGTTCGCCGAGCACGCGATGGCCGCGGCCTTCCTGCTGGCGCGGCGCTACCGGCCCTATTACAAGTGGCGCTTCCGCGCGCTGCGGGAACTGCCGAAGCTGTCCGGTCTGGCGGAGCCGCTGGAGCGGATCCTGACGACGCCCTGCGGGGAAGAAAAGCGCGCGGAGATCGAGGCGATCTGCGCGGCGGTCGCCGCGGAGGTCCGGGCGCAGGATCTGGCCGGGACCGGGGATCCGGAAAAGCTGGCCAGCGCGGTGAACGACCGCATCCGCAGCGCGCAGCTGCGGAACATGCACATCCTGGCGGCGGTATAAAGAGAACGGAGGGACCAAAAGGTCCCTCCGTTCTCTTTTCTGAAATTGACAGACGAAAGACTGAAACCTACAGCCCCAGCAGGGCGCGGGCGATGCCGAAGTAGACCAGCAGCGACAGCGCGTCCACGATCGTGGTGATGAAGGGGCTGGCCATGACGGCCGGGTCGAAGCCGAGCTTCTTGGCGCCCATCGGCAGCGTGCAGCCGACGAGCTTGGCGATCAGGACCGTGACGGCCATCGTAAAGCAGACGACAAAGGCCGTCAGGAGCGTGATGTCGGTGTTGCCGAGCAGCAGCCTGTCGACCAGCAGGATCTTGCCGAAGCAGATCAGCGCGAGGGCGACGCCGCAGAGCACGGCGGTCCGGATCTCCTTCCAGACGACGCGCGGCAGATCCGAGATCTCCAGCTCGCCCAGGCTCAGGGCGCGGATGATCGTGACGGAGGCCTGCGAGCCGGAGTTGCCGCCGGTGTCCATCAGCATCGGGATGAAGGCGGTCAGCACGACCTGCGCGGCCAGCGCGTCCTCGAAGGAGGTGATGATCATGCCGGTAAAGGTGGCGGAGATCATCAGCAGCATCAGCCAGGGGATGCGGTGCTTGAACAGATCCCAGGCGCTCGAGCGCAGATAGGTCTTCTCCGAGGGGAGCATACCGGCCATCTTCTCGATATCCTCGGTGGTCTCTTCCACGAGGACGTCGATCGCGTCGTCGAAGGTGACGATACCGACCATGCGCCCGTCGTTGTCGACCACGGGCAGGGCGAGGAAGTTGTACTTCGACAGCATCTGCGCGACCTCCTCCTGGTCGGTCAGGGTGCTGACGGAGATCACGTTCTCGTCCATGATCTCGGACACGGGTCTGGCGTCG